>NZ_JASCAE010000001.1:0-345000 GCF_029967975.1 Pseudomonas sp. V98_8
CTTTTGATCTTCAAGGCAAGGTCAAAAGATCGCAGCCTGCGGCAGCTCCTACAAGGGCTGGATCAAGATCGCGGATCAAGATCGCGGAGCGTACGCGAATACGTCGGCGCGCATCTGGTGGGCGTCCATCCCCGCCTCGACCAAAGCATCCAACGTGCCGTAGACCATGGCCGGTGAACCACTGGCGTACACGTGCAGGGCTTTGAGATCAGGAAAGTCTTCGCAGACCGCTTCATGCAACATGCCGCAGCGTCCCTGCCAGCCGCATTGATCGCTGACGACTTTATGCAGGAACAGGTTGGGCAGCTTCAGCCATTCATCCCAATGTTCGACTTCATAAAAGTCTTCAGGACGACGCACCCCCCAATACAGATGCACCGGATGCTTGAAGCCCTCGGCGCGGCAATGCTCGATCAGGCCATGGACCTGGCCCATGCCGGTGCCCGCGGCGATCAACACCAACGGGCCGTCCGGCAACTCGGCCAAGTGGGCATCACCGAACGGCATGTCGACGCGCACCATGCTGTTGCGCTGAAGCTGCTCGATCAGGTTAAGCGCGCTGGCTTCGCGCGCCAGCACGTGGATTTCCAGGTCACGGCCACCGGAGGGTGCCGAGGCCAGGGAGAAGGACGACTTCTCGCCGTTGTCGCGATGGATCATCAGATACTGGCCCGCGTGATATCGCGGCGGCTTGCCGGCGGGGGCCCGCAGCCGCACCCGCCAGGTATCGCCACCGACCTCGGTGCAACTGGTGACCTGACACGACAGACTGCGCACCGGCAATTCTCCCAGCGCGAGCACGCCATCCCACAGCACGATGCAGTCTTCCAGCGGCTCTGCTATGCAAGTGTAGAACTCGCCATGGTCACGCACATCGCCTGCCTGCTCCACGCGCCCTTCCACCAGCAGTGCCGCGCACACATGGCAGTTACCGTTGCGACAGCTTTGCGGGCATTCATAGCCCAGGCGACGTGCGCCATCGAGAATCCGCTCGCCGGGCAAGATATCCAGTACTGCTCCGGAGGGCTGCAAGGTTACACGCATCAATCTATTCCTAACTGATTCCAGATGGCATCGATCCGCTGGGTCACGGCGTCGTCCTTGACGATTACACGGCCCCACTCGCGCGTGGTTTCACCCGGCCATTTATGCGTGGCATCGAGCCCCATCTTCGAGCCCAGGCCGGACACCGGCGAGGCGAAGTCCAGGTAGTCGATGGGCGTGTTCTCGATCATCACCGTGTCGCGCTTGGGGTCCATGCGCGTAGTAATGGCCCAGATCACGTCGTTCCAGTCGCGGGCGTTGATATCGTCGTCAGTGACGATAACGAACTTGGTGTACATGAACTGTCGCAAAAACGACCAGACACCGAGCATTACCCGCTTGGCATGCCCCGGGTACGACTTCTTCATGGTCACGACGGCCATGCGGTACGAACAGCCTTCGGGCGGCAGGTAGAAGTCGGTGATCTCCGGGAACTGCTTCTGCAGGATCGGCACGAACACTTCGTTCAGCGCCACACCCAGGATCGCCGGCTCATCCGGTGGACGCCCGGTGTAGGTGCTGTGGTAGATCGGCTTGATCCGGTGGGTGATGCGCTCGACCGTGAACACCGGGAAGCTGTCGACTTCATTGTAGTAACCGGTGTGGTCGCCGTAAGGCCCCTCATCGGCCATCTCGCCCGGATGGATCACGCCTTCAAGGATGATCTCGGCGGTAGCCGGCACTTGCAGGTCGTTGCCACGGCATTTCACCAGCTCGGTACGGTTACCGCGCAACAGGCCGGCGAAGGCGTACTCGGAAAGGCTGTCCGGCACCGGGGTCACGGCGCCCAGAATGGTCGCCGGGTCAGCACCCAGCGCCACGGCGACCGGGAACGGCTGGCCGGGATGTTTTTCGCACCATTCACGGTAATCCAGCGCGCCGCCACGGTGACTCAGCCAGCGCATGATGACCTTGTTGCGGCCGATCACTTGCTGACGGTAGATGCCGAGGTTCTGCCGGTCCTTGTTCGGACCTTTGGTGACCGTCAGGCCCCAGGTGATCAGCGGCGCGACGTCGCCTGGCCAGCAGGTCTGCACCGGCAACGTCGACAGGTCGACGTCGTCGCCTTCGATGACCACTTCCTGGCAGATCGCATCCTTGACCACCTTGGGTGCCATCGAGATGATCTTGCGGAAGATCGGCAGCTTGGACCAGGCGTCTTTCAAGCCCTTGGGCGGCTCGGGTTCCTTGAGGAACGCCAGCAACTTGCCGATTTCGCGAAGCTCGCTGACCGCTTCGGCGCCCATGCCCAACGCCACGCGCTCGGGGGTGCCGAACAGGTTGCCGAGCACGGGAATGTCAAAACCGGTGGGTTTTTCGAAAAGCAGGGCCGGGCCCTTGGCGCGCAAGGTGCGGTCGCAGACCTCGGTCATTTCGAGCACTGGGGACACCGGAACCTGGATGCGCTTGAGTTCGCCGCGCTGTTCCAGGCCGCTGATAAAGTCGCGCAAGTCGCGATACTGCATGCGTGAGCCTCGTGTTGGCCGTGGCGTTCGGGGGCAGGCAGTTTAGCGCCGAACCTCATGCTTCAGAACCACGAACTACGGGTTGATCAAAAATCAGATAGCAAAAAGCCGGGTTTCCCCGGCTTTTGCTGGTCTATCGACTTACTTGCGCTTCATCGACAGGAAGAACTCATCGTTGGTCTTGGTCGTTTTCAGCTTGTCGACCAGGAACTCGATGGCAGCCACTTCGTCCATCGGGTGCAGCAGCTTGCGCAGAATCCACATGCGCTGCAGCTCGTCGTCGGCAGTCAGCAACTCTTCGCGACGAGTACCGGAACGGTTGATGTTGATGGCCGGGAACACACGCTTTTCAGCGATACGGCGATCCAGAGGCAGTTCCATGTTGCCGGTGCCTTTGAATTCCTCGTAGATCACTTCGTCCATCTTCGAGCCGGTTTCAACCAGCGCGGTGGCGATAATGGTCAGCGAGCCGCCTTCTTCGATGTTCCGTGCAGCGCCGAAGAAACGCTTCGGCTTCTCCAGGGCGTGGGCATCGACACCACCGGTCAATACCTTGCCGGAGCTCGGGATCACGGTGTTGTAGGCACGGGCCAGACGGGTGATGGAGTCGAGCAGGATCACCACGTCTTTCTTGTGTTCGACCAGGCGCTTGGCCTTCTCGATCACCATTTCGGCAACCTGCACGTGGCGGGTTGGCGGCTCGTCGAACGTCGAGGCAACCACTTCGCCGCGCACGGTACGCTGCATTTCGGTTACTTCTTCCGGACGTTCGTCGATCAGCAAGACGATCAGGTGAACTTCAGGATTGTTACGCGCGATGTTCGCCGCGATGTTCTGCAGCATGATCGTCTTACCGGCCTTGGGCGGTGCAACGATCAGACCGCGCTGGCCTTTACCGATCGGGGCGCACAGGTCGATGACTCGACCCGTCAAGTCTTCGGTGGAACCGTTACCGGCTTCCATCTTCATGCGCACGGTCGGGAACAGCGGGGTCAGGTTCTCGAAGAGAATCTTGTTTTTCGCGTTTTCCGGACGGTCGAAGTTGATCGTGTCGACCTTGAGCAGTGCGAAATAACGCTCGCCTTCCTTAGGAGGGCGGATCTTGCCAACGATGGTGTCACCGGTACGCAAGTTGAAGCGACGGATCTGGCTCGGCGAGACGTAGATATCGTCTGGGCCGGCGAGATAGGAGGCGTCAGCGGAGCGAAGGAAGCCGAAGCCGTCCTGGAGAATCTCCAGCACGCCATCACCGGAGATTTCCTCGCCGCTTTTCGCGTGCTTTTTCAGCAGGGAGAAAATCACGTCCTGCTTGCGCGAACGGGCCATATTTTCTATGCCCATCTGTTCGGCCAATTCGAGCAGTTCGGTAATCGGCTTTTGCTTGAGTTCAGTCAGATTCATATAGGAATGACGTAATCATTTATGGAGGGGGGAAATTAAGCTTTTGGCTTAATGAGGCCGCGCCGCGGAGAAGGCGACAGGATCGCGTACTTATTCGAAAAGGAGAGCGTCGGCGACGGCTAGCAGGGGGCACTGGAGAAACCAGCGCGGGGCCGAATGTAACACCTGAGTTTCGGAGCGTCTAGCCCTCTACAACGAAAAAAGCCCCGCTAACTGCGGGGCCTTTATCTGACACGCTACTACGACGCTTAGATGTTGGCGTCGAGGAAAGCCGCCAGCTGCGACTTCGACAGTGCGCCGACCTTGGTCGCTTCAACGTTGCCGTTCTTGAACAGCATCAGCGTCGGAATACCACGCACGCCGTGTTTGGCGGGGGTTTCCTGGTTTTCGTCGATGTTCAGCTTGGCAACGGTCAGCTTGCCTTTGTAAGTCTCTGCAATTTCGTCCAGGACAGGAGCGATCATTTTGCAAGGGCCGCACCATTCAGCCCAGTAGTCGACCAGTACAGCGCCTTCAGCCTTGAGTACGTCGGCCTCGAAGCTAGCGTCGCTAACGTGTTTGATAAGATCGCTGCTCATGGAATTCTCCAGGGTTGTAAGCAAAAAAACGTGGCCCATCATAGCCGCCCTTCCTTCGTTCAGGAAGGTGCAGATGATTGAGTCTCGCTATGGTGTTCCATGAGTTTGGGTATAGCCCAGGTCACGCCAATGCGGGAGCGACGAAAGCGATCCCGGTACGCAGCGCCGCATTGCGCACGTGTTCGTGCATGGCCTTTTGCGCGGCTCCCGAGGCCCGGCGCGCCAGCGCGCGAAGGATTTTGCGGTGCTCATGCCAGGTTTCCATGGCCCGCTCGGCCCGGATGAACGGTAGCTTCTGACTCTCCAGGAAAATCTCGGCACTGGCCGTCAGGATGCTCAGCATCGCCTGGTTGCCGCTGGCCAGCAAAATGCGCCGATGGAATTCGAAGTCCAGGCGGGCTGCCGCTTCGAAGTCGCCGCACTTGAGGTCGTTGCGCATGGCGGCGACGTTATCTTCCAGCGCATCGAGCTCATCGGTACTCAAGGTCACGGCCGCCAGCCCCGCAGCGAATCCCTCCAGCGCGTAACGCAACTGGAAGATATCCAGGGGCGAAGCCTGGGCCGCGAAGGGCCAACCGGGTGCGGCCTCGCTTCGCTCAAGCTCCACCGGCGACTGCACGAACACGCCTTTGCCCGGCTGGATACTGATGACACCCAGTGCGCTGAGCGATGACAGCGCCTCACGCAACGACGCCCGACTGACCCCCAATTGCACCGCCAGGTCCCGCTGCGAGGGCAAGGCATCCCCGGGCCCGAAACCCTGTTCGGTGATCAGTTTGCGGATGGCTTGCAGCGCCAGTTCAGGTACGGCGCGAGAGATCGAATTCATGGTTTTCCAGTCGAACCAGGCCAATGTGCGCTCAGTTGTAAAGCTATTCGAAGCGTCCGGCAAGTCGTGCCCCATGGGGGTTCGGTCACTTTCGCGGTTGCGCCATCGGGGTGCGAAACGCCACCTGACTGTTCAGACCAGTAAGACCGTGCGACGCCAGCAAATCCGCGGCCTGGCGGCCCACCAACGCGATGTTGGCATGGCCCATGCTCTGTCGATCCGCAGAAATCCCTTCGCAAAGATCCGGAGACTTGCCATGACCCAGCGTTACAGCGCCCTCCTCGCAGCCTTGTTCGCCAGCCTCGTGCTGAGCCAGGCGCCCGCCCACGCCGACGCCCTGGAGGATGTCGTGCAGCGCGGCGTTCTCAAGGTCGCCGTACCGCAGGACTTCCCGCCCTTCGGCTCGGTCGGCCCGGACATGAAACCGCGCGGCCTGGACATCGATACCGCCAAACTGCTGGCCGACCAGCTCAAGGTCAAGCTCGAACTGACCCCGGTCAACAGCACCAACCGCATTCCGTTCCTGACCACCGGCAAGGTCGACCTGGTGATCTCCAGCCTCGGCAAAAACCCGGAACGCGAAAAAGTCATCGATTTCTCCCGCGCCTATGCGCCCTTCTACCTCGCCGTGTTCGGTCCTCCAGATGCCGACATCAAGAGCCTGGACGACCTCAAGGGCAAAACCGTCAGCGTCACCCGTGGCGCCATCGAAGACATCGAGCTGACCAAGGTCGCCCCCGAAGGCGTGACCATCAAGCGCTTCGAAGACAACAACTCGACCATCGCCGCGTATCTGGCGGGGCAAGTGGACCTGATCGCCAGCGGCAACGTGGTGATGGTCGCGATCAGCGAGAAGAGTCCCAAACGTGTGCCGGCGCTGAAAGTGAAGCTCAAGGACTCGCCCGTCTACGTGGGCGTGAACAAGAACGAGCCGGCGCTGCTGGACAAGGTCAACCAGATCCTCGTCTCCGCCAAAAGCGACGGTGCATTGGAGAAAAACGCCCTGGCCTGGTTGAAAGAACCGCTGCCGGCCGACCTCTGATCCGGCACGCAGGAGACACGCGATGGCTTATCAGTTCGATTTCTTGCCGGTGGTGCACAACACCGACCTGTTGCTGCGCGGTGCGCTGTTCACCCTTGAGCTGACGGCGATCGGCGCGGTGCTGGGGGTGGGCCTTGGCATCGTCGGGGCGCTGGTGCGGGCGTGGAACATCCGACCCTTCGCCGGTTTTTTTGCGGTCTATGTCGAGTTGATCCGCAATACGCCGTTTCTGGTGCAGTTGTTTTTCATCTTCTTCGGCCTGCCCTCCCTGGGTGTGCAGATTTCCGAATGGCAGGCAGCGGTGCTGGCGATGGTGATCAATCTGGGAGCCTATTCCACCGAGATCATCCGTGCTGGCGTCCAGGCGGTTCCGCGAGGTCAGCTGGAGGCCGCGGCGGCCCTGGCGATGACGCGCTTCGAAGCCTTCCGCCATGTGGTGCTGCTGCCAGCGCTGGGCAAGGTCTGGCCGGCCCTGAGCAGCCAGATCATCATCGTCATGCTCGGTTCGGCGGTCTGTTCGCAGATCGCCACCGAAGAGCTGAGCTTCGCTGCCAACTTCATCCAGTCGCGCAACTTCCGCGCCTTTGAAACCTATGCACTGACCACGCTGCTCTATCTGTGCATGGCCCTGTTGATCCGCCAGTTGCTGAACTGGATCGGCCACCGATTCATCGCCAGGAGCAGCCGATGAGCGATTTCACCTTCTGGGACATCCTGCGCAACCTGCTCACGGGCCTGCAATGGACACTGGCGTTGTCGCTGGTAGCGTTCGTGGGCGGCGGGCTGATCGGCTTGCTCATCATGCTGATGCGCCTCTCGAACAAACCCTTGCCGCGCAGTTTTGCCCGCACTTACATCGAGTTGTTCCAGGGCACGCCGCTGTTGATGCAGCTGTTTCTGGTGTTCTTCGGCGTGGCCCTGGCCGGGGTGGAGATTTCGCCGTGGGCCGCGGCGGCAATCGCCTTGACGCTGTTCACCAGCGCCTACCTGGCGGAAATCTGGCGGGGTTGCGTCGAGTCGATCCCCAACGGCCAGTGGGAAGCCTCGTCGAGCCTGGCGCTCAATCCCCTGGAGCAATTGCGCTACGTGATCCTGCCACAAGCGTTGCGCATCGCCGTGGCGCCGACCGTGGGCTTCTCCGTGCAAGTGGTCAAGGGCACCGCCGTGACCTCGATCATCGGTTTCACCGAACTGACCAAGACCGGCGGCATGTTGGCCAACGCCACCTTCGAGCCTTTCATGGTCTACGGCCTGGTTGCCCTCGGCTACTTCCTGCTCTGCTACCCCTTGTCCCTCAGTGCGCGCTACCTGGAAAGGAGACTGCATGCCTCTGCTTAGAATTTCCGCCCTGCATAAATACTATGGCGACCACCATGTGCTCAAAGGCATCGACCTGAGTGTCGAGCAAGGCCAGGTGGTGGCGATCATCGGCCGCAGCGGCTCGGGCAAGTCGACCTTGCTGCGCACCCTCAACGGCCTGGAATCGATCAACGATGGCGTCATCGAAGTCGACGGCGAATACCTCGACGCCGCCCGCGCCGACCTGCGCAGCCTGAGGCAGAAAGTCGGGATGGTGTTCCAGCAGTTCAACCTGTTCCCGCACCTGACGGTGGGCGAGAACGTGATGCTCGCGCCGCAGGTGGTGCAGAAAGTGCCGAAGACCCAGGCTGCCGAACTGGCGCGACAGATGCTGGAACGGGTCGGGCTTGGGGAGAAGTTCGATGCCTTCCCCGATCGCCTGTCCGGCGGGCAGCAACAGCGGGTGGCGATTGCCCGTGCGCTGGCGATGTCGCCCAAGGTGCTGCTGTGCGACGAAATCACCTCGGCGCTCGACCCGGAGCTGGTCAACGAAGTGCTGAGCGTGGTTCGGCAACTGGCCAAGGAAGGCATGACGCTGATCATGGTCACCCATGAGATGCGTTTTGCCCGGGAGGTTGGGGATAAGTTGGTGTTCATGCATCAGGGCCTGGTGCATGAGGTGGGCGATCCGAAGGTGTTGTTTGCCAATCCGCAGACGGCAGAGCTGGCGAATTTCATTGGCACGGTCGAGGCGACAACCTGATCGTTCCCATGCTCCGCGTGGGAATGCCTCAACGGACGCTCCGCGTCCGCTTTGGGACGCAGAGCGTCCCGGGCTGCATTCCCACGCAGAGCGTGGGAACGATCGGCTTTGAACACAACGCGTTGGCGGCAGCCTTTGATCGTGGCAGGATGTCGAGGTTATCGACCGAGACCCCTGACCATGCCGCAATCCCAAGCCAAGAATCTGTCTCTGATCGCCGCAATCGACCTGGGCTCCAACAGCTTTCACATGGTCGTGGCCAAGGCCCAGAACGGCGAAATCCGCATTCTCGAACGTCTCGGGGAGAAGGTTCAGTTGGCCGCCGGTATCGACGACGAACGCCACCTCAGCGAAGAATCCATGCAACGCGGGCTCGATTGCCTCAAGCGTTTCGCCCAACTGATCAACGGTATGCCCCCGGGCGCCGTGCGGATCGTCGGCACCAACGCCCTGCGTGAAGCCCGTAACCGCAACGAATTCATCCACCGCGCCGAAGAAATCCTCGGCCACCCGGTGGAAGTCATCTCCGGCCGTGAAGAAGCGCGCCTGATCTATCTGGGCGTGTCCCACACCCTCGCCGACACCCCGGGCAAACGCCTGGTGGCCGACATCGGCGGCGGCAGCACCGAGTTCATCATCGGGCAGAGATTCGAGCCCTTGTTGCGCGAAAGCCTGCAGATGGGGTGCGTCAGCTACACCCAGCGTTATTTCAAGGACGGCAAGATCACCCCGGCCCGCTACGCCCAGGCGTATACCGCGGCACGGCTGGAGATCATGAGCATCGAACACGCCCTGCATCGCCTGACCTGGGATGAAGCCATCGGCTCCTCGGGCACCATTCGCGCCATCGGCCTGGCGCTGAAGGCCGGCGGCCACGGCAGCGGCGAAGTGAATGCCGAAGGCCTGGCCTGGCTCAAGCGCAAGCTGATCAAGCTTGGCGATGTCGAGAAAATCGACTTCGAAGGCATCAAGCCGGACCGTCGGGCGATTTTCCCGGCCGGCCTGGCGATCCTCGAAGCCATCTTTGATTCACTTGAACTGCAACGCATGGACCACTGTGAAGGCGCGCTGCGCGAAGGCGTTCTCTATGACCTGCTGGGTCGTCATCATCACGAAGACGTGCGTGAGCGCACCCTGACGTCGCTGATGGAGCGTTATCACGTCGATCTGGAACAGGCGGCGCGTGTCGAGCGCAAGGCCCTGCATGCCTTCGACCAGGTGGCCAAGGACTGGGACCTGGAAGACGGCGTCTGGCGCGAACTGCTCGGCTGGGCGGCCAAGGTGCATGAAGTGGGCCTGGACATTGCCCACTACCAGTACCACAAGCATGGCGCCTACCTGATCGAGCACTCGGACCTGGCCGGTTTCTCCCGCGAAGACCAATTGATGCTTGCACTGCTGGTGCGCGGCCACCGCCGCAACATTCCCAAGGACAAGTTCGCCGAATTCGGCGATGACGGCACCAAGCTGATTCGTCTTTGCGTATTGCTACGCTTCGCGATCCTGTTCCATCACATCCGCGGCACCCAGCAAATGCCTCAGGTGGAACTGAACGCCAATGGCAACCACCTGGAAGTCGTTTTCCCGGAGCACTGGCTGGAGGACAACCAACTGACCCAGGCCGACTTCGAGATTGAAGCGCAATGGCTCACCCGCGTAGACACCGTACTGACCGTGCGCTGAACCTGTAGGAGCTGCCGCAGGCTGCGATCTTTTGATTTTGCCCTTCAAAACAAGATCAAAAGATCGCAGCCTGCGGCAGCTCCTACAGGGCGGAAACAAAAATGGCGATCCACAGGGATCGCCATTTTTTTTCCTCGTGCCGGTGTTACCGAACCGCCAGGATCGGACTACCCAACCGCTCCAGCAAGGTAGCCTGGGCACTACGCGGGTTCTGGTTGCCGGTCGGTGTATTGCGGATGTAACGGCCGTCCGACTGCAGGCTCCAGCTGTGGGTGTTGTCGGTGAGGTACAGCTCGAGCTCTTTCTTGACCCGCATGATCAGCTTCTTGCCCTCTACCGGGAAGCAAGTCTCGACGCGCTTGTCGAGGTTGCGCTCCATCCAGTCAGCGCTGGAGAGGAACATCTGCTCTTCGCCTCCATTGAGGAAGTAGAAGACCCGGGTGTGCTCCAGGAAGCGACCGATGATCGAGCGCACATGGATATTGTGCGACACCCCGGCGATGCCCGGCCGCAGGCAGCACATGCCACGCACCACCAGGTCGATGCGCACGCCCGACTGGCTGGCCTTGTACAACGCGCGGATGATCTTCGGATCGGTCAGCGAGTTGAACTTGGCGATGATGTGCGCCGGCTTGCCCTCGAGGGCGAACTGGGTTTCGCGGGCAATCATGTCGAGCATGCCCTTTTTCAGGGTAAACGGCGCATGCAGCAGCTTCTTCATGCGCAGCGTCTTGCCCATGCCGATCAACTGGCTGAACAGCTTTCCGACGTCTTCGCACAGGGCGTCGTCGGAGGTCAGCAGGCTGTAGTCGGTATACAGGCGAGCGTTGCCGGCGTGATAGTTACCCGTGCCGAGGTGGGCGTAACGCACGATCTCACCCGCTTCGCGGCGCAGGATCAGCATCATCTTGGCGTGGGTCTTGAAGCCGACCACACCGTAGATCACCACCGCACCGGCCGCTTGCAGACGGCTGGCCAGTTGCAGGTTGGACTCTTCGTCGAACCGCGCGCGCAATTCGATCACCGCGGTGACCTCCTTGCCGTTACGCGCCGCATCCACCAATGCATCGACGATTTCCGAGTTCGCGCCGGAGCGATACAGGGTCTGACGCACCGCCAACACGTGCGGGTCCTTGGCGGCCTGGCGCAGCAGGTCGACCACCGGAGTGAACGACTCGAACGGGTGCAGCAACAGGATGTCCTGCTTGCTGATCACGCTGAAAATGTTTTCGCTGTTCTGCAGCAGTTTCGGAATCTGCGGGGTGAACGGCGTGTATTGCAGCTCGCGCTGGCTGTCCAGGCCGGTAATGCTGAACAGACGCGTCAGGTTCACCGGGCCGTTGACCTGATACAGCTCGCTCTCGCTGAGGTTGAATTGCTTGAGCAGGTAGTCGGACAGGTGTTTCGGGCAGGTATCGGCGACTTCCAATCGCACCGCGTCGCCATAACGACGGGAGAACAGCTCGCCTCGCAGGGCACGTGCCAGGTCTTCGACATCTTCCGAGTCCAGCGCCAGGTCGGCGTTTCGGGTCAGGCGGAACTGATAGCAGCCCTTGACCTTCATGCCCTGGAACAGGTCATCGGCGTGAGCGTGGATCATCGACGACAGGAATACGTAGTTGTCGCCAGGGCCGCCGACTTCTTCCGGCACCTTGATAACCCGCGGCAGCAGGCGCGGTGCCGGGATGATCGCCAGGCCGGAGTCGCGACCAAAGGCGTCGATACCCTCGAGCTCGACGATGAAGTTAAGGCTTTTGTTCACCAACAAAGGGAACGGGTGCGTCGGGTCGAGGCCGATCGGGGTGATGATCGGGGCGATCTCGTCACGGAAATAGCGGCGCACCCAGGTCTTGAGCTTGGTCGTCCAGTGACGGCGACGAATGAAGCGGACCTGATGTTTTTCCAGCTCCGGCAGCAGGATGTCGTTGAGGATCGCGTACTGACGATCGACGTGACCGTGGACCAGTTCACTGATACGGGCCAGGGCCTGGTGCGGTTGCAAGCCGTCGGCACCCGCTTGCTCCCGGGCGAAGGTGATCTGCTTCTTGAGGCCGGCGACACGAATCTCGAAGAACTCGTCCAGGTTGCTGGAGAAGATCAGCAGAAATTTCAGGCGCTCCAGCAACGGGTAGGACTCGTCCAGTGCCTGTTCCAGCACGCGGATGTTGAACTGCAGCTGCGACAGCTCGCGGTGGATATACAGGCTGCTGTCATCCAGGCCGGGAATGGCAATCGCTGGCGCTGCCACAGCGGTCTCGACGACCGCCGCGGGCGGAGCTGGCTCCAGCTCCGGCGGGGTCTCGTCGACTTGCTCCACCACAGGTTGGGCGTCTTTTACGGCAACTTCAGTGAGTACTTCGGTATTCATCGAATGTTCCTGGGAGGGCTATTGTTGCTCTCGTAACAGTTGAGCAGCACGAACGGCAAAATATGTCAGGATGCCATCGGCGCCTGCGCGTTTAAAAGCGGTCAGGGATTCGAGGATAACCCCTTCGCTCAACCAGCCATTCTGGATCGCCGCCATGTGCATGGCGTATTCGCCACTGACTTGATAAACAAAAGTCGGCACTTTGAATTCTTCTTTGACCCGGCAGAGGATGTCCAGATAGGGCATGCCTGGCTTGACCATGACCATGTCTGCGCCTTCTGACAAGTCAGCCGCCACTTCGTGCAGGGCTTCGTTGCTGTTGGCCGGGTCCATCTGATAGGAGGCCTTGTTGGCCTTGCCCAGGTTCAGTGCCGAACCGACCGCATCGCGAAACGGGCCGTAATAGGCGCTGGCGTACTTCGCCGAATAGGCCATGATCCGTACGTTGACGTGACCGGCCACTTCGAGGGCCTCGCGGATAGCCTGGATGCGACCGTCCATCATGTCCGAAGGCGCAACCACTTGGGCGCCAGCTTCGGCATGGGACAGGGCTTGCCTGACCAGTGCATCGACGGTGATGTCGTTCTGCACATAGCCTTCTTCGTCGAGAATACCGTCCTGGCCGTGGGTGGTGAACGGGTCCAGCGCGACGTCGGTAATCACGCCCAGCTCAGGGAACTGTGCACGCAGGGCGCGGGTGGCGCGCTGGGCAATGCCTTCGGGGTTCCAGGCTTCGGCGCCATCCAGCGACTTGAGCTCTGGAGGTGTCACCGGGAACAGCGCCAGCGCCGGAATGCCCAGCTCGACCCACTTGGCCGCTTCTTCCAGCAACAGATCGATGGTCAGGCGTTCGACGCCCGGCATCGAGGCCACCGCTTCGCGACGGTTTTCACCGTCCAGTACGAAAACCGGCAGGATCAAATCATCGACGGTCAACACGTTTTCACGGACCAGTCGACGCGAAAAATCATCGCGACGGTTGCGGCGCAGGCGGGTTGCGGGGAACAAGCGGTTGGCGGGGGTAAAGCTCACGGCAGACTCCTGAGCCCGCGCAGACGGGCGAGCGTGACAGTTATAAGCGGCCATTATGACGATCACATGACAGTTGTGTGCAACCTGTGACAGGTAGCCGCATTCCATTGTCCTTGTAGGAAATGTTCACGTCGAGACACATTTGGACACTTTCCTGAATGTGTACGAAGGGTTAGGCTGCGCGTTCATTTCGCCAGCACCCAGACAATGCTCCAACAATTTCTGCATGACTTCGGCTACTTTGCCCTGTTTCTAGGCACATTCTTCGAAGGCGAAACCATCCTGGTGCTCGCAGGCTTCCTCGCGTTCCGTGGATACATGGACATCAACCTGGTGGTGGTCGTGGCGTTCTTCGGCAGTTATGCCGGCGATCAGCTGTGGTACTTCCTGGGACGCAAGCACGGGCGCAAGCTTCTGGCACGCAAGCCGCGCTGGCAGTTGATGGGTGATCGGGCGCTCGAGCACATCCGCAAGCATCCGGATATCTGGGTCTTGAGCTTTCGCTTCGTCTATGGCCTGCGCACCGTGATGCCGGTGGCAATCGGCCTGTCTGGCTATCCACCGGGCCGTTATCTGCTGCTCAACGGAATTGGCGCTGCGATCTGGGCCACCGCACTGGCGGCGGCAGCCTATCACTTTGGCGCGGTACTGGAAGGGATGCTCGGCAGTATCAAGAAATACGAACTGTGGGTGCTCGGTGCCCTGCTCGTCCTCGGGTTGGGCCTGTGGCTGCGCCGCCGGTTCAAGAATGCTCGCCTGGCCAGGCAGATCTATGCCGACGAGCAAGCCCTCAAAGCCCAACAGCACAATGCCGGCAACCCTAAGACGCCAATCGAGTAAAACGGTTTCTGCAACAGTAGAGACCGATACCGCTGATCAGACTGTAACTGAGCAGGCCGACCCAGCCCACCGCGCTGGCCGGCCACAGCCCCACCAGCGGCGCAAGCCATACCAGTGGCACATTCGATGCCAGCCGCAGCAACTCCAGCTTCAGCGCCCACGGGCGATTCTCCAGGGCAACGCCCAGCACGAACAGGCCCAGCGCCACAGCTCCCCAGCCCAACACCAACGCGGTCGTCGACAGATTGGGCGCGAGGTTCATCAAATAGCTGCCAAACGCGATGTAGACGCAGAACTGTAACAGCACGTAGAGCTGCTGACGCCCGTCCAATGGCACCTCGAATTTGCGGAACTGGCTCAGGTCGGGCTTGTTCATCGGGTACTTGGCCGCCACATCCGCCGGCCGCCAGCCGGTGCGCATGAACCAGATCCGCAGCTTGTCCCAGGTGTTTTCGGCACGCCGCGCATCCGCCCACAACTGGGCGTAGAACTGCACGTTGGCCCACACCGGGTTCCAGCTCGACAGCGGCGTGGTGACGCCGAAAATCACCGGCTCGTTGTCGTCTTCTTCCTGGAACGAGCCGAATAGACGGTCCCAAATAATGAACACACCGCCGTAGTTGCGATCCATGTAGAGAGCGTTCTGTGCATGGTGGGCCCGATGATTGGATGGCGTGACGAAAAACCACTCGAACCAGCCGAGCTTGGGAATGTGCCGGGTATGCACCCAGAACTGGTACAGCAGGTTCAACGCCGCGACGCTGACGAACACCAGCAACGGCACACCAATGACGGCCATGGGCAGGTAGAAGATCCAGCTCAGGAGAAATCCGGTACTGGTCTGGCGCAAGGCGGTGGAGAGGTTGTAGTCCTCGCTCTGGTGATGCACCGAATGCGCGGCCCAGAGGATGTTGCGCTCGTGGCCCATGCGGTGCAGCCAGTAGTAGCAGAAATCGTAAAGGACGAAGGCGAACACCCAGACCCAGATGCTGTCGGACGAGAGCTCGAACAGTGCCAGGTGCTTGAGGGCGAACGCATAGGTCACCAGCCCTACGCCTTTTGTCAGCAGGCCGGTGGTGGTCGACAGCACACCGGTGCTGATGCTGTTGATCGCGTCCGCCAGCCGATAGTTGCTGACCCCGCGCCAACGGTCGGCCAGCAGCTCGACAGCGATCAGCACAAAGAAAAACGGCACCGCATACAGAATGAAGTCCATGACGCGCCCTGGTCGGAATCTTGAGGACAGATCCTATGTGTAGCCTCGAATTATCCCTATGGCAACGAGTGACAAATTAGTGGACATTTAACGCCATGAATCTGGAGAAAAGCCCATGAGCAAAAAAGTTGCAGTGATCCTTTCCGGTTGTGGCGTATACGACGGCGCCGAGATTTACGAAAGTGTGGTGACCCTGCTGCGCCTGGACCAACGTGGCGCGCAGGTGCAGTGTTTTGCCCCGAATATCGCGCAACTGCACGTCATCAATCACCTGACCGGCGAGGAAATGCCCGAGTCGCGCAACGTACTGGTGGAGGCGGCGCGCATTGCCCGTGGTGAGATCAAGGACATCCGCGAAGCGGACGCTGAAGAATTCGATGCACTGATCATTCCCGGCGGCTTCGGCTCGGCCAAGAACCTTTCCAACTTTGCTATCGAAGGTACTGGCTGCACGGTGCAACCGGATGTCCTGGCATTGACCGAAGCCTTTGCCGAGGCCGGTAAACCGGTCGGTCTGATCTGCATCTCACCTGCCCTGGCGGCGAAAATCTATGGGCCTGGCGTGACGTGCACCATCGGCAACGACGCAGAAACGGCAGCGGCCCTGAACAAGATGGGCGCCACCCACAAGGAATGTGCCGTGAGTGATATCGTCGAAGACAAGGCACGCAAACTGGTGAGCACTCCGGCGTACATGCTGGCGGGGAGCATCAGTGAGGCGGCCTCGGGTATCAACAAGCTGGTCGACCGCGTGCTCGAACTGACCCACGAAAACGACGCCTGACATCGATTAAATGTGGGAGCGGGCTTGCTCGCGAAAGCGGTGTGTCATTCAACAATGATGGTGACTGATACACCGCATTCGCGAGCAAGCCCGCTCCCACAGGGTTCTTTACAAGGTTCAAGCTTGGCGGGTCAGCCTTGTAAGGATCCTGTCCAGCGCATTGGCAAACGCCTGCTTTTCCCGCTCGCCAAACGGCGCCGGCCCGCCACTCATTTGCCCCTGTTCGCGCAAATCGGTGAACAGGTTGCGCACGGCCAGGCGATCGCCCATGTTCTGCGCATCGAACTCCTTGCCCCTCGGGTCCAGCGCAGCAACGCCTTTTTTCACCAAGCGGTCGGCCAGCGGCACATCGCTGCAGATCACCAGCTCACCAGGTACCGCGTGCTCCACGAGGTAGTCGTCGGCCGCATCAGGGCCACTTGGCACCACGATCAACTTCACCAGCGCCAGGCCGGGCTTGATCTGTGGCTGGCCGGCCACCAGTACCACTTCGAACTGGCGCTTGAGGGCGAACTTCACCACCAGATCCTTGGCCGCCCGGGGGCAGGCGTCGGCATCGATCCATACGCGCATCAGGTTTTCCTCTTCAAAGCTTCGCGAGCAGGCTCGCTCCCACAGGTTATACGCAATCCTGTGGGAGCGAGCCTGCTCGCGAATGTGAGCGAAGCGAATGCTGTCAAGAAACCTGCACCCGCCGCTTCTCGGCCAGGCGACTGCGGCTGTACAGCACGATGATCGCCACCAAGGCCACAGCCTGGGCCGTCAGCGAATACGCATCCGCATGAATCCCCAACCAATCGAACTCAAAGAACGGCACCGGCCGCGTGCCGAAGATCCCGGCTTCCTGCAGCGCCTTCACGCCATGCCCGGCAAACACCACCGACAAGGCACAGAGCAGACCGGCGTTGATGCTGAAGAACAGCGCCAGCGGCAGTTTCGCCGAGCCGCGCAGGATCACCCAGGCCAAGCCGACCAACAACACCAACGCCGTCGCGCCACCGGCCAATACTGCGTCATGGCCCGCCGGTCCGGCCTGCAACCACAGGGTTTCGTAGAACAGGATCACTTCGAACAGTTCGCGATACACCGAGAAAAACGCCAGGATCGCAAAACCGAAACGCCCACCACCGCCCACCAGGCTGCTCTTGATGTAATCCTGCCAGGCCGCGGCATGACGACGGTCGTGCATCCACACACCGAGCCACAACACCATGACGCTGGCGAACAGGGCCGTTGCACCTTCCAGCAACTCACGCTGCGAGCCGCTGACATCAATCACATACGCCGCCAGCGCCCAGGTACCCAGACCGGCCAACAGTGCCAGGCCCCAACCGACGTTGACACTGCGTACCGCCGACTGTTGGCCGGTATTACGCAGGAAGGCGAGAATCGCTGCCAGCACCAGGATGGCTTCCAGGCCTTCGCGCAACAGAATCAGCAGGCCGGAAATAAAGCTCAGCGACCAGCTCAAACCATCGCTGCCCAACAATCCGGCAGACGTTTTCAACTTGGCCTTGGCCGTCTCCAGGCGCTGTTCCACCTGCTCCACCGGCAAGCCATCCTGTAATGACTGACGGTAAGCCATCAGCGACTTTTCAGTGTCTTTGCGCACGTTGGCATCGACGTTGTCCAAGGAGCTTTCGACCAGCTCGAAGCCTTCCAGGTACGCCGCTACCGACAGGTCGTAGGCTTGATCGTGATCGCCTGCGCGGTAAGCCGCGACGCTCTTGTCCAGGGTAGTCGCGGTGTAGTCGAGCAACTGCGCCGGGCCACGCTTGGCTTGCGGCGGCTGAGCCCGTTGCGCGCGGAACGTCGCTGCGCCCTGCGGACCGTCGGCTGCCTGCACTTCGGCCGGCGTCTGACGGGCCAGATCGGCAATGTTGTAGGTCTTGTCGCTGCTGGCGGCCTGCGGATCGGCGCTGAAGCTGGCGATATAGGTTGCCAGGTCCCAACGCTGACGATCATCGAGCTGATCGCCGAAAGCCGGCATATCGGTGCCTTCGACCCCCAGGCCCAGTGTGTTGTAGATCGCGTAGAGGCTCAGGTGATCCAGGCGCGTCTTATCTCGCAAATTGGCCGGCGCAGGGGTCAGCCCCACACCCGCCGGACCATCGCCAGCGCCGGTATCGCCGTGGCACACCGAACAATGCTGGGCGTACAGTGGCGCGCCGCGAGTCGGGTCCGGGGTAATGATCGGCGCCTGGCTGACTTCATAGGCCACGGCCAATTTTGCGCCGAGTTGCCGAGCCTGGCGGGCAACGTCCGCACCGTCCCGACGCGCGCTGATCGCCTCGCGCAGCGCGCTGACGCCCTGCTCCAGCCCGGCTTTTTCCGGTTTGGCCGGCATGCCGGCAATCAAACCTTGCAACACCTGGACAAATTCCAGTTGTTCGCGGTATTCGGATTCGTTGAGGACCTTGCCTGCCTGCACCGCTTGCGGATAGTCCGCGCCGAGGTAATCGAGCAAGTGCAACGCTTGCGGGGCACCTTCCACGGTGTCGGCCAGCAGATTAAAGCTGCACAGGGCAAACACCGGCGCTAACAGCCAGGCCAGGAATCGGGACGGGGCAATCATGAACGAATCTCAATTGGAAATACGAAGTAACATATTGTTCACTCCCAATCAGTTTCACTCAAGCTTTGTCGTCGATTGCACGACAGCGCATAAACGAAAAAGGCGACCTGAAGAGGTCGCCTTTTTTGTGCTTGATGTTTAAACCGCGGCTTTACGCAGGGTGGCCATGAACGCCGCCGCGCCAATGAACAGCCCGGCAAAGGTACGGTTCATGCGCCGTTGCTGTTTCGGTGTGCGCAACATACGCAGCACCTTGGAAGCCAAACCGGTGTAACCGGCCATGACGATCAGGTCCACGCAGACCATGGTGACACCAATGATCACGTACTGGATCAGCAGTGGCGCGTGCGGATCAATGAACTGTGGCAACACCGCCAGCATGAACACCAACGCCTTGGGATTGCTAATGTTCACCAGGAAGCCTCGGAACACCAGGGCCATCGGCTTGCCAATCTGCCGGATCGCCGCGTCATCGCTCATATCGCTGGGTAGCGCACGCCATTGTTTGATGGCGAGATAAACCAGGTAGGCCACACCGAACCATTTAATCGCATGGAAAGCCGTGGCCGACGCCGTGAGAATCGCGCCGACACCGGCGCCAACAATGGCAATCTGCACAGCAAGGCCCAACTGCAGGCCCAGGGCGTTCCAGTAGCCGCGCCAGAAACCGTACTGCAGGCCACTGGACATTGACGCAATGGCGCCGGCACCGGGAGAAAGACTGATCACCCAGCAGGCGGCAAAAAACGCCAGCCATGTTTGAAGCTCCATTGCACACCTCGACTCGGACTCGTGACAGGTGTCTAAGCTAATGCGGCTTTGGGTGGATGACTACCGATTTTTTGAAGGAAATGGCGACTGCCGACCAGCGTTGTATGCCGTTAGGCCCCCTTCGCGAGCAAGCCCGCTCCCACCTTGGCTTGCGTCTCTCCAGATTGAACCTGGTCGAGTGTGGGAGCGAGCCTGCTCGCGAAGGCGGTGTATCAGGCAACAGAAGGCCTACTTTTCAAACCCGCTGGAAGGAAACACATCAGTCCCGCGCCAACGCCGCACCGAACGCTGGAAGAACAAGCTGTTGGGCACTTGCACCATCGCGCTACCAGTACCCAGCTCTTCAGCCTCGATCAACGTGGTGTACAGCAGATTGATCGCCACTACCCGGCCTTTGACGCCCGGCTTGTCGGTGGTGTCCACTAACTCGACCACATCGCCCAGGCGAAACGGGCCGACGGTGAAAATCAGAATCGCGCACAACAGATTGGAGAGCACGCTCCACATGGCGAAAAACGCCACCGCCGCCACCGCGACGAACCCCGACAGCGCCGTCCAGAGCACCGTGGCAGAAACCCCGAGACGCTCCAGCACGAAAATCAATGCACTGCCCATGATCAGCCAACGCAGGCCGCCGCGCAGCGGCATCAGCAACTGCGGCGGAAACGGATAGCGCTCACCGAGGCGGGTCAGGCACTTGGCAACGAAACGCTGGGCGATGTAGCCCGCCAGCAGGATCAGCAGGATTTGCACACCGAGCCAGATCGGCTCGATCCACATCGCTGGCAGCGGCAGCCTGAAGGCCTCCATCAAGACAGCGCCTCCAGCTCCGCCTGCATGCTTTCCAGCAGTTCCAGGGCTTCCATCCAGGCTTCTTCCAGCTCCCCTTCGCGCACCTTCAGCTTGGCTTGCTCGGCCAGCAGGTCACGCAACTCGTTCTTGCGCATCGGCTCGTAGATATCGCTGTCGCCAAGGCTGGCATCGATCTTTGCGAGTTTCTCATGCAGCTTGCCCAGCTCGGCTTCGAGCTTGTCAGCCTCACGCTTGTGCGGCGCCAGTTGCTGGCGCAATGCAGCGGCAGCCTGACGCTGGGCTTTCTTGTCGGTCTTGTCCGGGTTGACCGGGGTGTTGCTGACCGGCGCATTGCGCTGGCGATACTCCACCAACCAGCGGGTGTAGTCCTCCAGGTCGCCGTCGAACTCCTCGACCTTGCCGTCTGCTACCAGATAAAAATTGTCGGTGGTGCTTTTGAGCAAATGGCGATCGTGGGAGACCACCAGTACCGCACCACTGAATTCCTGAAGGGCCATGGTCAGCGCCAGGCGCATTTCCAGGTCCAGGTGGTTGGTCGGTTCGTCGAGCAGCAACAGGTTCGGCCGGTCCCAGGCAATCAGCGCCAGCGCCAGGCGCGCCTTTTCGCCACCGGAGAAATTCAGTACTGGCTCGTCGATCCGCGCGCCGCGGAAGTCAAAGCCGCCGAGAAAATCGCGCAGGGTCTGTTCGCGCTCGGTTGGCGCCAGGCGCTGCAAGTGCAGCAACGGGCTGGCCTTGGCATCCAGGGAGTCAAGCTGGTGTTGGGCGAAGTAACCAACGACGGTGTTTTCGCCACGGGTCAAGCGGCCCGCCAGCGGCGAGAGCTCACCGGCAAGGTTTTTGATCAAGGTCGATTTACCGGCGCCATTCGGGCCAAGCAAGCCGATGCGCGCGCCGGGGGTCAGTTGCAGCTTGACCTTCTCCAGCACGGTTTTCTCGCCGTAACCCAGGCGGGCGTCGGACAGGTCGATCAGCGGGCTGGAAATCTTCTGCGACTCGCGGAAGACGAAGTCGAACGGCGAGTCGACGTGCGCCGCCGTCAGCTCCTCCATGCGCTCCAGGGCCTTGATCCGGCTCTGGGCCTGGCGGGCCTTGGTCGCCTGGGCCTTGAAGCGGGCGATGTAGCTTTCCATGTGCGCACGTTGCGCCTGCTGCTTCTCATAGGCCTGTTGTTGCTGGGCCAGGCGTTCGGCACGGGCACGCTCGAAGGCGCTGTAGCCGCCGCGATAGAGGGTGATCTTGCGTTGGTCGACGTGAGCCACGTGATCGACCACGGCATCGAGGAAGTCCCGGTCGTGGGAAATCAGCATCAAGGTGCCGGGATAGCTTTTGAGCCACTCTTCGAGCCAGATGATGGCATCGAGGTCCAGGTGGTTGGTCGGTTCGTCGAGCAACAGCAGGTCCGAAGGACACATCAAGGCCTGCGCCAGGTTCAGGCGCATCCGCCAGCCACCGGAGAAGTCGCCGACCTGGCGATCCATCTGCTCGTTGGTGAAGCCCAGGCCCGCCAGCAGCTTGCGCGCGCGGGCGTCGGCGGTGTAACCGTCGGCGCTGTCCAACTCGGAGTGGTAGCGGGCCTGTGCGGCACCGTCATGGGCCGCTTCGGCTGCCGCCAGGTCACGTTGCACCTGGCGCAGGCGCAAGTCGCCATCGAGCACGTAGTCGACCGCCAGGCGTTCGAGCGTGTCGACCTCCTGGCGCATGTGGGCGATACGCCAGTCTGCCGGCAGGAAGCAATCGCCCGAGTCCGGGTGCAGCTCACCCCGAAGCAAGGCGAACAGGCTCGATTTGCCGGCGCCGTTGGCACCGATGAGGCCGGCTTTCTGGCCGGCGTGCAGCGTCAGCTCGGCGTCTTCTAGCAGACGTTGCGGGCCACGCTGTAAAGTCAGGTTCTGAAGTCGAATCATAATGGCGGCGGAGTCTACCAGCTTCGCTCGCAACTGGCGCGAGTAGCACTATGTCCTCTGACCTGTGGAGCTTTTCCCTGACCCTTTATGCCCGTCCGGGCGTTGAACGGGCATGCCTGCAAATGCAGGCGGCCGGCGTCAGTGTGTGTCTGCTTCTGTGCGCGGCATGGCTGGGACAGCGGGGGGTCGCCTGCGATGAACAGCGCCTGAAGAAACTTCGCGGTGTGGCGCAAGCCTGGGACGTCGATGTCGTGCAACCGTTGCGGGCGCTGCGCGTGCAGTGGAAGGTTGCCGCCGCACAGGATGCCGAGCTGCACTTGCTGCGCGAACAGGTCAAGGCACTTGAATTGGAGGCTGAGAGAAATCTGCTGTTGCGCCTGGAGCGATCGTCTCGGGATTGGCCGCACGGTGTCGCGACCGATCTGGCGATCTGGCTGGAAGGTGTGACGGCGGAGGCCGCCCACCTGCACCGCGACGCGCTGCATCAGCTGCGCGTCGCGGTAACCGGCACTTAAGAAGCGCTGGTTGGGTTGGTGCTGGAGTTCGACGGTGCCACTGGCGTTGGCGCGGTGGAGGCTGTCGAGGTTGTTGCTGTCGGCGTAGGAGCAGCCGAAGCGGATGGCGCTGGCGTCGCTGGCTTGGCAGCTGGGGCCGGAGCCGGCTTGGCAACAGCGGCCGGTTTTTTCACGGCAGGTTTCGCTGCTGGTTTTGCTGCCGGTTTTGCTGCTGGCTTGGCAGCGGCGGGTTTTGCTGCCGGTTTCGCAGCGGCAGGTTTTGCGGCAGTGGCTGGTTTCGCTGCAGCCGTCTTAGCCGCTGGTTTTGCAGCAGGTTTCGCGGCAGGTTTCGCAGCTGCTTTCGCCGCCGGTTTGGCTGCTGGTTTTGCAGCAGGCTTGGCAGCGGTTTTCGCCACGGCAGGTTTGGCGGCAGGTTTCGCAGCCGGCTTCGCAGCGGCAGTTCTTGCGGCTGGTTTCGCGGCTGCGGTTTTGGCTACGGCAGGTTTCGCAGCTGCGGTTTTGGTAGCCGGTTTCGCGGCCGCTGTTTTAGCAGCAGCTGGCTTGGCAGCAGGTTTGGCAGCAGCGGTTCTAGCAGCCGGTTTTGCAGCACTGGCCGCGACAGGTTTTTTCGCTGCAGAGGTTGCAGCAGGTTTGGCTGCGGCTTTCACCGGTGCCTTGGCGGCAGGTTTGGCGGCAGGCTTGGCCGGTGCTTTTGCAGCAACCGGTTTGGCAGCGGCTTTCTTCGCAGGAGCCGCAGCTGGCTTGGCCGAACGCAGGGACAACGCCTTGCCGACAGCCTCTTGAACGCGACCAACACCCTGGGCCAGTTTCAGGCTTTCCTGGGCGTCGCGCTTGAGTTGCAGGATGTAGCCGCGAGTTTCCGATTGACGATCCTTGAGTGCATCAAGCAGGTCCTCGAGCTCTTTTACCGCGCCCTTGGCCTTGGCTTGCGCCTTGGCCTTTCCGGCCGCCGCTGCGTCCTGCAATTTGGTGCGGGATTTGTGCAGTTTCTCTTGCGCTTTTCCGCGCTGCTTTTCCAGTTTGGCGAGCAATTTTTCGGCATCAGCCAAAGCTTCGGAACAAGCGTTTTCCAGATGCTCGAGCAGGCTGCCCGAGAGTTGTTGGAGCAGGTGCAACGGAGTACTTACAGGCTTCTTGGTGGCCGACATGGTTTACCTCCTGGCTGGGGTGAGTGCGGCTCATACTAGACCTCTGCTGCTACCGCCGCTAGGGCATCTTGACAGTAACCAAAGCGCTGCGTTGCAACGAACTGAAAATGTTCTGCGCTGGCGCAAAAGCAGTTCACCTTTGAATGCATTCGCACTGGCATAATCGGCCGCATCCCAGGCTGGAGAGTGCCGATGTCGCGCTACCTTTTTTTATCGTTTTGCGTGTTTTTTTCCGCGGCTCAAGCCGCCGAAAAAAACCCGCAAAAAGACGCTCACGATCTCGCTTACAGCCTGGGCGCAAGTCTCGGCGAGCGCTTGCGCCAAGAGGTTCCTGACTTGCAGATTCAGGCACTGGTCGATGGATTGCAGCAGGCCTATCAAGGCAAGCCACTGGCGTTGAAGGACGAGCAGATCGAACAGATTCTGAGCGAGCACGAAACGCGGGTGAGCACGCAGACGCCTGCGCCGCAAAACACGTTGGCGCTGGAAAACGAGCAAAAATTTCTCGCCAGGGAAAAAGCCAAACCTGGCGTTCGCGAATTGGCGGATGGAATACTGCTGACCGAGTTGGCACCAGGTAATGGCATCAAGGCCGGACCAAACGCAAAGGTGCAGGTGCTTTACATCGGAAGACTTCCTGACGGCACAGTGTTCGACCAGAACAATCAACCACAGTGGTTCAGTCTCGATAGCGTGATCAGCGGCTGGCGCAGCGCGCTGCAAAACATGCCGGTCGGCGCCAAATGGCGCCTGGTGATTCCATCGGCACAGGCTTATGGCGCCGACGGTGCCGGCGACCTGATCGCCCCCTTCACTCCCCTGGTATTCGAAGTCGAATTGCGCGACGCCTCCAGCTGAAAGCACAAACGAAAAACGGTGCGCCATGGCGCACCGTTTTCAGGTTTTGCGGGGAGAGCGATCAGGCCTGAACCGAATCTTCTTCCTTGTGAGCGGTATGCAGCACTTCGATCAGGCAGTCTTCCAGTTCGAAGCGCTCATGCAGCAAGCCACCCAGCGTCTTGAACTCATCAGCAACACACTTCCCGGCATCGCACAGGTCGTTGAACGCGAGAAGTTTCTCGGTGATGACGTCGATGCGTGGGTAGAGGGTCTCGGCGAGCTCCAGGCCACGCTTGTCGTTGAAGGCCTTGGCCTCCCCCGTCAATTGTTCGTAGATCTCGAAATGGCCGGCGGATACGTAATCGACCAGGACGCCGCAGAACTCTTGCAAGGGCTTGCGGTTCTCGGACAGTGCCTCAGGTTTTGCTCCGAGCTTGTCGTACGCATCGATCAGCTCTTTACGCTCCTGCAACCAGCGGTCAATCAGCAGATGAACTCCACCCCAACGTTCCTGAGCATTCTGACAACTTTCGAGCATGGCGGTCTCTCTTCCCTTGTGGGTCATGCTGCTCTACACCTGTCACACACTTGAGAATCAAGATCGACCAGGCAGAGCGTCATCGAGCAACATAAATCCAATGACACGTGCGGGCCAGATTATGCCCGCACGACGGTGGCTTCAAGGTACTCAGACGATAAAGTTCATACAAGTGTTTAATCTTTGGCAAGCACCCGATGCGACGACTCGCCGCCGAGCGGTCGTCTGCTGGCGCTCAAGACCAGGCGTATCAGCTGATAAATTCCCGGAATCATCACCGCTACGAAGAACAGCAGACTCCATTCCGGAATGCTCAAATCGAACAACGTCCAGGCTATCCGCGGGCAGTCGACGGCACCCTGGAACAACTGCTGCGCAACCCGTAACCACGGGGCGCTGGTAAATACCTCGGCCAGGTCGGGCGAGCAGGCGGATAGTTGATGCACTGGGTCGTTTTGCAGCAATACCTGGCGCCAGGCCGTGAATGTGCCCAATAGGCCGCAGAACAGCCCGAGCAGCCAATACACAAAGGCCCCCAGGCGACCGGGACCGTGCACCGAAGCTATCAGGCTCAAACCGGTCAGCAGCGCCAGGCAAGCCCGCTGCAACAGACACAAGCCACATGGCTGGAGGCCGACCGCATATTCCAGGTAATAGGAAACGCCCAAGGCCAGGGCGCCTGCGATGAATACAGTGAAAAACAGGGAGCGGGGGCAGGCCAACGACATGGCGTTTCCGTAACAATAAGAGTCCGACAGCTACGGTAGTGGAAACCGCGCAACCCTTACAAGGCGGGCAGATGCAGACACTTCAGCAAATACGCTAGGAAATCCCGACAGGCATCGGAGGATCAGATGCAATGGTCTGTAGGACTTTGCTGAAGCGGGATTGTAAAGGGAGAATTCCGACAGACTCTGGAGCAGCGGATCGCCCATTCGAGCGATCCTTCTCAGGGGTCAAACGCGGGCCAGCACCGGCAACGGTGCCGCCAGCAAGCGCTCATCGAGCAAGCCCAGGCCTTCCTGGAATAGCTGGTTGCTGCGTTCGGTGTCTCCCATCTGTGCCAGCAGGCGGGCCAGTTCGGCGCATGCTTCCGGGTTGCGCTGTACCCGCAGACTGCTTTCCAGATAATCCCGGGCCTTGCCCCACAGGCTGTTTTGCAGACACAGGCGACCCAGCGTCAGCAACAGGCCGGGATCTGTCGGATGATCCTTGAGCCAGCCCTCGGCGAGTTGCAGCTGGCGAGCCGGGTCACTGCCGCGCACCAATCCATAAAGGCGCGCCAGATGGCTGTCATAGTTACGCTTGAGCGCCGTGCGCAAGACCTCTTCGGCCTGCACCTGGGCCCCCAGTTGCCGCAGCTGCTCGGCATAGGCGAGCACCAATTGCGGCTCTTGGCGCTGAGCCGAGGTCAGCTGTTGCCACGCGCGATCGAGCGCCTGTAAACCGAGCCCCCCTTCCACTTCCTTATGCGCCGCCAGGGACAGGTTCTCACCCCAGGCCCTGCGCTCCAGTTCGGCCAGTTCAGCCGCTGGCAGGACTTTGTCCTTGCGCAGCTCAGGCAGCAAGCGAATCACTGCCGACCAATCACCTCGCTGCTGATGCAGGCGTTGCAACTGACGCAGCGTCTGTGCGTTATGCGGGTGGCGCTCATGCATCGCCTGCAGGGTCGCCAGGGCGCCCTCGGTATCACCACGATCGGTCTGCAACTGCGCGTGATTCAAGGCAATCGCCAACTCGGCCTGGGGCTGACGCTCCAGGGCACGCTCCAGCAGGTTGTCGCTTTCTTCGTAGCGACCTTGCTCGTTCGCAGCCCGCGCCGCCCCGAGGTAGTAAAGCAGCGGCTGACGCTCGGCTTCCGCGGCCCGATGCAAGTGACGTTGCGCGCTGGCCCAGCGACCTTCGGCCAGGTCCAGTTGCCCATGCTCTATCGCCACCTGGACCCGGCGACTGCGATTGCGCCGTGACCACGGGTTGACCACGCCACCGGAGGTCGTCACCAGTTCGATCAACGCCTTGATCCCCCAGAAGACCAGCCAGAGAACGGCGATCAGTGCCAGGGTTGCCCACAGGCTCGATTCGTAGCGAAAGCTCTTGTAGGCGATCAGGACGTAACCTGAATGCTCGGCGATGGCCAAGCCCAGCGCAGCCGCAGCCGCAATGGCCAGGAACACGATCACATAGAGGCGTTTCATGGGGTGGCCTCCTGCGCGGCATTCGCGGCAGGTTTGGCCAGCGGCTTGATCGAGTCCTCGGCGTTGACGTTACGCCGCTCCAGATAGCCCTGGACCGCGCTCAGGGTGCCAGTCAGGTCCGGCGTGACCACGGAGACCGGCTGCTTGCTCAGTTCCGCTACCTGTTCGAGCATCACTTTGCTTTGGGGATTGTCGGGGTTGAAGTTGCCCTTGAGCACATCCCGCGCCTCTGCCAGTGCTTGTGAATACACCGCTGCCTGACCGTTGAGCGCAGCCCATTGCGCCTGCTCCAGCGCCAGGCTCAGGGCGAGGCGAACCTGACTCAGGCTCTGCCCGGCCAGCAAAGGACGAACATTCTTGTCGGCATTGAAATCGATACGGATGTAGCGCGAGATCTGATCCCACCACTGCGCCCAGCGGCTGGCGCCGTCGCCATCGGCGGTCAGTCCCAGCAAGGATTCGCCGCGATCCTTGTACTCGGGTGCAAGCTCGGTCAGGTTGATCACCTGGTCGCGCAACGCCCCCAGTCGCAGGAACAAACCGGTGCGATCCGGTTGTTCGGTGCTGCGCAGGGCCACCAGGGTCTTCGCCACCTGCTCGCGAGCGGCGAAGGAGCCAGGGTCATTCTGCTCACGGAGAATTTCATCGGCGCCCTGCACCAGGGCCTGGGCGCTGCTGATGTCCTGCAGCGCCGAGAGGCGCAGACTGGCCAGACGCAGCAAGTGCTCGGCCTCTGCCAGGCGCCAATCCTTGCGGCTGGCGCCAAGGACGGTTTCCAGGCGTTGATTGAGTCGCTGCTGATCACCCTGAAGCTGAATCACCAGCCGACTGCGCTCTTCCAGCACATCGGCGCCGGGCAGTTGCTCCAGACGCGCGCTCAGGCGTTGATCATTGAGTTTCAGGCTCTGTGCCTCGTCACTCAATGCCTGCACCTGACCCAACTGCTGTTGGTTGATCGCTTGCAGGTGACGCACCTGCCAGACCCCCCAACCACCCACCGCGACACCGGCAGCGCCCAGCAACAGCGCAACGATGGCCAGCCCATTGCCGCGGCGCTGCACCGCAGCAGGTGGCGGCTGCATTTCATCAACCGGCGCTTCAAGCACTGGCCGGACGTCATCTTTTGGCAAGGCTGTTTCGCTCACGTATCCATCCTTTGCATTAGAGAACGGGTTCGGGATGCTCCCGCAACGCCGTCAGCAATGCCGTGGCGCTGGCGCCACGACAATCCACAACTGTTTGGGCTCCGGCGGCACGTGCCAGCTCGGCGACCCTGGGGCTTGGTACAAACAACGGTAACCGCGACAACTGCGGCCAGGCATCGCCAGCCAATTGATGCAGGTGCTCAAAACCTTGTCCACTGCTGACCACCAGTGCATTCAGGCGTTCCGTTTCGATCCGCTGCTCCAGGGCTGCCGAGGGGTATTGCGGCAGCTCGCGGCGGTACAACTCCAGATACTCGACACTAGCACCTGCCTCGCGCAAACGCTCAGCCAGCAGTTCACGCCCACCCTCCCCGCGCAAAATCAGCACACGCGGATCAGGCCCGGCGAGAGCCTCGCGCAAACTCGCAAGCTCGAGCAAGGCTTCGCTGTCATCGCCCTCCTCCGGAAAGCTCACGTCCATGCCGTGATCCTGAAGAATCCGTGCCGTCGCGCAGCCGACGCTAAACCACTTTACACGCGGTGCTTGAGAGCAAAATCGCTCGAGCAGTTCGACGCCGATTCGCGCAGCGGGCTTGCTGACCACAATCACCGCACTGTAGCGATCGAGCTCGCGGATCACTTCGCAGATTGTGTCAGAGACAGGGATCGGCACGATGTCTAAAAGCGGCAAGCTACTGCTGAAAATCCCCTGGTCGGCCAAAAGACTGGCCAACGCCGCCGACTCATCCGCCGGACGCGTCAGCAGCAGGCGCCAGCCCGTCACTCGTGGCCTGCCTCGCCGTAGACCGCTTTCAGAATTTCGGCGGCGCCCTGGCTCAAAAGGTCTTCGGCCACTTGCACCCCCAACGCCTCGGCGTCACCACGCGGCGCTCGGGCCTGGGCACTGAGCAGCAGGCCGCCACTCGGATCGCCCACCAGGCCACGCAACCAGACCTGGTCACCCTCAAGCACGGCGTAGCAGGCGATCGGCACCTGGCAGCCGCCATTGAGGTGTTTATTGAGGGCACGTTCGGCGCTCACGCGGGTCGCGGTGTCCTGGTGATGCAGCGGTGCGAGCAGTGCGTGGATTTCGCTGTCGGCGGTGCGACATTCGATGCCCACTGCGCCCTGGCCACCCGCCGGCAGGCTGTCGTCGACACTGATGGCCGAGGTGATGCGATCCTCAAAGCCCAACCGGATCAAGCCGGCGGACGCAAGGATAATGGCGTCGTATTCGCCGGCGTCGAGCTTGGCCAGGCGCGTGTTGACGTTGCCGCGCAGGAAGCGGATCTCCAAATCCGGACGACGGCTCAGCAACTGGGCCTGGCGGCGCAGGCTCGACGTGCCAACGATGCTGCCCGCAGGCAATGCATCAAGGCTGGTGTAAGTGTTGGACACGAATGCATCGCGAGGGTCTTCGCGCTCGCAAATACAGAACAGGCCGAGACCTTCGGGGAAGTCCATCGGCACGTCTTTCATGGAATGCACGGCGATGTCGGCTTCGTTTTCCAGCAGCGCGGTTTCCAGTTCCTTGACGAACAGGCCCTTGCCGCCGATTTTCGACAGGGGTGAGTCGAGCAGCTTGTCGCCGCGACTGACCATGGGTACCAAGGTCACGAGCAGACCCGGATGGGCCTGTTCCAGACGGGCTTTGACATATTCGGCCTGCCACAGGGCAAGAGCGCTTTTGCGGGTGGCGATGCGGATCTGGCGAGAGGACATGGATCAATCCGTACTGAATAGATACGGCGGATAATAACAGCTCAGCCAAATCCACTTTGACTTGTATCAGAAACTACTCGGCCTCCCTGGCCCCGGATATCCGGCAATCGGGTGTGAAGTCCGCCAGCAACCAGCGAATCAAAGCTGTTGCATCATTTTCCGCACGCCGGCCACGTGGCGTCGGCTGACGATCAATGCATCGCCGTTCAGGCCCTTTAGAAACAGCTGGAAATGCCCCAGCGGTGTTCGTTGCAACCGTTCGATGCGCTCGCGAGCGACCAGTGCGTTGCGGTGAATACGCACGAAACGGTCACCGAACTCATCTTCAAGGGCTTTGAGCGGCTCATCCAACAGCACCTCACCGCTTTCGTGACGCAAGGTCACGTACTTGTGGTCGGCAATAAAATAGACCACCTGGTCCAGCGGGATCAGCTCGATCCCCTTGCGGGTACGAGCACTGATATGGCTGCGCGGGCCGTTGCCACTTTCGGCGGCAGGGCGAGTCAGGGCGGCGAGCTGGCCACGATTGGGCCGTTCGGCTTTTTTCAACGAGTCATGTAATTGTTCAGTTCGCACAGGTTTCACCAGATAGCCTACGGCGCTGGCCTGTAAGGCTTCCACGGCAAATTCATCGGGCCCCGTGCAAAACACCACGGCGGGCGGGGTTTCACGTTCGCACAATCGCGCGGCCACTTGCAGGCCATCGAGGCCTGGCATGCGGATATCGAGAAGCACGATATCCGGCTTGTGGCTGTCGATCAGTGCCAACGCTTCATCGCCGTTCGTAGCGCTGGGCTCCAGGACACTGTATCCCTCGAGCTCGCCAACCATTCGGCTCAGGCGCTCGCGGGCAATGGGGTCGTCATCAACGATCAGGACATTCATATTGCGCTGGATTCCTGCGTGAGTCTCGCACAAGGATAGCGTAGACAGGTGAAGTGACGTCCGTCACCGCGATCCACGCTAAGACTAGCGCGAGCGTCAAAAAGTGCCGCTGGTCGGGCAGCTAAATTTTTATCTGCCGGGCGATTAGCGGCCCAGGCCCGCTTTGGCGACACATCGCCACAGGGTTTGCTGATACGCAATATGAACACCCCCTCTTCTTATAGTCCTCTTGCGCACCGAGAAGTGCGCTCATCCTACTGTCCAACTGTAGACGGTTGCCGGAACGTTATTGCTCAATTGAAAAATATCGTTGTGCAAATTATTCGCACACAGGCTCTGACACCCCGGGCAATGAAAACCAGTCGACCAGTGCCAGCGACAGGATTGGCAACCCTGTTATTATCCGCGGCAGCTTTCAACGCCATCTTTCTACAGCCGATACGAGCGAATTCATGAGCACTGACAAGACCAATCAGTCCTGGGGCGGCCGCTTCAGTGAACCCGTCGACGCCTTCGTCGCCCGCTTCACCGCCTCCGTCACCTTCGACCAGCGCCTGTATCGCCACGACATCATGGGCTCGATCGCCCATGCCACCATGCTGGCCAAGGTCGGTGTGCTGACCGATGCCGAGCGCGACAGCATCATCGATGGCCTGAAGACCATCCAGGGTGAAATCGAGGCCGGCCAGTTCGATTGGCGCGTCGACCTCGAAGACGTGCACATGAACATCGAGGCACGCCTGACCGACCGCATTGGCGTGACCGGTAAAAAACTGCACACCGGCCGCAGCCGTAACGACCAGGTCGCCACCGACATTCGCCTGTGGCTGCGTGACGAAATCGACCTGATCCTCGGCGAAATCACCCGCCTGCAAAAAGGCCTGCTGGAGCAGGCCGAGCGCGAAGCGGGCAGCATCATGCCTGGCTTCACTCACCTGCAGACAGCTCAGCCGGTGACCTTCGGGCACCACATGCTGGCCTGGTTTGAAATGCTCAGCCGCGACTACGAGCGCCTGGTCGACTGCCGCAAGCGCACCAACCGCATGCCACTGGGCAGCGCCGCGCTGGCCGGCACCACCTACCCGATCGACCGCGAATACACCGCCCAACTGCTGGGCTTCGACGCAGTGGGCGGCAACTCGCTGGACAACGTGTCCGATCGCGACTTCGCCATCGAGTTCTGCTCGGCGGCCAGCATCGCGATGATGCACTTGTCGCGCTTCTCCGAAGAGCTGGTGCTGTGGACCAGCGCGCAATTCCAGTTCATCGATCTACCGGACCGTTTCTGCACCGGCAGCTCGATCATGCCGCAAAAGAAAAACCCAGACGTGCCGGAGCTGGTGCGTGGCAAGAGCGGTCGTGTATTCGGCGCGCTGATGGGTCTGCTGACCTTGATGAAAGGCCAGCCCCTGGCCTACAACAAGGATAACCAGGAAGACAAGGAACCGCTGTTCGACGCCGCTGACACCCTGCGCGACTCGCTGCGTGCCTTTGCCGACATGATCCCGGCGATCAAGCCAAAGCACGCGATGATGCGCGAAGCAGCCCTGCGCGGTTTCTCCACTGCCACCGACTTGGCCGACTACCTGGTGCGCCGCGGCCTGCCTTTCCGCGACTGCCATGAAATCGTTGGCCATGCCGTGAAATACGGCGTGGAAAACGGCAAGGACCTGGCGGAAATGAGCCTGGAAGAGCTGCGCAAGTTCAGCGACCAGATCGATCAGGACGTGTTTGCCGTGCTGACCCTGGAAGGTTCGGTCAATGCCCGTAACCATATCGGCGGGACAGCGCCGGCGCAGGTGAAGGCCGCCGTGGCGCGCGGCCAGGCACTGCTCGCCAGCCGCTAAAAGCTAAAAGCTTCGCGAGCAGGCTCGCTCCCACATTGGATGGTGTTCACACATCAAATTCTGTGGGAGCGAGCCTGCTCGCGATGACTGGTTTCAGAACACTACAATCTACTTCTTGGACGCGATCATCGCCATGAACGCTGGCATTGCCGCTTCCTTGTCCGCCGCAATTCGCTGAACATTCGGGTTATCGCCCAGACGCTCCAGCAGCGCCTTGGCTGCCGGCAGTTCCGCCAGCAGATCGATATCGAACAGCTTCTTCGCTACTCCGCACGCCAGCGGCACGCTGTACAGGAAATACAAATCCGCCACGCTGAGGTTTTCGCCTGCCACGTAGGGCTTGAATTTTCCATGACGGCCTAGCGCCGCAACACCTTGCAATAGTTCGACTTTGGTTTTTTCCTTGATCGCGTCCGGCACAGTCGCACCGAAAAAAGCTTGGGGGTAGCAGGCCCGCGCCGGCAGTTCGATGTACAGCTCGATCTCCTTGGCCAGTGCCAGCGCCTGTGCACGTTCAAAGGGGTCACCTGGCAGCAGCGGCGTGCCTTTCTGGGTTTGTTCGATGTATTCGAGAATCACACTGGTTTCATTGATGAAACCTTGGTCGACGCCCAGTACCGGAACCTTGCCGCGTGGACTGATGGCCAACGCTTCAGCGCTCTGGCCGGCGTAAAACGGCACTTCTTCGAACGGCAGTCCTTTCTCCAGCAGCGCCAGCTTGACCATGTTGTAGTAGTTGCTGACGGAAAAACCATAAAGCTTGAGCATCACATAGCCTCCAGGCCGTGCAGGGGTTGGCAGTGCCTGTTATAGAACGCCATCGCTATTCTCGCTAGCAGCATCACGGCCTTGAATGCAGGTAAACTGGTCGTCTTTCCCATGAGGAGCCTGCCATGAGCGAGCCAACCCCCGGCACCAACCAAGATGATCTCGATGACGAAGAGTTTGCCGAGAACACGCTGATCGAAGCGATCGAGAACCAGATCGAAAGCGAGAACCCTCCAGCCGCAAAAGCGACCTTCAACAAGCTGACGCTGGTGGGTTACGAGCGCGAGGAAATCCTCAACCTGATGGCCCACGTACTTGCGGTGGAAATCGACGCGATCCTCGAAGAAGACCGCGCGTTCAATACCGAATGGTACGAAGCCGCGCTGCGGGCTCTGCCCGAGCTACCGCCGGAAAAGAAATAACCCTGTCACGAACACTGGACATGCCGCACAAGTGGGATCACCTTAGGGACGCTGTCGCCAAATTCCTAGAAAGTCTGGAGTCCTTATGTCGCTTACCCCTGAGTTGGTTGCCGAACTGGAAGTCCTCGCACTCTTCAACCTGGACAGTTCCCAGGAAGGTTTGAAAATTCATCAGACCGCTGCCCCGAAACACATTGCCGCTGCCAAACGCCTGTTTGAAAAAGATCTGATCGACCAGCCCGATGGCGGCTATCTGACCAGCCTGGGCCGTGATGCCGCACAAAATGTGCAAACCGTGCTTACCATTCTGAAAGCCGAAGAAACAGCCTGAATTCCCCTGCACCGCCCACGGAAACTCCTGCTCAAGGATTTCCGCGGGCGCACTTTGTTGCCCGCTTTCGTCACGCGATACAAATCTGACGCCGGAAATAAAAAATCAGCTTAAAAGTCCCGGGGCCCAGGCGCTAAACTGCTTCTCATCCCGAGAGCCTCCACGTCCGAGCCCTGCGAGCCGGTTTGAGCTGACATGACCCGCACCCATGAAATCCGCCCCGATCTGGACCAGGGAATTGACCGCAAGGTGCTCAGCCAACTGCGCGCACGCTTCCTCAAGCTCAACGAAGGGCGCATGGCCCGTGCGATGGAAGGGTTGTCGACGCGCCAGCAAGGGGTATTGAACCTCCTGCCGCTGTTCTTCCATGTCAATCACCCACTGCTGCCGGGTTACGTTTCGGGCAGCACGCCGGCCGGGCTGTCGAATTTCGAGCCGGATGCCAACGTCCTCGCCGAAGCCCAGCGCTTGACCCGCTCCTTTTCCTATAAGCCGCGCCACGGCAGCAATCCACCACGGCCGATTCACGGCCTGTTCCTGATGGGTAGCCTCGGCACCCTGGCCCAGGCCGACCAGAGCGATATGGACGTGTGGGTCTGCCACAGTCCGGACCTGGGCGAAAACGAACTGACCGAGTTGCGCCGCAAATGCCAACTGCTCGAAGCCTGGGCTGCGACCCAGGGCGCCGAAGCGCACTTTTTCCTGATCGATCCGGTCCGCTTCGTACAAGGCGAGCGCGACGGCCAATTGAGTTCGGAAGACTGCGGCACCACCCAGCATTATCTGCTGCTGGACGAGTTCTATCGCACTGCGATCTGGCTGGCAGGGCGCACGCCAATCTGGTGGCTGGTGCCGGTGTATGAGGAAGCCAACTATGCCCAGTACACCCATACCCTGACGTCCAAGCGCTTCATTCGCGCCGATGAAACCCTGGACCTGGGCCATCTGGCCCGCATTCCGCCCGGCGAGTTCATTGGTGCCGGGCTCTGGCAGTTGTTCAAGGGCATCGAGTCGCCGTACAAATCGGTGCTCAAACTCCTGCTGATCGAGGTGTACGCCAGCGAACACCCCGGAGTCCAATGCCTGAGCCTGCGTTTCAAACAGGAGGTGTTCGCCAATCGGCTCGACCTCGATGAGCTGGACCCGTACGTCGTGGTCTATCGGCGCATCGCACAGTATCTCATCGCCCGCAACGAACCGCAGCGTCTGGAGTTGGTGCGCCGAGCGCTGTACTTGAAGGTCAACCGCAAACTCACCGGCAGCAGTGGGCGCACCCAGGGCTGGCAACGCTCATTACTTGAGCGCCTGGCCCGCGAATGGCAATGGGATCAGCGCCAGTTGGCCCTGCTGGATAGCCGCAGCCAGTGGAAAGTGCGCCAGGTCATCTCGGAGCGCCGGGCCCTGGTCAACGAACTGAATTTCAGCTATCGCTTCCTGACCCAGTTTGCCCGCCATGAACAAACCATCAGCCCGATCAACAAGCGCGACCTCAGCATACTGGGCAGACGACTGTACGCAGCGTTTGAACGCAAGGCGAACAAGGTCGAGTTCATCAACCCCGGAATTGCCCCTGACCTGGCCGAAGACACCCTGACGCTGGTGTACGCGCCGAGCAGGAAAGAACCGGACCAAAGCCAGTGGGGCTTGTACAACGGCAGCCTCACCGCCCTTGAGTGGGAACATTTCGCCCCGATCAAACGCAGTCGCCATTTAATCGAGCTACTCACCTGGTGCCACCGCAACGGCGTGATCGACAGCAGCACGCGCCTGGCCTTGCACCCGGGCAGCAGCGACCTCAGCGAATTCGAGCTGTTCAACCTGCTTGGCAGCCTGCAACAAAGCATTCCCCTGCCACTGCCGACCGTCGCCGAAAAAGCCCTGCTGCGCGCCAGCGCGCCCAGCGAAGTGCTTATCCTGGTAAACGTTGGCATCGATCCGCTCAAGCACCACCGCGAACTGAACATTCTGATGACCACCGAGCGCACCGACTCCTTGAGCTACGCAGGCGTAAAGGAAAACCTGGTGCTGACCCTGGATCAGGTCACGCTCAACAGTTGGAACGAGGTGCTGATCAGCCGCTACGACGGTCCCCACGCACTGCTTGATTGCCTGCGCGACTATCTCAACGCTCTGCCGGGTGGGCCACGCCAACCCAGGTTGAGAGTGCGTTGTTTTTGTCACAACCGCGCGCAATTCATTGCCCAGCGCGTCGAAGACATTCTCGAAACCGCGCAGAACCTGCTGCTGAGCAATCTCAATCATCGCTATCTGATCCAGGTCCAGCAGCATTACCACGTGCTTGAGCTGATACCCGGCCAGGTCAAGCACATCGCTCAAGCCACGCTGCCGGGACTGCTGGACTGCCTCGGGGAAGACCGGACGAGCTACAGCCCGCTGCACCTGGACCCGATGGCATTGGACGACCACGACCTGTCCTTGCTGCTGCCGATGGGTCGGCCGGACTGCATCCAGGTGTTCTACCGGGTCAATGAAGCGCAGGCAGATCTGTACGTGCTCGATGAATTCAATGCCTTGTGGCAGCAACGGCTGCCGTGGCATGACGAGCAAAGCCTGCTGGTGCCGCTGCAGCGTTTCCTGCAATCGATCCAGTACCGGCGCGACGCCGCGTTGCCGATGGACACGGCTCAGCCTGCGAACCTGGACACCCGGTATTACCAACTGCTGCCTTCGGGTACGGGCCGGGCGCGGCGGGTGGATGCGCGGTCGGCACCGCAAACCCCGGCCAACAAACCCTTCTATGACGTACAGGCGATCGTCGGCAAAGCCGCGCCGGGCAAGTTGCAGGTCACGTTGTATTGCAATCAGCGGGAGTTTAGCGAGCTGGAACATGGCGACCAGCTGTTCAGCGTGGTCGCCCGGGAAATCGTCGAGCAGCGCCACGAGACCGAACGCTACCGCTGCTACATCACCGATCTGGACCTGTCAGGCCTGCTCGGTGATGGTCAGGGGTCAAGCAATCTGTACCTGCGCTACAAGGCCGACCTGGAGCGCGCATTGAACGAGGCGCTCGGGCAGGTCTGAAGGGGCGTCACTCGGGGAAGGAGCCGCCATTGGCTGGCTGCGATTCGACTTCAAGCAGGGTCAGTTTCAACGTCTTGCCGCCCGGTGCCGGCCAATCGATGTGCTGGCCGACTTTCAGGCCCAGCAACGCGCTGCCGACTGGCGCCAGAATGGAAATCTTGCCTTCATCGGCGTTGGCATCCTTCGGATACACAAGCGTCAGGTGGTAGTCCTTGCCACTGCCTTCTTCACGGCAATGCACGCGGGAATTCATGGTCACGACATCGGCGGGCACTTCATCGTGGCCGACCACTGTATCGGCGCGATCCAGTTCGGTTTGCAGCGCGATAACGCCCGGCAGCGATTCATCCAGGCTGTCGATCAGACGCTCCAGACGCTGAACGTCCAGACGGGTAAGGGTGATGGAAGGTGCGGTCATGATCAGGGCAGACTCCTTTCTTCTGCACGAAAAAAGCAAAACCCCGCCAGAAAAAGGCGGGGTTTTCACAAGCCTCGATGGGTTGAGGCGTTTCTGGACACTATCACAGCTCAAAAAATATACAAGCCGCCACCGGCGTACGGCTGTGTGCCCCTACCGGGGATTGGCGGTAGTTTTGCGTTGAGAGGCCTGGGCGCAGATCACCCGGCGGCGCTCGTCATCCGCCGAGCGCCATTCGCGGATGTCTTCCACATGACGGAAACACCCGAGACAGACCTTCTGCTCGTCCAGTCGACACACGCCGCTGCACGGTGAAGGCACCGCCGGGCTGACGTTGCTGTAAAGCGGCTTGGGAGGGCGAGCAGGCGCGGACTGGGTCACGAGGTTACAGGCCTTCGAAATCGAGTTCGACGTCAGCCTGCTGCTTGACGATGCGTTCAAGCATTTCGCCCAACTGCTCTTCGCTCTTGTCGCACATCCAGCGTTCGCTTTCTTCGTCGTAGTCGAAGTGGAAGCCGCCGGACACAGCTGCCAGCCACAGTTGGCGCAGGGGCTCCTGGCGACTGAAAATCAGTGCGGTGCCGTTTTCAAATTTGACGGTCAGCACACCGGCCGAACTCTCCAGATCGATATCCAGGTCGCTTTCGTCAAAGATGTCTTCCAGTTTTTCCTGGGTGGCATCGACCAGATCGTGGAAACGGGCTTCGGACAAACTCATTGCGGCAACCTCAAAAAATGTCTGATCAGGCTCAAGCGCCGCAAGATACGGACGCTGCTTGCCGAATGCAAAGGATTACGAATTGTGGGAGCGAGCCTGCTCGCGAAGAGGTCGGCACATGCAACATCATAGCTGCCCGACCCACCGTTTTCGCGAGCAGGCTCGCTCCCACAGGGACTCCATGATACCGACTGGGATCTTGCAAGGCCCGCCGGACGGGAGCCCCGTCGCATAGGCAAGCTGCCGGGTGGCCGGTATACTCCGGCGCAATTAATGCATTTTCAAGGATTTCGCCATGAAGCGCCTGATCTCTTCCCTTGCTGCGCTCCTCGCGGTTGCCTGCCTTGTGTCGGCCTGCGGTCAAAAAGGCCCGCTGTACCTTCCCGATGAAGATCAGGACCCTGCAGAGCAAGCCAAGTCCTCGCAAAAGCAGCCCTCCAAGTCGCACAAGCACGACGTCTACCAATAAGGGAACATCATGGACGCTTTTAACTACCGTGACGGTGAACTGTTCGCGGAAGGTGTTGCACTGTCTGCTATTGCCGATCGCTTTGGTACACCGACCTACGTCTACTCGCGTGCGCACATCGAGGCCCAATACCTGGCTTATGCCGATGCCCTGGTCGGTATGCCTCACCTGGTTTGCTTTGCGGTCAAGGCCAACTCCAACCTGGGCGTGCTGAACGTCCTGGCGCGTCTTGGCGCCGGTTTCGACATCGTTTCCCGTGGCGAACTGGAACGTGTGCTGGCCGCTGGCGGCAGCGCCGACAAGATCGTGTTCTCCGGCGTCGGCAAGACCCGCGACGACATGCGTCGTGCGCTGGAAGTCGGCGTGCATTGCTTCAACGTCGAATCCACCGACGAGCTGGAACGCCTGCAAGTGGTGGCCGCCGAGCTCGGTGTTCGTGCGCCGATCTCCCTGCGCGTCAACCCGGACGTCGATGCCGGTACCCACCCGTACATTTCCACCGGTCTCAAAGAGAACAAGTTCGGCATCGCCATCGCCGACGCCGAAGACGTGTACGTGCGAGCCGCCCAACTGCCTAACCTGGAAGTGGTTGGCGTCGATTGCCATATCGGCTCGCAACTGACCACCCTGCCACCGTTCATCGACGCCCTCGATCGCCTGTTGGGCCTGGTCGACCGCCTCGGTGACTGCGGCATCTACCTGCGTCACATCGACCTCGGTGGTGGCCTGGGTGTGCGTTATCGCGATGAAGAGCCGCCATTGGCTGGCGACTACATCAAGGCCGTGCGTGAGCGCCTCGACGGTCGTGACCTGGCGCTGGTCTTCGAACCGGGCCGCTTCATCGTCGCCAACGCTGGCGTGCTGCTGACCCAGGTCGAGTACCTCAAGCACACCGAGCACAAGGATTTCGCCATTGTCGACGCGGCCATGAACGACCTGATCCGCCCGGCGCTTTACCAGGCCTGGATGGACGTCACCGCCGTGCGCCCGCGCAATACCGCCGCGCGTCCCTACGACATCGTCGGCCCGATCTGCGAGACCGGCGATTTCCTGGCCAAGGAACGTGAGCTTGCCCTGGAAGAAGGTGACCTGCTGGCCGTGCATTCGGCTGGCGCCTATGGGTTTGTCATGAGCTCCAACTACAACACCCGCGGCCGCGCCGCCGAAGTGTTGGTGGACGGTGATCAGGCATTTGAAGTACGTCGCCGTGAGACGGTAGCCGAGTTGTTCGCCGGCGAAAGCCTGCTGCCGGAGTAAAACCATGCTGCTGCGTTTTACCAAGATGCACGGCCTGGGCAATGACTTCATGGTCCTCGACCTGGTCAGCCAGCACGCGCATATACTGCCCAAGCATGCCAAGCAATGGGGCGATCGGCATACCGGCATCGGTTTCGACCAACTGCTGATCGTCGAAGCTCCGAGCAACCCGGACGTTGACTTCCGCTATCGGATCTTCAACTCCGACGGCTCCGAAGTGGAACAGTGCGGCAACGGTGCACGCTGTTTCGCCCGTTTTGTGCTCGATAAGCGCCTGACCGCAAAACGGCAGATCCGTGTCGAAACCAAAAGCGGCATTATCGAGCTCGATGTTCGCAGCGATGGCCAGATCAGTGTCAACATGGGCGCTCCACGCCTGGTGCCGGCCGACATTCCGTTCCAGGCGCAAGAACAGGCCCTGAACTATCAGGTCGACGTCGATGGCACGCCCGTCGAATTGGCCGCCGTGTCCATGGGCAACCCCCATGCCGTGGTGCGGGTCAGCGATATCAACAACGCACCGGTGCATGAACTGGGGCCGAAAATCGAGCATCACCCGCGCTTCCCGGCACGGGTCAATGTCGGTTTTCTCCAGGTTATCGACCGGAGCCGTGCGCAGTTGCGCGTCTGGGAGCGCGGGGCTGGTGAAACCCAGGCCTGCGGTACCGGCGCCTGCGCCGCCGCAGTCGCTGCGATCAGCCAGGGGTGGATGGATTCGCCACTACTGATCGACCTGCCTGGCGGGCGCTTGTCCATTGAATGGGCAGGCCCTGGCCAACCGGTCATGATGACCGGCCCGGCAGTGCGCGTTTATGAAGGACAAGTGCGTCTTTGAGTGAGCCACAACCATGACCGATAAGCCTCAGGTACCCGCCCGACAGCCCGACGAATCACCGTCCGAAAGCCTGGAGGCGGCGGCCATTGCCGCGTACCTGGAGGCTCATCCGGACTTCTTCGTCGAGCACGAAGACCTGCTTGCATCCTTGCGCATCCCCCACCGGCGCGGTGATACCGTTTCGCTGGTGGAGCGGCAGATGACCATCCTGCGCGACCGCAACATAGAACTGCGTCATCGCCTCTCGCACCTGATGGATGTGGCCCGCGACAATGACCGCCTGTTCGACAAGACCCGCCGCCTGATTCTCGCCCTGCTCGACGCGACGAGCCTCGAAGACGTGGTGATCTGCGTCGAAGACAGCCTGCGCCAGGACTTCCAGGTCCCCTTCGTCAGCCTCATCCTGCTGGGCGACAACGCCATGCCGGTGGGCCGCTGGGTGACCCACGCCGAGGCACAAGTGGCCATCGGTGGTTTGCTGCAGGAAGAAAAGAGCGTCAGCGGCACCCTGCGCGAGCATGAACTGGACTTTCTGTTCGGCGAAGAACAGCGCAAGCAGATTGGCTCCACCGCCGTCGTTGCCATCAGCCATCAAGGCATCCACGGCATACTGGCCATCGCCAGCCGTGATCCGCAGCACTACAAGAGCTCGGTGGGCACGCTGTTCCTGAGCTACATCGCCGAAGTCATGGGCCGCGTGCTGCCACGGTTCAACAGCTCCCTGCGCTCGGTACGCTGAAAATGGAACGGCAACTGGACGCTTACTGCGAACACCTGCGCAGTGAGCGGCAGGTGTCGCCGCACACGCTATCGGCCTATCGCCGCGACCTCGACAAAGTGCTGGACTGGTGCGTCAAACAGAACATCGCCAGTTGGGCGGCCCTGGACATCCAGCGCCTGCGTAGCCTGGTCGCCCGCCTGCATTCACAAGGCCAATCGTCGCGCAGCCTGGCGCGTCTTCTGTCGGCAGTACGCGGGCTTTATCACTACCTGAACCGCGAAGGTCTCTGCGACCACGATCCGGCCAATGGCCTCGCACCGCCCAAGGGCGAGCGCCGCTTGCCGAAGACCCTCGATACTGATCGTGCGCTGCAACTGCTGGAAGGCGGAGTAGAAGACGACTTCCTGGCGCGCCGGGATCAGGCGATCCTTGAGCTGTTCTACTCCTCCGGACTGCGCTTGTCGGAGCTGACCGGGCTCAATCTCGATCAGCTGGATTTGGCGGACGGCATGGTCCAGGTGCACGGCAAGGGCAGCAAGACCCGTCTGCTACCTGTGGGCAAAAAAGCTCGCGAGGCGCTGGAACAGTGGCTGCCACTGCGAGCCCTGGCCAATCCGGCAGACGATGCGGTGTTCGTCAGCCAGCAAGGCCGGCGCCTGGGACCGCGGGCGATCCAGTTGCGGGTCAAGGCGGCGGGCGAACGCGAACTGGGGCAAAACCTGCACCCACACATGTTGCGACATTCCTTCGCCAGCCACTTGCTGGAGTCCTCCCAGGACCTGCGGGCGGTGCAGGAACTGCTCGGCCACTCGGATATCAAGACCACCCAGATCTACACCCATCTGGATTTCCAGCACCTGGCAACCGTCTACGACAGCGCCCACCCACGGGCCAAACGCATTAAAGGCGACGATTCATGACTCTCCAACTGATCACTTTCGACCTCGATGACACTCTGTGGGACACCGCCCCGGTGATCGTCAGCGCCGAAGCCGTATTGCGCGAATGGCTGACTGAACATGCGCCCAACCTTGGGGCGGTCCCGGTGGAGCATTTGTGGGCCATTCGCGAACGCATCCTGACCATCGAGCCAAACCTCAAGCACCGTATCAGTGCCCTGCGCCGGCGCGTGTTGTTTCACGCATTGGAAGAAGCCGGATACGCTCCCGCTGAAGCGTCGGACCTGGCCGATCAGAGCTTCGAAGTGTTCCTGCATGCCCGGCATCAGCTGGAAATCTTCCCGGAGGTGCAACCCACCCTCCAGGCACTGGCCAACCATTACACCCTTGGCGTGGTCACCAACGGCAACGCCGACGTGCGCCGGTTGGGGCTGGCGGACTACTTCAAGTTTGCGTTGTGCGCCGAAGACATCGGCGTCGCCAAACCCGATGCGCGCCTGTTCCATGAAGCGCTGCAGCGCGGTGGTGCAACCGCAGAGACGGCGGTGCATATCGGTGATCATCCAGGGGATGACATTGCCGGTGCGCAACAGGCAGGGTTGCGGGCGATCTGGTTCAACCCGGCGGGCAAGGTCTGGGAGGCCGAGCGTTTGCCGGATGCAGAGATCCGCAGCCTGACCGAGTTGCCAGCGTTGTTGGCGCGGTGGAATGCCGGCGCCACATCGAACCTGTAGGAGCCGGCTTGCTGGCGATGACGACAGGTCAGTCAATATCGTTGTTGAATGATAAAACGCAATCGCCAGCAAGCCGGCTCCTACAGAGATCGTCTCAAGCCTGAGGGTTTTATTTCAGGCATGAAAAAGCCCGCAGCGACGGCGGGCTTTTTCAACAAGCGCTTAGCTGCCTTAGATAGGCCGGCTGCCGTACTTGTTGTCTGGCTTCTTGGGAGGATCGGCGACCACATTGGCCTCCACTTCCTGCACCTTGCCACCACGAGCCAGGAACTCTTCCATGGCCTTGGCCAGGGCGTCACGTTCCTTGTTCTTGGCTTCGACACTCGGCAGCTCATCGACCGATACCGCTGCCTTGGCTTTGCCTTTGGCGGTCGGAACGGGGGCATCACCGCCGTCGTCTTCAGCGACGTCTTCCGCCGCTGCTTCCAGACCTTCTTCGGTTTCGTCGTCGTCGCCTACTTCGAGGTCGTCGTTTTCCAGATCATCGTCGCTCATGTTCTACCTCATGACTTGCGAAAAGCAGATTAGTTATAGCCCAGCTTTGCCCTCTGTCGAAGGCTGCCGGAAAAAAATCAACAGCCGCTGCTGACCAGCGGTTATGCCCCTTCACCGTGCAAGGTGGCGAGGACTTTACGGGCACCGCCATGATCACGGTGCTCGCCCAGGTAAACGCCTTGCCAGGTCCCTAACGCCAGTCGACCCGCCGAAATCGGCAAACTGAGCTGACAGCCAAGCACACTGGCCTTGAAATGCGCCGGGAGGTCGTCCAGGCCTTCGTCGTTATGCTCATAGCCGTCTGTTCCTTGTGGGATCAGACGATTGAAAAATCGTTCGAAGTCGCGACGTACCGCCGGATCGGCGTTCTCGTTGATGGTCAACGACGCCGAGGTATGCTGTATCCACAAATGCAACAGACCGACCCGGCACGCCTTGAGTTCAGGCAGGCCAGCGAGTAACTCGTCCGTTACCAGATGAAAGCCCCGGGGCCTCGCCCGAAGGGTTATCAGAGTCTGTTGCCACATACAGTTCTCCGCACGTCCGGGGCGCATTCTAGCGCGCTCTGGGAAAAAACAAAGGCCCTGATCATCCTTCAATCATGTAAGCCATTGGCGGCACAAAAACACGCGTCGCAAACGTCGCAAAAGCTGTAAGAAAAAACCTTTCAGCCTTTGCTTCAATGACAAACTCCAGACGAAAAAATGCCCGGCAAGCCGGGCAAGATTTTTTCATGCGCGTGCTTACAAGTTGTAGCCGCGTTCGTTGTGAAGCGCCAGATCGATGCCGACCGCTTCTTCTTCCTCGGTGATCCGCAGGCCCATGACGGCGTCCAGGACCTTGAGGATGATGAAGGTGACGATCGCGGTGTAGATCACCGTGAAGCCCACGCCTTTGCACTGAATCCATACTTGTGCGGCGATGTCGGTCACGGTGCCGAAGCCGCCCAGGGACGGTGCAGCGAATACACCGGTCAGGATCGCGCCGAGGATACCGCCGATACCGTGCACGCCGAAGGCGTCCAGGGAGTCGTCATAGCCGAGCTTGCGTTTCAGGGTAGTGGCGCAGAAGAAACACACCACACCCGCTGCCAGGCCGATAACCAGGGCACCCATCGGGCCCACGGTGCCAGCAGCAGGAGTGATCGCAACCAGACCGGCCACGACACCCGAAGCGATACCCAATGCGCTTGGCTTGCCGTGGGTGACCCACTCGGCGAACATCCATCCCAGCGCAGCGGCGGCGGTCGCGATCTGAGTGACCAGCATCGCCATGCCGGCAGTGCCATTGGCCGCCGCAGCGGAACCGGCGTTGAAACCGAACCAGCCGACCCACAGCATCGCCGCGCCCATCAAGGTGTAACCCAGGTTGTGCGGGGCCATCGGCGTGGTCGGGAAACCTTTGCGTTTGCCCAGTACCAGGCAGGCAATCAGACCGGCCACACCGGCGTTGATGTGCACCACGGTGCCGCCAGCGAAGTCCAGCACGCCCCAGTCCCACATCAGGCCGCCGTTGCCGGACCAGACCATGTGCGCGATCGGTGCATACACCAGGGTGAACCAGATGCCCATGAAGATCAGCATCGCGGAGAACTTCATGCGCTCGGCGAAGGCACCGACGATCAGCGCCGGGGTAATGATGGCGAACGTCATCTGGAAGGTGATGAACACCGCCTCAGGGAACAGCGCCGCAGGACCGGTCAGGCTGGATGGCGTGACACCGGCGAGGAAAGCCTTGCCCATGCCACCGAAGAAGGAGTTGAAGTTGACGACGCCCTGCTCCATGCCAGTGGTGTCGAACGCGATGCTGTAGCCATAAATGACCCACAGGACGCTGATCAGGCCGGTAATGGCGAAGCACTGCATCATCACCGACAGAATGTTTTTGGAGCGCACCATGCCGCCGTAGAACAGCGCGAGGCCGGGAATGGTCATGAACAGCACGAGGGCTGTCGAGGTCAACATCCAGGCGGTGTCGCCGGAGTTGAGGACTGGGGCCGCCACTTCGTCTGCCGCCAAGGCCAGGCTGGGCATTACGAAGGACAACAGGGCTCCTAGCCCTGCGAATTTACGCAGAGTCATTTTGTTTTCTCCTGGGGCGTTGGGTTTGTGGCGGCTTAGATTGCGTCGGTATCGGTTTCGCCGGTACGGATGCGAATCGCCTGTTCCAGATTGACCACGAAGATCTTGCCGTCACCGATCTTGCCGGTGTTGGCCGCCTTGGTTATCGCCTCGATAACCCGGTCGAGATCCTTGTCGTCAATGGCGACATCAATCTTCACCTTTGGCAGGAAATCGACCACGTACTCCGCGCCGCGATACAGCTCGGTGTGACCCTTCTGCCGACCGAAGCCTTTGACTTCAGTAACGGTAATGCCCTGCACGCCGATCTCGGACAACGACTCGCGCACGTCGTCCAACTTGAACGGCTTGATGATGGCAGTGACTAGCTTCATGAAAACTCTCTCCCGAATTTGGTGGACTTGCCCCAGGAAAACAAACCCGTCTCAAGTCTAAGCGCAGTGCCTGGCTTTGTAACGCATCGTCGGCCTTACCTGCCCGTTCGACGCCAGCTAACCGCTCCTTGCGAAACACTCCCCGCGTCTCGCCTGGCGCACTGCATTCGTCACAGCGACTGCATCAGTGCATGGGTCACCAGCATCTAAGCAGAAACCTTGCCATCTCCACAAAACACATGCTTTTCAATACTTTGCCGACAGATCGCGACCACTTCGCAACACCATCTACTGCGTTACGCACAACAACGGTGCGATACCGTCCGTCCCCATGCGCGAAAAGCGTGCATCCCTTGCCCGCGAATTTGACTATAGACACTGCGTGATACACTGCCCGTCATTGCTACCAGGACATTCCCCCATGCTCGCGCCCAAAGACTTCCTCGACGCCCTGACAGGCACCGCCTCCCGCCTCTTCAGCGGCGACACTCCACTGCCGAAAAGCGAAATCGAAAGCCAGTTCAAGGCATTGTTGCAGAGCGGATTCAGCAAGCTGGATCTGGTCAGCCGCGAAGAGTTCGATAGCCAGATGGTCGTATTGGCGCGCACCCGGGCACGGTTGGAGGCTCTTGAGGCGAAAGTGGCGGAGCTGGAAGCGAAGATGAGCCCACCAGCGCAAACCGAATAACTGAAGTAACTGATCCTTCCCATGCTCTGCGTGGGAATGCTTCCAGGGACGCTCCGCGTTCCGCCTCTGAAGCGACGCGGAGCGTCGCCGTAATATCCCGTGAAAGTTTGCCCCCCTAACCACTCCACCAATCCCCTCTCCCACGTCTACCCTTGAAAAACCCGCAGGAAGCGGCCTCCGTCACCTCAAGGAACGACCATGTCCCTCTCCATCGTCCACAGCCGCGCCCAGATTGGCGTGGATGCGCCCGCTGTCACTGTTGAAGTCCACCTGGCCAATGGCTTGCCATCGCTGACCATGGTCGGCCTGCCCGAGGCGGCGGTTAAGGAAAGCAAGGACCGGGTGCGCAGTGCGATCATCAATTCGGGGCTGCAGTTTCCGCCGCGGCGCATCACGCTGAACCTGGCCCCAGCGGATTTGCCCAAGGATGGCGGGCGCTTCGATCTGGCGATTGCGCTGGGGATTCTTTCGGCGAGCGTGCAGGTGCCGACGTTGACGCTCGATGATGTGGAGTGCCTGGGGGAGCTGGCATTGTCTGGCGCGGTCCGGGCTGTGCGCGGTGTATTGCCGGCGGCTTTGGCGGCGCGCAAGGCCGGGCGATCGTTGGTGGTACCACGGGCCAATGCCGAGGAAGCGTGCCTGGCGTCGGGCTTGAAAGTGATTGCGGTGGATCATTTGCTGGAGGCTGTCGCGCATTTCAATGGGCATACGCCGATCGAGCCTTACGTCTCCAATGGTTTGCTCTACGCCAGCAAACCCTATCCCGATTTGAATGAAGTGCAGGGACAGCTGGCGGCCAAACGGGCGCTGGTGATTGCTGCTGCAGGCGCTCATAACCTGCTGTTCAGCGGGCCGCCTGGAACCGGAAAAACGCTGTTGGCGAGTCGCCTGCCCGGGCTACTGCCGCCGCTCTCCGAAAGCGAAGCCCTGGAGGTGGCGGCGATTCAATCCGTCACCAGTTGCGTGCCGCTGAGCCATTGGCCGCATCGGCCGTTTCGCCAACCCCACCACTCTGCCTCAGGCCCCGCACTGGTGGGTGGCGGCTCGAAACCGCAGCCGGGCGAGATCACCCTCGCCCACCATGGCGTCCTGTTTCTGGACGAACTTCCGGAGTTTGAACGCCGGGTGCTGGAAGTTTTAAGAGAGCCACTGGAGTCCGGGCATATCGTGATTTCCCGGGCGAAGGATCGCGTGCGGTTTCCAGCACGGTTCCAGTTGGTGGCGGCGATGAATCCGTGCCCCTGTGGATATCTTGGTGAACCCACGGGCCGCTGCTCCTGCACACCGGACATGGTGCAACGTTACCGCAACAAGCTGTCGGGCCCACTGCTGGATCGGATCGACTTGCACCTGACCGTCGCACGGGAGGCCACGGCGCTGAATCCCCCCGTGAAACCGGGGGAGGACAGCGCCAGCGCTGCATTGATAGTGGCCAAGGCACGCGAGCGCCAGCAGAAGCGTCAGGGCTGTGCCAATGCCTTTCTCGATCTACCGGCGCTGCGTAAGCACTGCAAGTTATCCACCGTCGATGAAAACTGGCTGGAAACCGCTTGTGAACGGCTAAACCTTTCCCTGCGTTCAGCGCACCGATTGCTCAAAGTTGCGCGCACGCTGGCGGACCTGGAACAAGCCGATGGAATCGGACGCGAACATTTGGCCGAGGCGCTGCAATATCGGCCGACAACGCTCTAGCCGGCATCACCCTTTGGTTAGATCAACCAACGGCGTCTGCCGCACCTCAGTTTCCCGCCCCGCCTGAATCTCGCTCACCTGCTTCAAGGCCTTATCCACAGCCGCCTTATCCGCCAGCAAGCTGTAGTTGATGCGGAACTGCTTGTGTTCCTTCGGCCCAATGGTCGGCACCAGGTTCAGTGGCCGCTGATAACGGCGGTTGTAGGAAAAACTTGTTCCCGGTTCCAGTCCCGTGACATAGCCCTGGCCTTGGGTGTCGGTGTTTTTCCACAGGGAGAACACGGGCAGTGTCTGAGTGTTGAAGCCGACCGAAACTCCAAGGCTACCGGCCTTGTCATGCAACACGGTCAACGTATCGCCCTGGGCATCGGCATACGGCACCACGTTGTAAACCGTCTCGTCGTAGTCCTTGGTCGGTGCGCGGTAGGTTTGCCAGTCCGACAAATCGCCTTTGGCTTTATCGTTGAACGGTGAGACCTGTTTCACCGGCGCGACGAAGCGGGCGCCCTGTTCCAGGAACGGCGTACTGAAGTTGCTGTGATACAGCGCCTGGTATTCCTTCGGATAGTCACCGTTGTTGGTCAGGGTGTCGTTGAGAGCGAACGTTACGCTGCCGGGCTCGGTGACCAGTTCAGTCGCCACGGAGAAGTCGACTTTCTTGAACGCCTGCTCTTTCAGTTCACCGCGCAAGGTGATGGCGTACGGTGGTTTTTCATCGATGTGCAGGGTGACTGTGCTCGCAGGAATATTCGCGGCCCGACCGTGCAGGGTCAGCAGTTCGCCGTTGTCGACGCCGGGGTGGCCAACCCATTCGTAGCCGCAGCGGGTGACCAGCTCATTGAAACCTTCCAGCCAGCCCAGGCCACCGCGGCCATTAAGTTCGATAAAGGACGGATTGACCACTTCCTTGACCGGCGAATCCCAGCCCATGCGCACACTACCGACCGACGCCTGCAACACGTTCATCCCGCGAGTCGGCACCACGGAGAGTTTCATCTGGCCGTTATCGATGTCGACGATGCTGACACCCTCTTGCCGACCGCCGTGCAGGGTACGAAGAGTGACGGAGAAGGGTTGGTCGGTTTTCACACCGAGTTGCTGGCTGGTGATCTGCCAGTTTTGCGCAGCTTTATTGCTATCGAGCAGGACGTAATCCCAGGCCATGGCGTGGGAGGCGGACAGCCCGCCAAGGACAACGAGGAGTTTGAGCGAGGTCATGGGGAAGCCTTTCTTGGAGTTGTGCATTTTTTATAGCGCTGATGAAACGATTCAGCAAGCTTAAAAAGCCCACGCTCGAGCCTTCCCAAGTCAATTAATATTGACCTTATGCAACCTCCGCACGCTTACGTTAGTCTCATAAGGTTTAAACCTCCGGCAGACAGGCGGTGATATCATCATGGCATTAAGGCCGCCCGCCAAATGCAGGAGCACGTACAGACACACCTGTCTGTCATTTTTGCGCAACGGATCGTATGGAGTTTGAATGCGCGGGGCACTATTACGCAGCGGTAAGAGCGGGTCATTCACTGCCCTCGGCGAAACAGGTCAACCGGTCTACCGGGCAGCCCTGCAATTGCGCGAAGCCATTCGCCGCAAGAACCCCGAGTTGGTCGATCATCTGGCCATCCCTCAAAGCGATGAACTCGGCAACCGGATCGATTGGTACAGCGCCCTCGACGGCGACGTGATTCCGTGGAGCAGCGCGACCGAAGAAGAACGCGCCCCAGCCCGCCGCCAGCTTGAGGCCTTGAAGACCGCGCTCGAAGAATTGAGCCAGCGTTTCCTGGGTACGGACTCCGCCGAACAGCCGCAAGGCGACAAAGCCGTGTTCGGCAAGCTACTCAAGCGCGTGATTCATTTCCCGGACGAAAACTTCGTTTACCTGGTGCAAGGCAAACCGGTGCTGACCTTCTGGGGTTTCGAGCATGCCGGTACCGGCAATAGCGATCCCCTGCACTGCCTCTATCAGGTCCCACCCGCGTTCACGCTGCCACCCGAGGTCGAACCGCCTGTTGTCGCGCCGGTTATGCCGGTGGTTGCTCGTCCATGGTGGCGTCGCTGGTGGTGGTGGCTGTTGCTGCCGCTATTGCTCTTGCTTTTGTGGCTGTTGCTCGGCCTGCGAGGGTGCGTTCCGATTCCGTTGGTGGCGGTAGATTTGCTGCCAGATAGCGTTGTGCCAGTAGAAAAACAGCTGGAAGAGCCGCCAAAGACTGGCAATGTCACGACGGTCAATGGCGTCCCGGTGACAGGCACCGTTATAGGCTCCAGCACTGGAACCGGCATCGGTACCGCCGTGACCGGAACCCATGACGTAGAGGCGCCGCCAGTCGAAGGCACCGAGGCTGATGCAGCGGCGGCCGACCTGGCCAAAGGCACTGAGGCTGATGCCGCAGCGGCCGACCCAGCCAAAGATCCAGCCAAGGACCCGGCAGCCGAAAACAAAACCGCGACACCCGAAAACAAAACCGCGCCGCCGGATGTCACATCGCCCGAGGCAGAAAAACCCGCCGCTGCCAAATCCGGCCCGCCCCTGAGCATCCCGCCAGACGCCGCCGACGGTGCTGCCAAGTTTCTCGATGGCCAGTACAGCGCAGGCGCCGGGATACAGGACCGCAGAACCGGCAAACCGCTGCGTCTGGAGTACCAGCTCAAGGACGGCAAGGGCCAGGTCACCGTGCACCAGGCCGACGGTTCGAAATGCAGCGGGCCGGTGAGCGCTACTATGAAGGGTGGCAGCCTGGCCATCGACAGCCAGGGCCAGGCCGTTTGCGGCGATGGCAGCACTTACGACATGCCCAAGGTCAGCTGCCGCAAAGGGGCGACCACGATCGCGGACTGCACCGGCGGTTACGGAAAAGAACAATTCCCCATGTCCATGCGGCAAGTGGCCGAATAAAGACGGAATAACCCGACATGTTGCCTGAAGTCACTCAATTCGAAGACACCGTCACGCTGGTCAGCGACACCGGCATCCAGTTCATGGATTTCGCCCTGCGCCTGGATCCCCGCAAGGAACCGGCGGGCGAGTTCGCACCGATGATCAGCGGGCTGATCTGTCGCCTGGCGTACAACGAAGAGAAAGACTTCTTTTTCTACGAACCCGAACCGGAAAAGGTCGAAAAAGCCAAACCGGCGTTCAGCGTCGACATGAAAAGCAGCCTCGATTTGCTCGACGGCATCTGGCTGCCGGTCCCGTTTTTCCGCTTCATGCCGCCGCATCGCTTCGACGAAGGTCCGACCAACTGGTCGCGCATGCGCTTGGTGAAATTGGCGACTCCCGACATCGACGGTAATACCCACCGCCTGACGATGGCGTTCGACAGCCGTGTGATGCCCAAGCGTGACGGCACTGCCTATCTGGCGCCGAACGATGAAGACATCAGCTCCGGCGTGTCTTTCAAACTGGCGACCAAGGCTAGCGAAACCCGCTGGTTCCTGGCGCAGCCGTGGGTCAACGAGTGGTTGCTGGAAGTGTTCAATGAGGGCAATGCCCACCGTTCGCGCGCAGAGCTGGACATCGATATCCGCGCCAACCATCACCTGGCGCACTACCTCAACTTGCTCAGCCTGTTGAGCAAACCGTCAGCCGCCCAGGAATCGAAGGCCCGGGCGAAAGTTGAAATCCCCGAGCTGAAAGTGGTCGCCAACGACAGCAATGGCCTGGTCAAACCGATACCGGTGGACCTGGTGCTGGACGTCGGCAACTCCCGCACCTGCGGCATCCTGATCGAAAACCACGGTCAGGCCGGCTCCGGACTGAAGCAGAACTACGTGCTGGAACTGCGTGACCTGATCACCCCCGAACACACCTATAACCTGCCGTTTGAAAGCCGCGTGGAGTTCTCCCAGGCGTACTTCGGCAAGGACCACTGCTCGGTCAAGAGCGGTCGTCACGATGCGTTCCAATGGGCGACGATTGCCCGTGTCGGCAATGAGGCCAGTCGTCTGGCCAGTCGTCGTCGCGGCACCGAAGGCTCCACGGGCCTGTCCAGTCCGAAACGCTATCTGTGGGACGAAAACGCCTATGGCCACGGCTGGCGTTTCAACTGCTCGTACATAAAGACCGACAATGAGCCGTACGCCACCGCCGCGCCGTTCTCGCACCTGATCAACGAAACCGGCGAGGCGCTTTACAGCCTCGAAGAAGACGATCGTCTGCCGGTGTTCATGCCGCGTTACTCACGCAGCTCGCTAATGACCTTCATGCTCGCCGAAGTACTGGCCCAGGCGCTGTCGCAAATCAACAGCCCGGCCCAGCGTTCGCGCCAGGGTCATACCCGCGTGCCGCGCCAGCTCAACAGCATTACCCTGACCGTGCCGCCGGGCATGCCGCAGGCCGAGCGCAGTATCCTCAACGAACGCATGCTGCAAGCCATCGGCCTGGTATGGAAAAGCCTCGGCTGGCATGCCGGCGAGGAAGATCCACATCTGGATCAGGCCGTCAGTCCGCGCACGCCGATCCCGAGTATCCGCGTGGAATGGGACGAAGCGTCCTGCGGCCAGTTGGTGTACCTGTACACCGAGGTCAACGAGAACTTCGCCGGCCACCCGGAAGAGTTTTTTGACACCATCGCCCGGCCGGACAAGGTCGACCGCCAACGCATCACCCTCGCGACCATCGACATCGGCGGTGGCACCACCGACCTGGTGATCACCGACTATCGCCTCGACCGCGCGGGCAATACCGGCAGCGGCAGCAACGTGCACATCGTGCCGGAACAGCGTTTTCGCGATGGTTTCAAAGTGGCCGGCGACGACATCCTGCTGGACGTGATCCAGGACTTCGTCCTGCCGAGTTTCGAAAAAGCCTTGCAGAACGCTGGCGTGAAGGCCCCGAACTCATTGATGTCACGGCTGTGTGGCGATGAATCGGTCAGTGCCCAGGACATGATCCTGCGTCAGCAATTGAACCTCCAGGTGTTCGTCCCGCTGGGCCTGGCGCTGCTCAAGGCGTACGAGCATTACGATCCGCAAGTCCCGCAAGAAGTCATCCCGCAAAGCTACCGCCAATTGCTCGGTGACAATGCCATCAGCCAGACCGTGCTCGACTACGTCAATGTCGCCGTGCGTCGCGATGTCGGCGCCCAGAGCCGTTTCGACCTGTATGACGCACCGATCAGCTTCGACCTGCAAAAGCTCCATGCCGCGTTCCTCAACGACCAGATCAACATCACCAAGATCCTGGGTGCGCTGTGTGAAGTGGTCGCGCATTACCCCTGTGACGTCTTGCTGCTGACCGGCCGCCCTTCACGCCTGCCCGGCATCCAGGCGTTCATTCGCAAGCTGTTGCCGCTGCCACCGGGGCGCATTCTGGCGCTGCAAAACTACCGCACCGGCGGCTGGTATCCGTTTCACAAGAACGGCCGGATCGACGACCCGAAAAGCACCGCCTCGGTCGGCGCCATGCTCTGCCTGTTGTGCGCCAACCACAGCGTGCCGAACTTCTACTTCCGGGCATCGGCGCTCAAGCCCTATTCGACGGTCAAGCATATCGGCGTCATCGATCTGAACAACGTGATCAAGGATGCCGACGTGCTGTACCGCGACATCCAGTCCGAAGACTATAAAATCAAGCTACCGGAAATTGGCGTTGGCGACGCCGCCGACACACCGCAGTTGGAAATGCGCGGCGACCTTCGCCTCGGTTTCCGCCAGTTGGCCACCGAACGCTGGGCCGCTTCGCCGTTGTACACCTTGCGGTTCACCAAGGCGGGTCGGGAGAAGTTTTCCCGGGCGACCGGCGAAAATGGCAGCGCCCCGCTGCTCAAGGTGCGGTTCGAGGTCAAACCGGCGGACAAATACACGCGCAAGCAGGATCTGGTCAGCGACCGCCTCTCGGTTCGCGACATCGAATCCAACAGTAACAACGTCAACTTCAACCCGCGCAGCGACCTCGAGCTGGAACTCAACACCATGCTCGACGCCGGCCTGAGCGAGACCAAGTACTGGCTCGACAGTGGAAGTGTGAAACGCAAATGAATGACCTGACCCCCGATCAAACTCAGCTCTCTGCCAGTTGGGCCGCTGTTTATGAAGGCGCCGGTCAGGCGCTGGACTGGATTGAACAGACGCGCGGCAATGCGCCACGCCTGGACAGCGAAGCCGACAACCTGAACATTCGCCTGCACCGCGCCCGCAACCTGGCTCAAAGCCTCGGTCGCGTGGCCTGCACGCCGATGACCATTGGCTTTTTCGGCTTGTCCCAGGCCGGCAAGTCCTACCTGATTTCGGCCCTCGCCGCCGGTCAGAACGGCAAGCTGGAAACCGAGTTCGGCGACCATCGCCTGGACTTCATCAAACACATCAACCCGGTGGGTGGAGGCAAGGAAGCCACCGGCCTGGTCACGCGTTTCAGCCGTCGGGCGACGGAAAGCCAGGACAAGGATTTCCCGGTAGAACTAACGTTGTTCAAGGAAATCGAGCTGGCGAAGATTCTCGCCAACGCCTGGTTCAAGGATTTCGACCTTGAGCGGATTTCCTACGAGATCGACGAAGAGCGCATCCAGCGCGTGCTCAAACCGTTCGAAGGCCGCGAAACCGGGCCGCTGCAAGCGGGCGTCAACGCCGACGATCTGGTGTCGTTGTGGGATTACCTGCGCGACAATTTTCGCAACTCAGTGAAGAAACTTGAGCACTTGTACTGGCCCAAAGCGTTGCAGCTGGCGCCACGGCTGAATTTCCAGGAGCGGGCCGAGCTGTTTTCGATCCTCTGGGGTGAGCAAAGCGAGTTGACACGCGTGTACCAGAAACTGGCCGGCGCACTGCACAAGCTGGGTCTGCCCGAGACCGTGTTCGCACCGTTGAAGGCCTTGGTGAGTTTCGACAACGACACCTACAGCCAGCGCGACAGCATCATGAACGTCGACATCCTCGAACGCTTCGGCAGCCCGCTGGACTTGCCGATCGAGGTTCGGCCGCTGGTTGGCGATCGCCTGCAAAACAGTCAGGCAATTGCGGTCGCGCAACTGGCGGCACTGACCGCCGAAATGACCTTCCGCCTGATCGAGGCGCCGGTAGATGACATCGTCAATCAGGTCGACCTGCTGGATTTCCCCGGTTATCGCGGGCGCCAGAAACTGCACGAGATCGCCGATTCCAACGACCCGCAATCCAGCGCCAAGGACAATTCCGTTTCCCAGCTGATCCTGCGCGGCAAGGTCGCCTACCTGTTCGAACGCTACACCGACAACCAGGAAATGAACGCACTGGTGGTCTGCACCAGTTCGACCAAGCAGAGCGACGTCAACGACGTGGGCCCGGTGCTGACCCGCTGGATCGAAAAAACCCAGGGCGCCGACTCGGTTGCTCGCAGCAAGCGCGATACCGGCCTGATCTGGGCGCTGACCATGCTCGACCTGCGCATTACCAACTCCCTGAGCCTGACACCCGATCAGTACGACGAGAGCTGGAACGGCATGGTCAAGCTGACCATGCTGGAGCGTTTCGGCAGCCTGAGCTGGATGAACGACTGGGCCGGCACACCGTTCCAGAACACCTACCTGGTGCGCAAGCCGCGCATGGATGCGGCGTTCATCGGGCAAGACGCGACGGGTGCGGAAACCGGCCTCAATGCCATCTATCAGGAACGTGTCAGCGCGCTGGGCACCAGCTTCGCCAGCAACGCGCTGGTGTGCAAACACATCAAGAACCCGGTTAACGCCTGGACAGAAATGCTGCGCAACGACGACGGTGGCATCAGCCACTTCAGCGGTAGTTTCAAGGGCGTGGCCAATATCGAATTTAAACTGCAGCGTATCCGCGAGCAATTGAGCGAATGCCTCGAAGGCCTGACCACTCACGGCCTGAGCACCTGGTACCACGCTGACGACGACGGCGCCGCGGCAGCCAAGAAAGCCAAGGCGCAAATGATTCTGACGGGCCTGGGCCGTCGCCCCGCGGTACTTGGCGAATTGATCGATCAACTCGACATACCGAGCGAAGAGGTGCGCGACCTGTACCTCAGCGGCGTGTACGAAACCGATGACGAGCCGGCCGTGAACGACGAGCCGGTCACCCCGACACCGAGCCAGAGCCTCTATGGCAACGACGCCGGTTTCAATTTCGATTTCAGCGACGACCCGGGCCATGACGCGCCAGTCAGCAGTAAAACCGCCACCCCGGCGCCCGAACTGCAAAGCAACGAGCACCGTTTCGCCAAAGCGGCGTTCAAGGCCTGGATCGCGCACCTGCGTGAACTGACCACCCGGCAAAGCCTGCTCAACCTGCTGGGGCTGGAAAAGGCCTTGCTGGAAGCGGTGGTCGATGAACTGATCACCGCCGGCTATCGCCAGGACTTGCCGGGGCAACTGAGCCGCGCCGTCCTCAAGCGCGCACAAAGTGGCGCGCGGCGCGATCAACTGGTCGAGCGCCAGGTGCTGGAAGTGCAGCGCGTGCTGCGCGATTTCGTGTCCTGGTTCGGCTACCTGCAGAAACCGGTGAGCGAGCGTCCGAACAGCCGCGCCGGTGCAAAGGAGCCCCTGTTTTCTTTCTACACCGACATTGGCCCGGGACAAGTGCCCGTACTGCCGGCGCAACCGGCGAATCAGGCGCAACGGTACCTGGGCGACTGGCTTTCGGGCCTGGCCTACATCACGCAGGACAATGCCGGCCATGGTGCCGGACGTGAAATCACCCCTGAACAGAACGAACGGCTGGGCCAAGTGCTCACAGCCTTCGCAGCGAGATAAGCAATGCCAATTCGTGTCGACCTGCTCGCGTTAGAGCCCAATGTGCCTGGCCAGGCCCGCCTCACGGTGAAGAAATGGCAGGGTGACGAGCAACAGCTGGAGTTTTCCATTCAGCGCAACCAGGACGGTTTTTACCTTCAGGACCACAAGGCCTGGAGCAACAATCCATTCTGGTTCAAGGTCTCGCGTTTCAACCTCATGGCCAACGGCGAAGCGTTGGAAACCCAGGTCGGACCAGACGTGGTTGACCCCCTGCTGGAGGGCGGCGCCAACTCGCAATTCCAGATCGAATTGCGTGAACAGAGCCAAGGCCACGCCGACAAAGGCGTGGTTCGACCAGGCGTCGGCTTGTTGCCGTCCACGGCCGGCGGCCAGACACGTTCGACTTACGGCGCTGTCGAACTGACGGCGCCCAGCGCACCGGCACCGGCACCGGCACCGGAGATCCCGGATCTGCCTGAACTGACCCTGTCCACCGCCGAGCCAGAAATGGAGTTGGAATCGGTACTCACCGACCGCGCCTATACGCCGCCTCCCGCACCGGTGAAAAAAAGCAACAAAGGCCTGATCGGTCTGTTGATTGTGGTGTTGCTGCTGGCGGCGGGCACCGGATTCTGGTTCTACAAACGCACCCCAGCGCCTGCGGTTGCAGCCACTGCTGCCGCACCTGCCGCACCTGCGGGCGCCAATGCTCAAGCCTGCACCCTCGAGAGCATGAACAGCCTGCCCGAGTTGACCTTCGTCCAGACCTGCATCAAGGCGGCACCCGACAGTGCCAGGTTGCTGGAGATCATCGACCAGGCCAAGGCCAGTAAACACTGCGGTGTCGCCCAGCGCCTGTACGCCAATCGTGCCCAGGCCGGTGACGTGCTGATCGCCAACGCCTATGCCCGCGAATACGACCCTAAATACCTGAAGGCCAGCGAGTGCTTCCCGGCCGCGGACAACGCCACCGCCGCCTACTGGTATGAAACCATCCTCACCCAGGACCCGAACAATGCCGAAGCCAAGCAGCGTTTCGAGGAGTTGCAGAAGTGATGCGTTCACCCATGAGTCGACTCCTGCTGAGCGCTGCTACCTTGCTCGCGCTGTGCATCAGCCCGCTGTCCCAGGCCGATGACAAACCGCTGATCCAGGCCGGTAAAAAGACCCTGTTCCAACGTGTGCTGACCACACCGGGCTGCAAAATCAGCTCGACGGCGGGCGGTGCCGAAGGTGAAGCACAACCGGTCTTCAGCCGCTTCTATGTGTACGAACGTGCGCAAGCGAACAATGCCGAATGGCTGAAAGTCGGCCCCGACAGTTATGGCAAAACCATTGGCTGGCTGCCTGCCAGCTGCACCACCGACTGGAAGATGCAGCTGACGCTGGCCTTCACCAACCCGGCCAACCGCGACCGGCTGCTGTTCTTCAAGGACCGCGCCACCGTCGAAGGCATCCTTGATGCGCCGGACCCGGTCAGCAAAGTTGCGCCGCTGCGTGCCACGCTGAAAAAGGGCCAGCAGGCACCGGGCGTACTGGCTGAAGAACCTGAATACTTCGTCGACCTGCAAAAGCAGTTTTACCTGCTGCCGGTGCTCAGTGGCGAAGAAGTCATGACCGAAAGCGGTTTTCGCACGCGCCTGCTCAACGTCGCCTCCGTCAGCAAGCCGGATGACAAAAACGCCAAGGGCGGTGCTGCAAACAGCGCTGCCGGCAGCAAGGAAGCCGAAGATAAAAAAGCCAACCAGCTGAAGGAATTCAGTGCGGCCGTGGTATTTGTCATCGACTCGACGATCTCGATGGACCCCTACATCGACCGCACCCGCGAGGCGATCCGCAAGGTTTACCAGAAGATCGAAGCGCAGAACCTCGGCAAGCAGGTCAAGTTCGGCCTGGTGGCTTTCCGCTCCAACACCCAGGCGGTGCCAGGGCTGGAATACACCACCAAGATGTACGCCGACCCTACCAAGGTGAAAGACAGCGCCGACTTTTTCGCGAAGATCAAAGACCTCAAACAGGCCACCGTGTCGAGCAGCAGCTTCGATGAAGACTCGTTTGCCGGCGTCATGGAGAGCATCGACAAGGTCGACTGGAACCAGTTCGGCGCACGCTACGTAGTGCTGATCACCGACGCGGGCGCCATCGAAGGCGACGACAAGCTGTCGAAGACCGGCTTGAGCGCCGCACAGGTGCGTATGGAAGCCGCCAACCCGGGCGTGGCGATTTACACCCTGCACCTGAAAACCCCGGCGGGCGCCAAGGACCATGCCAAGGCCGAGGCGCAATACCAGAACCTGTCGACCTACCCGGGCACCAACACTTCGCTGTACTACCCGGTGAACGCTGGCGATGTGCAGGAATTCGGGCGCAAGGTCGACGCACTGGCCGGGGCGATCACTACACAAGTGAAAGCCGCCTACATGGGCGAAGACGCCATCGGCAGCGCGGCGAACGCCAAGCAGGACCCGGCCGACAAAAAGATGCTCGAAGACGCGGCGCTGATCGGCCACGCCATGCAACTGGCCTATCTCGGCGAGAAGACCAACAGCAAAGCCCCGCCAGTGTTCAAGGCATGGATCACCGACCGTGACCTGATCAAGCAGAACATCCCGACCACCGACGTACGGGTGCTGCTGACCAAGTCGCAGCTCAGCGACTTGAGCGATGTGATGAAGCAGATTCTCGATGCCGCCAACGAAGGCCTGATTTCGCCGACGGACATGTTCAATCGCCTGCGTTCGGTGGCGGCGACCATGGGCGCCGATCCCAATCAGCTCAAGCAGAACAGCAATGCCAAACTGGCGGACATGGGCGTCCTCGGTGAATACCTCGAAGACCTGCCCTATCAAAGCGAAGTGCTGAACCTGGATGAAGAAACCTGGAAGAGCTGGGATGGCCTGGCCCAGGAAAAATTCATCCGCACGCTGAACACCAAACTGCGGCATTACCAGCGTTACAACGCCGATGTCGACCGTTGGGTCGCTTTAGCCAAAGACAGCGATGCGCGGGACAACGTCTACCCCGTGCCGCTGGAAATGATGCCCTGACGAGACGCCGATGCTCGATATCAAGAACCTGCTGGTGCGCCGCGGTGAAGGCGCACAAGCCCATCAGGTGCGACTGCCGCACTTGCAGGTCGGCGCCGGGGAAATCCTCGCCATCACCGGCGAGAGCGGCAGTGGCAAAAGCACATTGCTCGAAGCCATCGGCCTGTTGCTCGCGCCGGTGGAACTCGAGCGCTTCCGGCTGGGCCCGACGCACGCTCAGGATATCGCCCAACTGCTGGCCACTGACGACCAGCCCGCGCTAGCCGCGGTGCGTTCACGGCACTTGGGATTCATTTTGCAGAGTGGCGGCTTGCTGCCGTTCCTGAGCGTGCGCGACAACATCAGCCTGCCGCGACGTTTGCTCGGGATGCCGGTGAAGAGCGATCACATCGACCACGCCGTTGACGTATTGCGTCTGCAAGGGTTGCTGGATAAACAACCCCAGGCCTTGTCGATCGGCGAACGCCAGCGCGTTGCCTGCGTTCGGGCAATTGCCCATGAACCGCTGCTGTTGTTGGCCGACGAGCCGACCGCCGCGCTCGACCCTCACAGTGCCCGGCGATTGTTCGAGTTGCTCCTGAGTCTGGTATCGAGCATGGGCCTGAGTGCACTCGTGGTATCCCATGACTGGGCCTTGCTGAAAAATTTCGGCCTGCCGCGACTCGGCGCTATCAGCCATCAGGGAGAGACTCAGTTTGAACCGGTGGACTGATCGCTTGCGCCTGCTGGGCTCGCTGGCACTGCAAGACCTCTGGCACGACCGCAAGGTCTCGCTGTGTATCGCCGCTTCCCTGGTGGCGGTGATCGCGCCGTTGTTGTTGCTGTTCGGGCTCAAACACGGGGTGGTCAGCCAACTGCAGGACGAACTGCTGCGCGACCCGCGCAACCTTGAAGTGAAGATGCTCAGCAACGGTAACTACGACGCAGCCTGGATCGAACGTTTGCGCCTGCGCCCCGAAACCGGTTTTGCCCTCGGCCAGACCCGCTCGCTCAATACCCAGGCGGACCTGCTGATCGGCATGCAACGCTTTGTGGAAGGCGCGGAAATCATCGCCACTGAGCCCGGCGACCCACAGCTGAACCTGGGGTCCCTCAACCCCGTCGGCAATCAGGTGATCCTCAGCGCCAGTGCCGCGCAGCGCTTGCAGGCCAAGGCCGGCGACAACGTGCAGCTGCGCGCCTTACGCCGCCTGGAAGGTGTCAATGAACGCGGCGAAATGACGCTGACGGTACTGGCCGTGCTCGACGGTGCCCGCTTCGGTCGCGCTGCCGGGTTTGTCGCCCCGCCGCTATTACTGGATCTGGAGCGTTTTCGCGACGGTTATCAGGTCAGTGAATTTGGCGTTACCACCGGCAAGCCTCAGGATAATCTACAACCGCTGTATGCCCGCGCCCGCGTGTATGCGCGCGATATCGATCAAGTCGCGCCACTGGAACACTGGCTAAACGAACAACACATCGAGACGTCGAGCCGACTGGCCGACATCGACAACGTCAAAGCCATCAACCATGTGCTGGGGCTGATCTTCGGTGTGATTGCCATGGCGGCACTGATCGGCTGCGTGGCGTCCATGGTTGGCGCGTTCCTGGCCAACATCGATCGTAAACGCAAAAGCCTGGCGGTGCTGCGCCTGCTGGGGTTCAAGCGCAGGTCCGTCGGCGGCTTCGTGGTCCTGCAAGCGCTGGTGCTGGGTCTGGCCGGCTACGTGGGCGGGCTGGGGTTTTATGCGGTGGGCAGTCATTTGTTCGACTCCCTGCTCGGCAGCAGCCAGACCACCGGAACGTTCGTTTGCCACATCACTGTCTGGCACGGCGTTGCCGCCCTGTTCCTGACCTTCCTGGTCGCCGCCTTGGTGGCCATGATTGGCGCGCTGAGAGCCATCAACATCCAACCTGCGGAGAGTCTGCGTGAGCTATAAACGTTTTGGCTTGCTGTTAACCCTGGGCCTCGGCTACTTGCTCGACGCCTCGGCGGCGGGCTGGGAAGAGAAGTATTACAACCCGATGCCCCAGGCTGGCGACGTCGTGCTGCCAATGCCCTGCGAAGGTTCGATGGTGTTTCGCAAGGTGTTCATTCCGGTCGCAGGTCCCCTGGATGACTACCCTATCAGCATCGGTCAGGACGGCGCAGAATACGGCTATGTCGAACAAACCCGTCCGACCTTCATCGCCGGCAGCTTTACCGGAGCCAAGAACGACAAGTCCCGCTACTACCTGATGGCCAAATACGAGATGAGTCAGTTGCAGTACGCCGCGCTGACCGAAGCAACCTGCCCCACCGCTGCCACCAAGATGCGCCTGCCGCAAACGGCGGTCAGCTGGGTGCAAGCCATCGATGCCGCCGACAAGTACAACCTGTGGCTGCGCAAAAACGCCGCTGGCAAGCTGCCCAAGGAAGACGGCGCCCAAGGCTTCCTGCGCCTACCAACCGAGGTCGAATGGGAGTTTGCTGCGCGCGGCGGGCTGGAAGTCGGTGCTGCTGAATTCCGCGACACGCACTACCCGATGCCAGAAGGCATCAACGCCTACGAGTGGTTCGCCGGGGCGCAATCGTCCAACGGCAAAGTGCAATTGACCGGTCTGCAAAAGCCCAACCCGCTGGGCCTGCATGACATGCTCGGTAACGTCGACGAAATGATGTTCGAGCCGTTTCGCCTGAACAAGCTCGACCGCCAGCACGGCCAGGCCGGCGGCTATGTCGTGCGTGGCGGAAATTACCTGACCGCGCAGGCCGACCTGCATACGGCAATACGTAGGGAAGAGCCGTATTACAACGCCGAAGGCCAAGTGAAAAACAAGACCACCGGCCTGCGACTGGTGCTGGTCTCCCCGACCCTCACCTCCCGCGAACGGGTCGCCAGCATCGAAAGCAGCTGGAAGAAACTCGGCACCGGCAGCAAGGAATCCGAATCCGCCGACAAAGGCACCGTACAATCGCTGAACAACCTCGCCTCGGGGGTCGAAGACAAAGCGCTCAAGGAAAAGCTCCAGGCTTTGGAGAACCAGCTGCGTGCCAGCAACCAGCAGCAGGAAGAAACCCGCGACCAGGCGATCCGCGCCAGCCTCAACCTGGGTGCGTTCCTGTGCACCAAGATGCTCGACGACGGCCAGTACGTGGACTTCCTGCAAAAGAACTACAAGCTCAACTGCGAAAGCGCAGACAAAGATGCCAGTTGCGACATGCGTAAAACCAAGCTCGAGGAGCAGAAGGACCGCCTGCACAAACTCAGCCGTTACTACGCCAGCAGCCTGGTGGAATCGGCTACGTTGTACGGCCAGCCACTGCTTGAAACGCAAGTCCCGGTGATGGAGGAAATCATCACCCGCAACAAACAGCTGCAAGACCTGAAACCTTACTTGCGCACCCACTGGGCCAATCAGAAGGCGTTCCTGCAAAAGCAGAAAATCGATACTGAAGCCTGGCTGACCAGTTGCAAAACCGTCTCTCAATAACAACGCGTCAACACCGTTACGTAGGAGTTTCACCATGTCGCGCAGCCTTTGGACTCGCTTCAAGCTACAGATCGCTTTCGTAGTCGCCGGCAGCCTGCTAATGACCGGTTGCGCCAACACCGGCAGCTCCATGCTCGGCGAAGGCGAAGGCGACGGTACCGACCCTCGCCTGACCCAGGGTAACGACGCAGAGTTCTTCAGCAAGTCCGGATACCAGGCCTGCGCTGTCGGCGCCGGTGTCGGCATCCTTGCTTGCGCGCTGTCCAACAGCAACAACAAGACCGTGTGCGTCATCGCCGCCGGTATTACCGCGTGTGGCGTGGCCATGGGCGCCAACTATTACCTGGATCAACGTCGCGCCGAATACGCCGACACCACCACCCGCCTGGCGAAGATGAACAGCGACGTAGAACAAGATACGCAAAAGGTGATCGCCCGCACTGCGACCGCTCAGCAAGTGATCAATGATGATCATGCGCAAATTGCCCAGATCAAAAAGGACATCGCCAACAAGAGAGTCGACAGGAACAGGGCCCAGGCGCAAATCGCAGGGATCGATTCGGACATCGCGCGCCTGCGCAAAGACCTTGCCAACATGCGTACCAAAGTCACCGAGTACCGCAAGGTGGCAGACGCCGAGCGTTCACAAGGCAGCAGCGCCGAGATCAGGCAAGTGGAGATGAACATTCAGAGAATGAACCAGAAAGTCGTCAGCCTGCAGAAGGAAGTCGACGCCCTGTACAGCCAACGCTCCGCAATTACCCTGGGCTAAACACATGACACCAAGACAACTGATGGTCATCACTGCCGTCCTGGCCCTGAGCGGATGCGCGACCCAGCCCGGCGAATGCGATGCGACCAATCGCGACAGCAGCATGCTGACCAAGATGAACTGCGACTACTCCGGTGGTTACAGCGATCAGGTCAAGCAGAAGGAACTGGCCCTGAGCGAGTCCCGACGGCAAAACGCAATGTTCCGTCAGGTGTACGAGAACATTCAGGCGCAGCAGCTCAGCACCAAGGCCGATCTGGCCAGCCAGCAGAAATCCCAGGCGGCGCTGAATCAATCGCTGGCGCAACTGCTGAGCTCGCTCAAGGCCCGGCGTGGCAATGAAGCCCAGGTGCAGAAGCAGATTGCCGACCTCGAGAAGCAGCTCAAGGCTTCGCAAGCGGCGCCACCGACCAAATCAACACCCGCGGCACTGGCGGCCAAGCAGCAAGAGCTGAAAACATTGCAGAAAAAGGTCAACCAGCTGCAGTTCAGCCTCGGCTACGAAGAGTAACTTTTCACCCCGCAAGCATCCCGAGGGATGCCTGCACTTTTTCAGGAATCGTCGTCATGCAGCGGGTCATCAGGGATGCGCAAGCCACATCGGAGGGGATGAGTGCGCTGCAAGCCAAAGTCGCCCTCATCCAGAAACACTTTCCGCCGACCGTCGCCAGTCTGTTTGCCATCCCGCGGATGGGCAGCGGCGACGTGCTGGAATGGTGGACTGAACTGGGTGGCCAACCCACGCCTTATGCCGATCTCAACGAAGACGCGCAACGACGCTTGCTGGAAACCTATGAGGTGCGTCAGACGTCCCTCGCACAGCTGGCGGATGAACTGCAAAAACGCGGTCAACCGACCGAAGCGCAAGACCTGCGCAGCCTGCTCGGCACGCCTGAGCTGGACAAGCTCTACAGCCTCAACGGTGAGCCTTTGGTGGTGCGCTGGAACCAGCGCCCGCCTAAACCGATCGTGCCGCCAGTGATTCCGGTGGCCCCGGTCGTACCGCCGTCGCGGCGTGGCTGGTGGATCGCGGCGGCCTTGCTCGCGCTGCTGTTGCTGCTTCTGGCGCTCTGGCTCTGGTGGTTCCTGCACCGTGAGCCGGTGGTCGTGGTTCCGCCTGTAGCGCCTGTAGCGCCGGTGGTTACGCCGGCTGAGAAACCGCTTGAGAAACCGGTTGAGCCCGCCCCCGCGCCTGTCGTGGAACCGGAACCGAAACCTGTTCCGGCCCCCGAACCCACGCCAGAACCGGTGCCGGAACCCAAGCCGGTCCCACCACCAAAACCGGCACCGGCACCGGCACCCGTACCGGAACCCAAGCCGGCCCCGCCACCCAAGCCGGTTCCACCACCAAAACCGGTAGTGGCTGCCCCGCCACCAGCCCCGACGCTGGACAACTTCGCATGCCGCAAAACAGCGCCGAAGTCAGAGGTCCCGCAGTTCGTGGTGGTGCTCGACACCTCGGGTTCGATGGATTTGAACATCAAGGCAGTGAGAGCCGACGAGGACTGGTTCTACGGTCCTGACATCAACAAGCTGCTGGACCCGAACCGCACCATGCGGCTTACCGCCAAACCCAGCCGCATGGACGTCGCCAAGGAGTCGCTGGCCGGCATGATCAACGGGCTGGACCCGAAGATTGATACACGCCTGATCACCTTTGCCGGCTGCGAAAGAACACCGGACCGGGGTTTGTTCAAGTTCGGCGATCGCCCGCGGCTGATCAACGGGATTCGAGGCCTGGTTCCCGACGAAGGCACACCGCTGGCCGACAGCCTGGCCCACGCGGCGAGCACGGTCGACGGGCGCAATAACGATGCCGTGATCGTGATGTTCGTCGACGGCGAAGACGGTTGCGGACAGGATGTTTGCGCGGTATCCCGTCGAATCGCCAGGGAACAACCACGCCTGCGGGTCAACGTGGTGAAAATCGGTGCGGGCGGCCCGTCACGCTGTATCGCTGAAAATACCGGAGGTCGGATTTACAACAGCACCAACGCAGCTGAGTTGGGTAACCTGTTAAAACAGGCGAGCAAGGAAGTATCCAGCAATGCCAAGTGTGACTAGCCTGGCGACGGATCCGCCATTGAGGCTTGCCGGCGATGATTCAGCTCAAGTGCTCGACCGCCGGTAACTCCATGGCCCGAACCTCGCCCAACAGAAAAACGCTGAGGCGGCGCAAACGCTCACCTCCGGGGCGGGTTTTCGGCCAGACCAGGTAATAATTCTCACCGCTGGCGACCGCCGTCGGCCACGGCAAACTCAGGCGTCCCTGCGCAACATCTTCAGCCACCATCAACAAATCGCCCATGGACACGCCATAGCCTCGGGCGGCGGCGATCATCCCCAACTCCAGCGTGTCGAACACCTGGCCGCCCTTGAGTGAGACCTGGTCGGTCAGGCCCATGCGCTCCAGCCAACTGCGCCAGTCGCGACGGTCGGGCGTTGGGTGTAGCAGTTCGGTGCTGGCCAGTCGTGCGACGTCCCACGGCTGATCGTTCAGAAGATTAGGCGCCCCCACCGGAATCAGTTCCTCTGGAAATAACAAAGTAGCCTCCCAGTCCGGCGGGAAATGCCCGTTGCTGAGGATCACGGCGCAATCGAACGGTTCCTGATTGAAGTCCACCGAGTCGATGTCCATCCAGGCGCTGGTCAGCTGTACTTCATTGCCCGGTTGAAGGTGCCGAAAACGGCTGAGCCGCGCCAGCAACCAGCGCATGGTCAAGGTCGACGGGGCTTTCATACGCAGGATGTCGTCTTCGGCGCGCAAGGTATTGCAGGCTCGCTCCAGGGCAGAGAAACCGTCGCGAATGCCCGGCAGGATCAACCGCGCCGACTCAGTGAGTTGCAGATTGCGCCCGCTGCGGTGAAACAACCGACAGGCAAAATGCTCTTCGAGCGTACGAATATGCCGACTGACCGCACTTTGGGTAATCGACAACTCTTGCGCAGCCTGGGTAAACGATGTGTGACGCGCCGCTGCTTCAAATGCGCGCAGAGCATATAAAGGAGGAAGACGACGCGACATCAGGAAAGCTCCTACAGCGGTTTTGAATACCCTAGCAGAAAATCTCCAGCATGAGTTTGACTCATGCTACCCATCCTTTTTATCCCTTTGTGCAATCCCCGTAGAGCGCCGAGAATCGACGCTTTCCTGTCTCCTTTGATAATCGAGCGTGATGACCATGCAGCATCCAGCGCGTATTGAACTCTGGGCCATCCTGCGGCTGGCGGGGCCGCTGATCGCCTCGCAGTTGGCGCATATGTTGATGGTACTCACCGACACCTTGATGATGGCGCGACTGAGCCCCGAGGCCCTGGCGGGCGGCGGGCTCGGAGCGGCGACTTACTCGTTCGTGTCGATTTTCTGCATCGGCGTGATCGCGGCGGTCGGCACCCTGGTGGCGATCCGCCAGGGTGCGGGCGACATCCTCGGCGCGACCCGGTTGACCCAGGCCGGGTTATGGCTGGCCTGGTTGATGGCGCTGGTGGCGGGCTTGCTGCTGTGGAACCTCAAGCCGGTACTGCTGCTGTTCGGCCAGACTGAAAGCAACGTCCAGTCGGCCGGTCAGTTTCTGATCTTCCTGCCGTTCGCCCTGCCCGGCTACCTGAGCTTCATGGCCCTGCGCGGCTTCACCAGCGCCATCGGCCGGGCAACGCCGGTCATGGTCATCAGCCTGGGGGGCACCGTCGCCAACTTCCTGCTGAACTACGCGTTGATCACCGGGATGTTCGGTTTGCCGAAACTGGGGCTGATGGGCATTGGCCTGGTCACGGCGATTGTCGCCAACCTGATGGCGCTGGCGCTGGCGTGGCACATTCGCCGGCACCCGGCCTACGATGCCTATCCCCTGCGCCGGGGTCTGTTGCGGCTCAACCGACAGTACCTGAAGGAGCTCTGGCGCCTGGGGCTGCCGATTGGGGGCACCTATGCCGTGGAGGTTGGGCTGTTTGCCTTCGCCGCTTTGTGCATGGGCACCATGGGCAGCACGCAGCTGGGGGCGCACCAGATCGCCCTGCAAATTGTCTCGGTGGCCTTCATGGTGCCCGCGGGGATTTCCTACGCGATCACCATGCGCATCGGTCAGCACTACGGTGCCGGGCAGCTACTGGACGCACGGCTGGCCGGAAGGGTAGGCCTGGCTTTTGGCGCGGTGGCGATGCTGTGCTTTGCGATGGTCTTCTGGCTGTTGCCAAATCAGCTGGTTGGGCTGTTTCTCGATCACAACGACCCGGCGTTTCGCGATGTCATCAACCTGGCGGTGAGCCTGCTGGCAGTGGCGGCATGGTTCGAGCTGTTCGACGGCACGCAAACCATCGCCATGGGCTGCATTCGTGGGCTCAAGGACGCCAAGACCACCTTTCTGGTGGGCCTGGGCTGTTACTGGCTGATCGGCGCCCCGGCAGCCTGGTGGATGGCGTTCCACTTGCACTGGGGGCCAACAGGCGTCTGGTGGGGCTTGGCGCTGGGGCTGGCCTGCGCGGCGGTGGGCCTGACGCTGGCGTTTGAATGGAAGATGAAGCGGATGATTCAGCGGGAGCCGGTATCAGGAGATTTCGACGCCATCCAGGCCGAATGAAACCTTTGTAGGAGCTGGCTTGCCAGCGAAAGCGGTGAGTCAGTCGACAACCTTGTTGAATGACCCACCGATTCGCTGGCAAGCCAGCTCCTACAGGTTTTGTGTTCAGACCACGATTTCCAGTGGCGCCTGCTGGCTGCCGTCAAACATCAGGTACTCCACCAGCTCCGCCAACGGCAACGGCTTGCTGATCAGGTACCCCTGCACCTGATCGCAATCGAAACCGCGCAACAGATCCAGTTGCTCCGGCGTCTCCACGCCCTCGGCAACGACTTCCAGGTTGAGGTTGTGCGCCAGGTTGATCATCGCGTGCACCAGTTGACGGTTTTCTTCGCGCTGTTCCATGCCGCCGACAAAGCTCTTGTCGATCTTCAACAACGTGATCGGCAGGCTGTTGAGGTGCACAAAGGATGAAAAGCCGGTACCGAAGTCATCGAGGGAGAAGCGCACACCCAGGCGCCCAAGGGCGTCCATGGTCTGCTTGACCAGGTCGCTGCGGCGCATGACCGCGGTTTCGGTCAGTTCGAATTCCAGCCACTGCGCTTCGACTCCGCGCTCGCTGATCAGCCGACTCAGGGTCGAGAGCAACTGGCTGTCCTGAAACTGTCGGAACGACAGGTTGATCGCCATGTGCAACGGCGGCAAGCCTAGCTCAAGCAACGCCTGCATATCGCGCAATGCCCGGGAAATGACCCAGTAACCCAGCGGCACAATCAAACCGCTCTGCTCGGCCAGGGGCACGAACTCGCTCGGTGGCAGCAAACCGCGCTCGGCATGACGCCAGCGCACCAAGGCTTCGAGGCCGACGATTTGCCCGTCTTCAAGGTTCATTCGCGGCTGGTAATGCAGTTCCAGCTCATCGCGGCGCAAGGCCCGGCGCAGCTCGGTCTCGAGGTCGGCGATACTGCGGGCATTGCGGTTGATGCGTTCGTTGAAAATATGAAATGTGCAGCCCTGGGTGCTTTTCGCTTGCTGCATGGCGATATGCGCGTGCCACATCAACGGGTCGGCGCCCGCCTGCGCTCGTGCATGGGCAATGCCCAGGCTGGAGCCGATCAGCAGGCTTTCGCCGTCGACCCAATAAGGCTCGGCCAACGCTTCGGTAATGCGCTCGGCCATCCATTCGGCGCGCTCAGGAGCGCGGCGGGTGTCGATCAGCAAGGCGAACTCATCGCTGCCCAATCGCGCCAGTTGATCGCCGGCTTCGAGCTGGCCTTTGAGCCGCGCGACCACTTGCAGGATCAGGCGGTCACCGGCCTGGTGGCCGAGGGCATCATTGGCGTAACGAAAGTTATCGAGGTCAAGATGGCCGAGGGCCAGGCCACGACCCTCGTTTTCCGCCAGCCGCGCCGTCAAGAGGGTCTGGAAACCCTGGCGGTTGGCGATGCCGGTCAGCGGATCCTGCTCGGCCAGGCGTTGCAGGGTGTTTTCCAGTAAGCCGCGCTCACGCACATGGCGCAGGCAACGGCGCAACATGCCCGGGTCAAGATGGTCACGCACCAGCCAGTCGCTTACACCGTCGGGCGCGATCATGGGTTCATGCTCGAGCAGCAACACCGTCGGCAGGCAGCAACGGCCCGGCGCCGGCTGGAGAGCCGGGATCGTCAACAACACCGCGCTGCGGTTGTCATCGAACAGACTGCTGACCGACTCCCAGCTCGGCGCACTGATGAGCACGGCCGAGCTCCCCATCGGAGCCAGACACTCGCGCAACAACGCTGCCCACGCTGGCTCTTCGGCCAATAGCAGCAAACGCAAGGGTTCGACAGGCGTAGACAAGCTAGCTCCCTAGACTCTGCAAAGATGTAGGCGACGGCATTATGCCGCGCCGATCCCTGATGACCAATGGACATCCGAGGCCGTTGTATCCGGAATTACGAACATTAGACGCGAATTCGTTGTGCATCCTGCGTGAAAGTAACAAAACCGGCAAATACAGATCGCGCTGTACGTCACAAGTCGGAGAGAGCAGCACAATTCTCTGAGCCTGTTAAAATGCCGGCCCATTTCGTGACTGACTCCTGAATTTACCTATGTCCCGACTCAATCCCCGGCAGCAAGAAGCCGTGAGCTATGTCGGCGGCCCTCTTTTGGTGCTCGCCGGTGCAGGCTCCGGCAAGACCAGCGTAATCACCCGAAAGATTGCCCACTTGATCCAGAACTGCGGCATCCGCGCCCAGTACATCGTTGCCATGACCTTCACCAACAAGGCCGCGCGCGAGATGAAGGAGCGGGTCGGCACCCTGCTGCGCGCCGGTGAAGGCCGCGGCCTGACGGTCTGCACGTTCCACAACCTGGGCCTGAACATCATCCGCAAGGAACACGCGCGGTTGGGCTACAAGCCCGGTTTCTCGATTTTCGACGAGACCGATGTCAAGTCCCTGATGACCGACATCATGCAAAAGGAATACTCGGGCGACGACGGCGTCGACGAGATCAAGAACATGATCGGCGCCTGGAAAAACGACCTGATCCTGCCGGCCCAGGCGCTGGAGAACGCGCGCAATCCCAAGGAACAGACCGCCGCCATTGTCTACACCCACTACCAGCGCACGCTCAAGGCGTTCAACGCGGTGGACTTCGACGACCTGATCCTGCTGCCGGTAAAGCTGTTCGAAGAGCACGCCGACATCCTGGAAAAGTGGCAGAACAAGGTGCGTTACTTGTTGGTGGACGAATACCAGGACACCAACGCCAGCCAGTACCTGCTGGTGAAAATGCTGATCGGCAAGCGCAATCAGTTCACCGTGGTAGGTGACGACGACCAGTCGATCTACGCCTGGCGCGGCGCCCGCCCGGAAAACCTGATGCTGCTCAAGGAAGACTACCCTTCCCTGAAAGTGGTGATGCTGGAGCAGAACTACCGCTCCACCAGCCGCATCCTGCGCTGCGCCAACGTACTGATTTCGAATAACCCCCACGAATTCGAAAAGCAGCTGTGGAGTGAAATGGGCCACGGCGACGAGATCCGCGTGATCCGCTGCCGCAACGAAGACGCCGAAGCCGAGCGCGTGGCGGTGGAAATCCTCAGCCTGCACTTGCGCACCGACCGGCCTTACAGCGATTTCGCGATCCTGTACCGGGGTAACTATCAGGCCAAGTTGATCGAACTGAAGTTGCAGCATCACCAGGTTCCCTATCGCTTGTCCGGCGGCAACAGCTTCTTCGGGCGCCAGGAAGTGAAAGACCTGATGGCCTACTTCCGTCTAATCGTGAACCCGGACGACGACAATGCCTTCCTGCGCGTGATCAACGTGCCGCGCCGCGAGATCGGCTCGACTACGTTGGAGAAACTGGGCAACTACGCCACCGAGCGAAAAATCTCGATGTATGCCGCCACCGACGAAATCGGCCTGGGCGAGCATCTGGACAGCCGCTTCACCGATCGTCTGTCGCGCTTCAAGCACTTCATGGACAAGGTCCGCGAGCAATGCGCCGGCGAAGACCCGATCTCGGCCCTGCGCAGCATGGTCATGGACATCGACTACGAGAACTGGCTGCGCACCAACAGCTCCAGCGACAAGGCCGCCGACTACCGCATGGGCAACGTGTGGTTCCTTATTGAAGCGTTGAAAAACACGCTCGAGAAGGACGAAGAAGGCGAAATGACCGTCGAGGACGCGATTGGCAAACTGGTGCTGCGCGACATGCTCGAGCGCCAGCAGGAAGAGGAAGACGGTGCCGAAGGCGTGCAGATGATGACCTTGCACGCCTCCAAGGGGCTGGAATTCCCCTACGTATTCATCATGGGCATGGAAGAAGAAATCCTGCCGCACCGCTCCAGTATCGAAGCCGACACCATCGAAGAGGAGCGGCGCCTGGCCTACGTGGGCATTACCCGCGCGCGCCAGACCCTGGCCTTCACCTTTGCCGCCAAGCGCAAGCAATACGGCGAGATCATCGACTGCGCACCAAGCCGCTTCCTCGATGAACTGCCGCCGGACGACCTGGCCTGGGAAGGCAACGACGACACACCGACCGAAGTCAAAGCCGTGCGTGGCAATAGCGCATTGGCGGATATACGCGCGATGTTAAAGCGCTAGAATTGACCACATTTATTTAGACCTTCGGCGCAAAAGGCGCCAAACGAGGACAGCTTCATGGAAGCACTGCACAAGAAAATTCGCGAAGAAGGCATCGTGCTTTCCGATCAGGTCTTGAAAGTCGACGCCTTTCTGAACCACCAGATCGACCCGGTCCTGATGAAGCTGATCGGCGATGAATTCGCCTCGCTGTTCAAGGATTCGGGCATCACCAAGATCGTCACCATCGAAGCCTCGGGTATTGCGCCTGCAATCATGACCGGCCTGAACCTTGGTGTGCCGGTGATTTTTGCGCGCAAGCATCAGTCCCTGACCCTGACTGAAAACCTGCTGTCGGCGACCGTCTATTCGTTCACCAAGCAGACCGAAAGCACCGTGGCCATTTCTCCACGCCACCTGACCAGCAGCGACCGCGTGCTGATCATCGATGACTTCCTGGCTAACGGTAAGGCGTCCCAGGCGCTGATCTCGATCATCAAGCAAGCCGGTGCCACCGTGGCCGGCTTGGGGATCGTGATCGAGAAGTCGTTCCAGGGCGGTCGTGCTGAGCTGGATGCCCAGGGTTATCGTGTTGAGTCGCTGGCGCGCGTGCAATCGCTGGCTGGCGGCGTCGTGACCTTCATCGAGTAAAGCCGCCACACCGCATCTCCCCTGTGGGAGCGGGCTTGCTCGCGAAAGCGGTGGGTCAGTCGACATCAACTTTGACTGACACACCGCTTTCGCGAGCAAGCCCGCTCCCACATTTGTTTTGTGGTGTTAGTTATTGCGCGGTGACCTTCAGGCCGGTTAGCAGCAACCGCTGAAACAGGTCTTCTTTCAAGCCATCCGGGCTGGTCAGTTGCATCCGTTCCAGATGTTCCGGGTACGAAGAAGGCTCCGGCGCATCCAGCGCAGCCTTGCCCAACTCCAGCACTTCGCTGAGTTTGAATTTGCTCTTGAGCCAGTTCAGCGCCCGCAACAGGTCCCGCTCCACGTCGGTGAAATCGCACCCCAGCGGATACTCCGGAAACAACTGCGAATGCAGCGCCTCAATCCCCAGCAACCGCTGTGGTGTGTTGTCGGTAAAACGCGGGTCCAGGTGGAAATCCTTCGGTAACTTGCCGACCTTCTGTGCCTGCTCGATCAAGCCCGGCTGAAAACGCGAGTCGCTGATGTTCAACAGGGCTTCGATCACCGCCGCATCCGTCTTGCCTCGCAGATCGGCAATGCCGTACTCGGTAACCACGATGTCCCGCAGGTGCCTGGGGATGGTGCAATGACCGTACTCCCAGACAATATTGGAACTGACGTCACCCGCCGACTCACGCCAGCTACGCAGCAGCAACACCGAACGCGCACCTTGCAGCGCATGGCCCTGGACAACGAAGTTGTATTGCCCACCCACCCCGCTGACCACGCGCCCATCTTCAAGCTGATCCGCCACACCGGCGCCTAGCAGGGTTACGGTAAACGCGGTGTTGATAAATCGTGCATCGAGCCGCTGCAGGCGTTTGAGCTCTTCCTGCCCGTACAGCTCGTTGATGTAGCTGATGCGGGTCATGTTGAATTCGAGACGCTTGCTTTGCGGCAATTCTCGCAGGCGCTGATAGAAACTGCGCGGGCCGAGGAAGAAGCCGCCGTGCACCGAAATACCGTCGGTTTGCGCCGCTTCGTCGAGGGTTCCGGCATTGGCCTGGCGTTGGGTCGGCACGTCCGGGTAAACCTTGCGCCGCACGATCCCGGCGTCAGCCAGCACCAGCAGGCCGTTGACGAACATTTCGCTGCAACCGTACAAGCCTTTGGCGAACGGTTCGGTGCCACCTTCGCGCTCGATCAACTGCGCCCACGGGTCAAGATTCAGGTCGCTCAGTAAAGCCTTATAGGCGTCGTTGTCAGCCTGACGCGCCAGCAACGCAGCGGTCAGCGCATCGCCCATGGAACCGATGCCGATCTGCAGGGTGCCGCCATCACGCACTAGTGTGCTGGCGTGCAGGCCAATGAAATGATCCTGGAAACCCACCGGCATGTTCGGCGTGGAAAACAGCGTGGTGCTGTCTTTCTCGTCGATCAACAGGTCGAAGGTGTCGATGCCGACTTCAGCGTCACCGGGCATGTAGGGCAAATCGTCGTGCACCTGCCCGACCATCAGGATCGTCTCCCCTTCTGCACGGCGCCTGGCAACCATCGGCAGCAGGTCGAGGGTGATGTCCGGGTTGCAACTCAAGCTCAAGCGATCGGGGTGTTCGGGATGACTGGCCACCAATTGAGCAATCAAGTTCAAACCGGCAGCGTTAATGTCCCGGGCGGCATGGCTGTAGTTGCTGCTGACGTAATCCTGTTGCGCCGTGGCGCTGTTGAGCAGACTGCCGGGCTGCATGAAGAATTGCTGGATGTGAATGTTGCCCGGTAAATCATCGCGACGCAGGTCGGCGAGGAATTCCAGCTCCGGATAATCGCCGAAAACCCGTTCGATAAAGGGTTCAAGGAAGCGCTTTTGCAAGCCATCGCCCAAGGGCGGGCGCCCCAGGCACAACGCGGTGTAAATCGTCAGCCGTCGCTCAGGCAACTGAGCGATTCGTTGATACAGCGCGTTGGCGAAGTTATTCGGTTTACCCAGTCCCAAGGGCAAGCCCATGTGAATATGCGCCGGCAACCTCGCCAACACTTCATCGACCGCTTGCTCGATAGAACACAGCTGTACCATCCGATCCTCCCGTACATTCCATGAATGAGGTTGGACCGAGCTTGCCGGGTCTTTGCTTCGGCCGCCACAAAAAAACATTGTAGGAGCGAGCATGCTCGCGATGGTCGTCAACGATGACGCTGGAAGCCTGATGCCCCGCGGCGTTTTCAGGTTTTTCGCGAGCATGCTCGCTCCTACAGGGGGCAGCGGCATTTAATGAAATTTCAGACACAAAAAAGCCGCTCGCAAGCGGCTTTTTCGCGAAAGAGGCGGACTGGTTACAGGCCGGACATCTCTTTGATGGCGCCCTTGAGGTCGTCGTCGGTGCAGTCGGCGCAGGTGCCTTTTGGCGGCATCGAGTTGATGCCGGTAATGGCTTTGGCCAGGATGCCATCGAGGCCGCCCTGGTGGTCGGCGCGCTCTTTCCAAGCGGCTTTGTCACCGATCTTCGGCGCGCCCAGCAGGCCGGTGCCGTGGCAAGCATTGCAATGCTTGGCAATGACATCTTTAGGTGCCTTGGCACCACCGCCGCCGCCAGCCGCAGCGGCGACTTCCATGCCCTTGCACTCTTGGCCCTGGACACAAACCTGGCCGACTGGCTCAAGGCGCTTGGCGATTTCGTCATTGGTCGCAGCTTGAGCGCTGACAGCCCAGAGGGCCAGTACGGTTGCTGGTGCGGCCAGCATTTTCATAATTAGATTCACGCGTTCACCCTCAATGGTGGCTAGTCACGCCTACGGCCACGGTTCGCAGGCGGGCGCAAGTATAGCGGTAAGCCCGCGACACTGAAACAACCCCAAAGTCGAAGGGGTCTTGTTGCGCAACGGTCAAACGGCTCGAGTGCCTCCGCCGTGCTGGCAGGACGCCTCTTTCCTTAGAAGTTGGCGGGTGTTGCTGCGCTGATTAGTCGCGCCGGCGCATCGAATGGATTACGGAAACGATGCGGCTTGGTACTTTCAAAGTAGTAGCTATCGCCAGCTTCGAGCACAAAAGTTTCAAGCCCAACCACCAGTTCCAGTCGCCCTTCCAGCAAAATCCCGGTTTCCTCGCCCTCATGGGTGAGCATCTCCTCACCGGTATCGGCGCCTGGCGGGTAGATTTCATTGAGGAATGCGATAGCGCGGCTCGGGTGAGCCCGGCCGACCAGTTTCATGGTCACTGCACCATCGGAAATATCGATCAGCTCGTTGGCTTTGTAGACGATCTGAGTCGGTATTTCCTGCAGGATTTCTTCGGAAAAGAACTCGACCATGGACATGGGAATCCCGCCCAACACCTTCCTCAGCGAACTGATCGAGGGGCTGACGCTGTTCTTCTCGATCATCGAAATCGTGCTGTTGGTGACGCCCGCGCGTTTGGCGAGCTCACGCTGGGAAAGACCTTTGAGCTTGCGGATTGATTGCAGTCGTTCACCGACGTCCAAGCTTGCGCCTCCAAGGATTCAGGTTGTTGGAATATTGAGCGTTATCATGGCGACAGCGTTCAGTATTTACAACACCTTGACCTGAATCCTGTTCGGCGAGGCGACTTCCGGTCTGGGCGGCTTTGCCCTAGCTCCCGGAATAGAGCATTGGCACCCGGCGCAGGTTGCAGAAGATCTGGTACGGAATCGTGCCGGCGGCGATGGCCACGTCGCTGGCGAGGATGTTTTTGCCCCATAACTCGACGGTCGAGCCCAGGCCTGCTCGTGGAATGTCAGTCAGATCGACGCACAGCATGTCCATCGACACCCGGCCGATCAACTGGCTGCGTTGCCCGGCGACCAATACTGGCGTACCGGTCGGCGCCAGCCGCGGATAGCCATCGGCATAACCCATGGCCACCACGCCAACGCGCATCGGCTTCTGGGTAATGAATTTGGCTCCGTAGCCGATCGGCTCTCCAGCGGGCAATTCACGGACGCTGATCACCTTCGACTCAAGGGTCATCACCGGTTGCAGGCGCGAAGCCACGGCGTTGGCTTCCTCGAACGGCGTGGCGCCGTACAGCATGATCCCCGGGCGAACCCAGTCACTGGGAATCTGCGGCCAACCCAGCACCGCCGGGGAATTTCGCAGGCTGACCTCGGCCGACAATCCCTGACGCGCCGCTTCGAAGACCGCGACCTGCTCGACACTGGCCTGGCAGTTCAATTCGTCAGCACGGGCAAAGTGACTCATCAGCACAATCTTCGCCACTTTCCCGCTGGCCAGCAGCCGTTGATAGGCTGCCTGATAGTCCTTCGGATGCAGGCCGACGCGGTGCATGCCCGAGTCGAGCTTGAGCCAGACCGTGATCGGCTTGCTCAATGCAGCTTTCTCGATCGCTTCGAGTTGCCACAGCGAATGCACCACGCACCAGAAATCATGCTCGACGATCAGCGGCAGCTCATCGGCCTCGAAAAAACCTTCAAGCAGCAACACCGGCGCGCGAATGCCCGCCGCCCGCAACTCCAGGGCCTCTTCGATGCACGCCACGGCGAACCCGTCCGCCTCGGCTTCCAGCGCCTGGGCACACCGCACCGCGCCATGGCCGTAGGCATCGGCCTTGATCACCGCAAGAGCACGGGCACCCGTGACTTCACGGGCGATCTGGTAATTGTGACGCAGGGCTTGGAGGTCGATCAGGGCACGGGCAGGACGCATGGCGGCAGACTTCTGGTCGGTCGGTTAATAAAAAACCGGCGCTGCGGGCGGCGATAACCGCCAGTAGCACCGGGAGAGAGATCTCGCATTATCGCTTTCGCAGCGCGCCTAGAGTGGACTCACTGGTGAGCCGGCGCTGGATTGACATGTTTTGCAGGCTCCTGACGGTTGCTGCCATACCGGGAGATATCCAGCCCTTCAGCACTGATCTGCGGCTTTTTCTTGGCCATCAGGTCGGCCAGCAAGCGGCCAGAGCCACACGCCATGGTCCAACCGAGGGTACCGTGACCGGTGTTCAGGAACAGGTTCTTGAACGGGGTAGCGCCGACAATCGGCGTGCCGTCCGGCGTGGTCGGACGCAGGCCGGTCCAGAAGCTGGCCTCGGCCAGATTGCCGCCCTGAGGATAAAGGTCGTTGACGATCATCTCCAGGGTTTCGCGCCGACGCGGGTTGAGCGACAGGTCAAAACCGGCGATTTCCGCCATGCCGCCAACGCGGATACGGTTGTCGAAACGGGTGATCGCGACTTTGTAGGTCTCGTCGAGAATGGTCGAAGTCGGGGCCATAGCCGGGTTGGTGATCGGCACGGTCAGGGAGTAACCCTTGAGCGGATACACCGGCGCCTTGATGCCCAGCGGCTTGAGCAATTGCGGCGAGTAGCTGCCGAGTGCCAGCACGTAGCGGTCAGCGGTTTCCAGCTTGCCATCGATCCACACACCGTTGATGCGGTCACCGGCGAAGTCGAGGCTCTGAATGTCCTGGCCAAAGCGGAATTGCACGCCAAGGTTAGTGGCCATCTCTGCCAACTTGTTAGTGAACATCTGGCAGTCGCCAGTCTGGTCATTCGGCAGGCGCAGGGCACCGGCGAGGATGTCCGTCACATTGGCCAGGGCCGGCTCGACGCGGGCAATGCCTTCGCGGTCAAGCAGTTCGAACGGCACGCCGGACTCTTTCAACACGGCGATGTCTTTTGCAGCGCCATCGAGCTGAGCCTGGGTGCGGAACAACTGCGTAGTACCCAGGCTGCGGCCTTCGTAGGCAATACCGGTTTCGGCGCGCAGTTCGTCAAGGCAGTCACGGCTGTACTCGGACAGGCGGACCATGCGCTCCTTGTTCACCGCGTAGCGGCTGGCGGTGCAGTTGCGCAGCATCTGTGCCATCCACAGGTACTGATCGATGTCGGCAGTGGCCTTGATCGCCAGGGGCGCATGGCGCTGCAGCAGCCATTTGATAGCCTTGAGCGGCACACCCGGCGCGGCCCACGGCGAGGCATAGCCCGGCGAGACCTGCCCGGCGTTGGCGAAACTGGTCTCCATGGCAGCAGCCGGCTGCCGGTCCACTACCACCACTTCAAACCCGGCGCGTGCCAGATAATAAGCACTGGTGGTACCGATGACGCCGCTACCCAAGACCATAACGCGCATTTTCATTTCCCTCATCGCGGCTAACCGCTGACGTTTGTTGTTCAAAGCTTCGGATGTGCGCAGTGTAAAAAAGATTTGCCAGTGCTTTTCACTATATAAGCGCCTATATTTGGCGACAATTCTCGGCAAAAACCCTTTTCACGGAGGCGCATCCCCTATGCGTACCAACACTCAAACCAAACGTGAGCTGGACAAGATCGACCGCAATATCCTGCGGATCCTGCAAGCGGATGGGCGCATATCGTTTACCGAGCTTGGGGAAAAGGTCGGGCTCTCGACCACGCCCTGTACCGAGCGGGTGCGGCGCCTGGAGCGCGAAGGGATCATCATGGGCTACAACGCCCGGCTCAATCCGCAGCACCTCAAGGGAAGCCTGCTGGTGTTCGTCGAGATCAGCCTCGACTACAAGTCCGGCGACACCTTCGAAGAATTCCGACGCGCCGTGCTGAAACTGCCCCACGTCCTGGAGTGCCACTTGGTATCAGGCGATTTCGACTACCTGGTAAAGGCGCGGATATCGGAGATGGCCTCGTACCGCAAACTGCTGGGCGACATCCTGCTCAAGCTGCCGCATGTGCGCGAATCAAAGAGCTATATCGTGATGGAAGAGGTGAAGGAGAGTCTGAACCTGCCGATTCCGGATTGACTCGACATGGATCGTTCCCAGGCGGAGCGTGGGAACGATCAAACAAGAACCTGCCGGGTGCTGGCCATGTATTCATGGATCTGCTTCTCGACCCGAGGGTGAATCAGCTCTACCGGCCGCCGCCCATTGGGGCATGGCAGTGTTTTAGTAGTGCCAAACAACCGACAGATCAGCGGCCGTTCGTCATACACCGTGCAGCCGTTCGGCCCCAGATGGACGCAGTTGAATTCATCCATCGCCGCATCCTGCTCGGCGCGGCTCTTGCGTGGCAGGCGGGACATTTCCTCCGGCGAGGTTGTTACCGGACCACAGCAGTCATGGCAGCCGGGGACGCACTCGAACGAGGGAATCTGCTGGCGCAACGTGCGAATTTTCTGACTGTTGCAGCTCATCCAAACTATTACCGATCTCGAAACAGAGGCAGATTCTGACTTAAAAATCCCCAACCAGACAGCACCGAGCGACCAGTGTTGCCCGCCTTCGAGGTCCGGCTTATGCTCCGTCGAATTTTCCAGACACACCCATCAGGATCACGCACATGAATGGCCGTGCCCAGCAGCCTGTCCCGAATCACCGGCACACCGCCTCCTATTACGGCGCCAGCAGCCTGCCTCAGCCTGACTATCCGGTGCTGTCTGGCGAACAGATGGCTGACGTTTGCGTGGTCGGTGGCGGTTTCTCCGGGTTGAACACAGCACTGGAACTGGCGGAACGCGGCCTGAGCGTGGTGCTGCTGGAAGCCCATAAAATCGGCTGGGGCGCCAGCGGCCGCAATGGCGGGCAGTTGATTCGCGGGGTCGGCCATGGCCTTGATCAGTTTGCCAGCGTGATCGGCGCCGACGGTGTACGTCAGATGAAGCTCATGGGCCTGGAAGCCGTAGAAATCGTCCGACAGCGGGTCGAGCGTTTTCAGATCCCCTGCGACCTGACGTGGGGTTACTGCGACCTGGCCAACAAGCCCCGTGATCTCGAAGGGTTCGCCGAAGACGCCGAAGAATTGCGCAGCCTCGGCTACGGCTACGAAACCCGTCTGCTGCAACCCCATGAAATGCACACCGTGGTGGGCTCCGACCGCTACGTCGGCGGTTTGATCGACATGGGTTCCGGGCATCTGCACCCACTGAACCTGGCGCTGGGCGAAGCCGCCGCCGCCCGGCAACTGGGCGTGAAACTGTTCGAACAGTCGGCCGTCACGCGCATCGACTACGGCCCCGAGGTCAAGGTGCACACCGCCACAGGTTTGGTCCGGGCAAAGACGCTGGTACTGGGTTGCAACGCCTACCTCAATGAGCTCAATCCCGAACTCAGCGGCAAGGTGTTACCCGCCGGCAGCTATGTCATCGCCACCGAACCCTTGAGCGAAGAACGGGCCCACGCACTGTTGCCGCAGAACATGGCGGTCTGCGATCAGCGGGTGGCGCTGGATTACTATCGACTCTCCGCGGATCGCCGCCTGCTGTTCGGCGGTGCCTGCCATTACTCAGGGCGGGACCCGAAAGATATCGCCGCCTATATGCGGCCAAAAATGCTGGACGTCTTCCCGCAATTGGCCGACGTGAGGATCGATTATCAGTGGGGCGGGATGATCGGTATCGGCGCCAACCGTCTACCGCAGATCGGGCGACTCAAGGATCAGCCGAATGTGTATTACGCCCAGGCATATTCCGGTCACGGGGTGAACGCCACGCACCTGGCGGGCAAGCTGCTGGCCGAGGCCATTAGCGGGCAGCACAGCGGTGGCTTCGATCTGTTCGCCCAGGTGCCGCACATTACTTTCCCCGGCGGTAAGCATTTGCGCTCGCCGTTGTTGGCGCTGGGGATGTTGTGGCATCGGCTCAAAGAGTTGGTCTGATCGTTTGGTTTCGGCTCACCGGGCCTCTTCGCGGGCAAGCCCGCTCCCACAGGAGCCGCGTCGTACAAAACATCTGTGACCGACGCGGTCCTCGTGGGAGCGGGCTTGCCCGCGAATGGATCGAATGAACACCGCAATGTTCAAACTCTCCAGAAAGGCTTAAGCCCCTCCTCCCGCGCCTGCTCACGCGTCAGCCCGACATCCTTGAGCTGAGCGGGTGTCAATTCCAGTAATGCCTTGCGCGTGTGCAGACGACGCCAGAACCGATCCCAGCGCTTCAGGCCTGACGGCGCGCCGCGCATGTCCGCCTCGCGCGCTCCGTGCTCCTGCCCTGCCGTCAGCTCCTGACTGTGTAACGTCAGCCGCACATCGCTCAAGCCATTCATTTTGATTGCTCCTGTTTACTTGGGTAGCCAGAGCTTTCATGATGCGTGGACGGCGAAAAGCATTACAGATTCAACCAAACTGTATTATCTCCATACAGATTTAACGCTGCAGGTACTGAATCCTGATTTTTTGCTCCATCTGTACTGGTCAATCCCACGACCTCAGACGAGACTGCACCATGACTCTCTACGTCAACCTCGCCGAACTGCTCGGCACGCGAATCGAACAAGGCTTCTATCGCCCCGGTGACCGACTGCCGTCGGTGCGCGCGCTGAGTGTTGAACACGGCGTCAGTCTGAGCACGGTGCAGCAGGCTTATCGCGTGCTGGAAGACAGCGGACTGGCCACACCAAGGCCTAAATCCGGATATTTCGTGCCGGTCAGCCGCGATCTGCCCGAACTTCCAGCGGTCGGTCGCCCGGCTCAGCGGCCGGTAGATATTTCCCAATGGGACCAGGTGCTGGAGCTGATCCGAGCGGTACCGCGCAAGGATGTGGTGCAACTGGGTCGCGGCATGCCGGACATCACAACGCCGACCCTCAAGCCACTGCTGCGCGGCCTGGCGCAGCTCAGCCGCCGACAAGACATGCCCGGCCTGTATTACGACAACATCCACGGCAATCTGGAACTGCGCGAGCAGATCGCCCGGCTGATGCTCGATTCCGGCTGCCAACTGGCCCCCGGCGACCTGGTGGTAACGACTGGCTGCCACGAGGCGCTGTCCACCAGCATTCGTTCGATCTGTGAGCCAGGCGATATCGTGGCCGTGGATTCGCCGAGCTTTCATGGCGCCATGCAAACCCTCAAGGGCCTGGGGATGAAAGCCCTGGAAATCCCCACCGACCCGCTCACCGGGATCAGCCTGGACGCACTGGAACTGGCATTGGAACAGTGGCCGATCAAGGCCATACAGTTGACCCCCAACTGCAACAACCCGCTGGGCTATATCATGCCGGAGTCGCGCAAACGCTCACTGTTGACGCTTGCACAGCGCTTTGACGTGGCGATCATCGAAGACGATGTGTATGGCGAGCTGGCCTACAGCTATCCGCGTCCGCGCACCATCAAATCCTTCGACGAAGACGGTCGTGTCCTGCTGTGCAGTTCGTTTTCCAAAACCCTCGCCCCAGGCCTGCGTATTGGCTGGGTCGCGCCGGGACGCTATCTGGAGCGCGTGCTGCACATGAAATACATCAGCACCGGTTCGACCGCGCCGCAGCCACAGATTGCCATCGCCGAGTTTCTCAAGGCCGGTCATTTCGAACCGCATTTGCGGCGCATGCGCACGCAGTACCAGCGCAATCGCGACGCGATGATCGATTGGGTCACGCGGTATTTCCCCGCAGGCACCCGCGCCAGCCGCCCGCAAGGCAGTTTCATGCTGTGGGTCGAGTTGCCGGAAGGCTTCGACACCCTGAAACTCAATCGCGCCTTGCACGATCAGGGCGTACAGATTGCCGTCGGCAGCATCTTTTCTGCCTCGGGCAAGTACCGCAATTGCCTGCGCATGAACTACGCTGCCAAACCAAGAGCACAGGTTGAAGAAGCTGTGCGCAAGGTCGGCGCCGCTGCCATTCAACTGCTGGCGCAAACCAACGGGCTGACTGACTGACCTTTCTGCGCAAACTAGCGTCCATATACCAACATCTGCCGCCAATCGGAACGGTCCCACGTGAGAATCAGACAGCCCCTGCTAGCTCTGGTGTTACTTGCTTCGTTCCTTGGCGGCTGCGCCAGCCTCGACGTGCAGCGCGAACAAAGCCAGGCGCTGCCAGCGAGCGCTTCGGCATTTGGCCGTTCGGTCCAGGCCCAGGCGGCTCCCTATGAAGGGAAATCCGGGTTTCGCCTGCTATCGGACAGCACCGAAGCCTTCACCGCCCGCGCCGAACTGATCCGCAACGCCCAAGGCAGTCTCGATTTGCAGTACTACATCGTGCATGACGGCGTCAGCACGCGAATGCTGGTGGAGGAATTGCTCAAGGCCGCCGACCGCGGGGTGCGTGTGCGCATCCTGCTCGACGACACCACCAGTGACGGCCAGGACGTCACCATCGCCACGCTTGCAGCGCATCCGCAGATCCAGATTCGAGTGTTCAACCCTTTGCACCTGGGGCGAAGCACCGGCGTAACGCGGACCATGGGCCGCTTGTTCAACTTGTCACAACAACATCGGCGCATGCACAACAAGCTGTGGCTGGCGGACAACAGCATGGCCATCGTCGGCGGGCGTAATCTGGGTGACGAGTATTTCGATGCCGAACCCAATCTGAATTTTACCGACATCGACATCCTCGGCGTCGGCCCGGTCGCGGAGCAGCTCGGGCACAGTTTCGACCAATACTGGAATAGCGCCCTGAGCAAACCGGTCGAACAGTTTCTGTCGAGCAAACCGACCGCACAGGACCTGAAAAATACCCGGACCCGATTGGAAGAATCCCTGGAACAATCACGCAAACAGAACCATGCGCTCTTTCAGCAGTTGAGGAAGTTTGCCACGGACCCGCGCCTGGATACCTGGCGCAAAGAGCTGATCTGGGCCTGGAACCAGGCGTTGTGGGATGCACCGAGCAAAGTGCTTGCGGACGGCGAGCCGGACCCGCACCTGCTGCTGACCACCCAATTGGCGCCCGAACTCGATGGCGTCAGTAAAGAACTGGTGATGATTTCCGCTTATTTCGTGCCCGGTCAGCCGGGCCTGGTGTATCTGACCGGCCGCGCCGATGCCGGCGTGTCGGTGAGGTTGCTGACCAATTCATTGGAGGCCACGGACGTACCGGCGGTGCATGGCGGCTACGCCCCGTATCGCAAAGCGTTGCTGGAGCATGGCGTACAACTCTTCGAACTGCGCCGCCAGCCCGGCGATGAAAGTGGCAGCGGACCGCGCCTGTTTTCCAGCAGGTCCTATGGCGAGTCTGACTCCAGCCTGCACAGCAAGGCGATCATCTTCGACCAACAGAAATCCTTCATCGGTTCATTCAACTTCGATCCGCGCTCGGTACTGTGGAACACCGAAGTCGGCGTGCTCGTGGACAGCCCGGAACTCGCGGCCCGCGTGCGCGCGCTGGCATTGGAAGGCATGGCACCAGCCCTGAGTTATCAGGCACGGCTGGAGAATGGCCACTTGGTATGGGTGACCGAAGACGACGGCAAGATGCACACCCTGACCGAAGAGCCGGCCAGTTGGTGGCGACGATTCAATGCCTGGCTCAGCACTACAGTGGGACTGGAGCGCATGCTTTAAAAGATCCGAGCGTTCGGCAGTCCTGCCACTGAAATGCGATCGCCTGCAGGCGCTGCCGAAAAATTTCGATCTTTTGATCTTATGCTGGCTGTACCGCGCCAAATGCCCCTTGGCGCGAGAGCAGAATCACCAGGCCAAACGCTCCCGCCGCCATCAGCAATGGCAACGCGTGCCCGCTGATCCACTGGCTGCCAGCACCGGCGATCAACGGCCCGAGCAGGCAACCGATGCCCCACAACTGTGCGATGTGGGCATTGGCTCGGACCAGCGCATCGTCGCGATAACGCTCGCCAATCAGGATCAGCGACAAGGTAAACAGCCCGCCAGCACTGGCGCCGAACAGCACCCACAGCGGCCAGATCATCAGAGTGTCGATCAGCAGCGGGATCGCCAGGCTCGACACCAACAGGACTACCGCGCACCAGGTGAACAATGCTCGGCGCGACATCCGGTCCGCCAGCGCGCCGATGGGCAATTGCAGCAAAGCATCCCCCACCACCACCGTGCTGACCATCGCCAGGGCGATTTCCGTGGTGAAGCCCTGGCGCAGGCAATACACCGGCAGTAACGTCAAGATCATCGCTTCGAACGCCGCGAACAGCGACACCGCCCAGGCAATCGCCGGCAGGCCACGGCAGAAAGTCAGCAAATCACCGAAGGTCACGCTGCAGGCCTCGCTACTGGGCGCACCACTGCGGCCCAACAACAGCAACGGTGCCGCCACCAGCAATCCGACGCCAACCCAGAAGCCATAATCGTGCTGGGTGCCCAGGACGCCCAGCAGTATCGGCCCAGCCAATTGGCTCAACGCATAACTACTGCCGTACAGCGCCACCAGCCTCCCGCGCCACTCTTCGACCACCAGTTGGTTGATCCAGCTCTCACCGAGGATGAACACCAGGGTCAGAACCACGCCGATCAACAAGCGCAGCACCAGCCAGATCGGATAGCTGGGCAACAATGCCAGCAGGCCGATGGACACAGCCCCACCCCACAAACACAAGCGCATCAGATTGGCCGTGCCCAGGCGCGCTGCCAGGTGACTGGAAATCTTCGCGCCTAATAAAACACCAATGGCCGGCATCGCGGCCATTACGCCGATGGCAAACGAGCCGTATCCCCAGCTTTCCAGGCGAAACGACACCAGCGGCATGCTGACACCCAGGGCCAGGCCGACACTCAAGACGGACGCCAATACGGCGAAATACGTCGCCCAACGCATGTTCCACGCTCCTGTGGATAATTTTTGTACAGCACAAAACATTGTGGGAGCGAACCTTTGTGGTGAGGGGATTTATCCCCGTTGGGTCGCGAAGCGGCCCCAAAACCTGCAACAGCGGCGTATCGATACACCGCTTGCACTGGCTTTGCGACTGCTTCGCAGCCGAACGGGGATAAATCCCCTCACCACAAAGGCTCGCTCCCACAGGGGATCTGCGTTGAGCCCCGGAATGCACCGGGGCTCGTGTCACATTACAACTTGATCCAGGTCGCCTTCAGCTCGGTGTACTTGTCGAACGCATGCAGCGACTTGTCGCGACCGTTGCCGGACTGCTTGAAGCCACCGAACGGCGCCGTCATGTCGCCACCATCGTACTGGTTGACCCAGACGCTACCGGCACGCAATGCGCGGGCGGTCAGGTGAGCCTTGGAAATGTCGGCAGTCCACACCGCGGCGGCCAGGCCGTAAGGCGTGTCGTTGGCGATGGCGACGGCTTCTTCGGCGCTGTCGAAGGTGATGACCGACAACACTGGCCCGAAGATTTCTTCCTGGGCGATTTTCATCGCGTTGCTTACGCCGTCGAAAATGGTTGGCTCAACGTAGGTGCCCCCCGACTCCTGAAGCGTGCGCTTGCCACCGGCCACCAGTTTGGCGCCGTCGGCATGACCAGACTCGATGTACGACAGCACGGTGTTCATCTGCTGGGTATCGACCAGCGCACCGACATTCGTCGCCGGATCCAGCGGGTTGCCTGGCTTCCAGGTCTTCAGGGCTTCGATCACCAGCGGCAGGAATTTATCCTTGATGGAGCGTTCCACCAGCAGGCGCGAACCAGCGGTGCAGACTTCGCCCTGGTTGAACGCGATGGCGCCCGCAGCAGCTTCGGCGGCTTCTTGCAGGTTCGGTGCATCGGCGAACACGATGTTGGGACTCTTGCCACCGGCTTCGAGCCAGACGCGCTTCATGTTCGATTCGCCGGAGTAGATCAGCAGTTGCTTGGCGATCTTGGTCGAACCGGTGAATACCAGGGTGTCGACATCGTTGTGCAGGGCCAAGGCCTTGCCGACGGTGTGACCGTAACCCGGCAGCACGTTAAGCACACCTTTCGGAATACCGGCTTCGACGGCCAGGGCAGCGATGCGGATGGCAGTCAGCGGGGATTTTTCCGACGGTTTGAGGATCACCGAGTTACCGGTGGACAGCGCCGGGCCGAGTTTCCAGCACGCCATCATCAACGGGAAGTTCCACGGCACGATGGCACCGACAACACCGACTGGCTCGCGAGTGACCAGACCCAGCTGATCGTGCGGGGTTGCCGCCACTTCGTCATAGATCTTGTCGATGGCTTCGCCGCTCCAGCTCAGGGCTTGCGCCGCGCCAGGAACGTCGATGTACAGGGAGTCGCTGATCGGCTTGCCCATGTCCAGGGTTTCAAGCAGGGCCAGCTCTTCGGCGTGCTGTTTCAGCAGGCCGGCGAATCGAATCATGGTGGCTTTGCGCTTGGTTGGCGCCAGGCGCGACCACACACCGGAATTAAAGGTGGCGCGGGCGTTTTCAACAGCGCGCTGGGCATCGGCGGCGTCACAGCTGGCGATCTTGCCCAGCAGGCGGCCATCGACCGGGCTGATGCACTCAAAGGTCTCGGAGGAGACGGCATCGGTGTATTCACCATTGATGTAGGCGCGGCCTTCGATCTTCAGATCGCGAGCGCGTTGCTCCCAGTCGGCACGAGTCAGGGTGGTCATGCGAGTGTCCTCCTCTTGTTGAATACGACACCCGCGTTCTTCGCGGGCGCTGTCAGGAATTCTGCCGGCCAGCCTGCTTACGGCCGAAGGCAACCACCACCCTAAACCAGCGGCAGGTGAAGTTTCAATATATTTGACACAACACCGGCAAACGGCCTTGCGATGTTCATTTTAATAAACATAGACTTTGGCTCTTTCAACCACTCGCGTCGCAATCACGGGGGAATACAACAATGAGCATCCAGAACATCGTCGACTTCAGCCAGGCCACCACTGCCGTCGAACGCTATCGCCCAGACCCGGCGAAAGTCCTCAAGGGCGATCCCGAGCAAGCCGTGTACAACCACTACAACAGCCCTTGCGGTCAGCTGAATGCCGGTGTGTGGGAAGGCGCGGTCGGCCAGTGGTTGGTGAATTTCACGGAGCACGAATACTGCGAAATCGTCCAGGGTGTGTCTGTGCTGCGTGACAACGACGGCAACAGCAAAACCGTACGCGCGGGCGATCGCTTCGTGATCCCGGCCGGCTTCCGCGGCACTTGGGAAGTGCTGGAGCCTTGCCGCAAGATCTATGTGGCGTTTGAACAGAAGGCCTGACTTTTTGCAGGCAACAAAAAAGGCCCGTATCTTGCGATACGGGCCTTTTTCGTAAGTCGGGAAAAATCAATTACTTGATTTTGCCTTCCTTGTAGATCACGTGCTTGCGAACAACCGGATCAAATTTCTTGATCTCGATTTTGTCCGGGGTAGTACGCTTGTTCTTGTCGGTAGTGTAGAAGTGACCAGTACCGGCGCTCGAAATCAAACGAATCAATTCACGCATGATTAGCTCCCTTAGATCTTGCCAGCAGCGCGGATTTCGGCCAGCACGACAGTGATGCCACGCTTGTCGATGATACGCATGCCTTTGGCAGATACGCGCAGACGCACGAAACGTTTCTCTTCTTCAACCCAGAAGCGGTGATGCTGCAGGTTCGGCAGGAAACGACGACGGGTTTTGTTGTTTGCGTGGGAAATGTTATTCCCAGTTACCGGACCCTTACCGGTAACTTGACATACTCTAGACATGCCTCAGCCCTCTAAAACCACATGCCCAACCCGGCATGGGTTGGCCGCTTAATCTCTAGTCATTGTGGCGCCAGGCGCCGCGATTCTTTAGAGGTCTTACCGGCTACACCTACAGTGAAGGAACCGGGCCCCTAGAAAAGAGCGCTGCTTTATACCAGAAAGACTGGAGAGCAACAACATTCGGTGTGCGTTGAATTGATAAAAACCCCATTTTTCAGGCGCCAGACGCCTTGGATCAAGGCTATCGTCGCTTGCGACCGCTCGTCGCAGAGAATCTTCCCGACAGGCCAATCCAGCGCTTTCCAACCAGTGCTCACCCGAATCGATCGCCTATAGTCCCCTGAAAACGAAAAAGGGGATAGTCATTTGCAATCCAGCCCACTAGGGTAAGCCTTTTCCAGACTGCACTTGCAGATGGGCCTTCGATCTGTAAAGGAACCCGACCATGCGCCTCGCTGCCCTACCGCTGTTGCTTGCCCCGCTCCTGCTGGGCCCACAGGCCTACGCCGCCGCCCTGAGCGTCTGCACCGAGGCCAGCCCCGAAGGGTTCGATGTGGTGCAATACAACTCGCTGACCACCACCAACGCCTCGGCCGACGTGCTGATGAACCGCCTGGTAGACTTCGACACGGCCAGCGGCAAAGTGGTCGCCAGCCTCGCAGACAGCTGGGAGGTCACGCCGGATGGCCTGACCTACATCTTCAAGTTGCACCCCCAGGTGAAATTTCATCGCACCGACTACTTCAGCCCCACGCGCGAACTGACTGCCGAGGACGTGAAGTTCAGCTTTGACCGCATGCTCGATCCGGCCAACCCATGGCACAAAGTCGCCCAGAGCGGCTTTCCCCATGCTCAGTCGATGCAATTGCCCGCACTGATCAAGAAGATCGACGCACTTGACCCCCTGACCATTCGTTTCACCCTGGATCACCCGGACTCCACCTTCCTCGCCACCCTGAGCATGGGCTTCGCCTCGATTTACTCGGCCGAGTACGCTGACAAGCTGATGAAAGCCGGCACGCCGGAAAAGCTCAACAGCCAACCGATCGGCACTGGCCCGTTCGTTTTCACGCGTTTCCAGAAGGACGCCACGGTTCGCTACAAAGCCAATGCCGAGTACTTCGGCGGCAAGCCCTCGGTCGACCCGCTGATCTTTGCCATCACCCCTGACGCCAACGTGCGCTTGCAGAAACTACGCCGCAATGAATGCCAGATCGCCCTGTCGCCCAAGCCTCTGGATGTCCAGGCGGCGCTGAAGGAGCCGACGCTGAAAGTCGAAAAGACTGACGCCTTCATGACCGCCTTCGTTGCCATCAACAGTCAACACCCGCCTTTGGACAAACCCGAAGTGCGCCAGGCGATCAACCTCGCCTTCGACAAGGCCAACTACGTCAAGGCCGTGTTCGAAGACACCGCCGAACCTGCCAACGGCCCCTACCCGCCCAACACCTGGAGCTATGCGAAAACATTGCCGGGGTACTCGCATGACATCGAGAAGGCCAAGGCGTTGATGGCCAAGGCCGGGCTCAAGGAGGGTTTCCAGACTACGATCTGGACCCGGCCTTCCGGCAGCCTGCTGAACCCTAACCCGAGTCTCGGCGCCCAAATGCTGCAGTCCGATCTGGCGGAAATCGGCATTCAAGCCGAAATCCGCGTGATCGAATGGGGCGAGCTGATTCGCCGCGCCAAGGCCGGCGAACACGACTTGCTGTTCATGGGCTGGGCGGGTGACAACGGTGACCCCGACAACTTCCTCACGCCGCAGTTTTCCTGCGCAGCCGTCAAGTCCGGCACCAACTTTGCGCGCTATTGCAACCAGGACCTGGACAAGTTGATCAGCGCCGGAAAGACCACCGGTGAGCAAGGCGTGCGCACCAAGCTCTACGAACAGGCACAGACGCAGATCCAGCAACAGGCGTTGTGGCTGCCCCTGGCGCATCCGACCGCCTTCGCCCTGACCAGCAAGAGTGTCGAGGGATACTCGGTCAGCCCGTTTGGGCGACAGGATTACTCGAAGGTCAACATCAAATAGGCCACTTCATCACAAAACACTGTAGGAGCAGGCTTGCTGGCGAATGAGGCCAGCAAGTTCGAAATTTGAGTGTACCGACGCTATCGCCAGCAAGCCGGCTCCTACAGATCGGGGTCACATCCAACCGTATTCGGCCATCGATAGCGGGCTGCCATCGCCAATGATGAAATGGTCGAGCACCCGCACATCGATGAGGTCCAGCGCCTTCTGCAGGCGCTTGGTCAGCATCCGGTCAGCCTGACTGGGGTCAGTATTGCCCGACGGATGGTTGTGACAGAGGATCAGTGCCGCAGCATTGTGAGCCAATGCACGCTTGACCACTTGCCGCGGGTGAACGCTGGTGTTGTCGATCGAGCCGCGAAACAGCACCTCAAACGCCAGGACCTGATGCCTGGAGTCGAGAAACAGGCACCCAAACACCTCGTGGGGCTCATGACGCAGCATCGACTTGAGGTATTCACGCACCGCCTGCGGGTTTTCCAGGGCCGATTTTTCGCGCGCACGCTCGGCCAAGTGGCGCCTGCTCATTTCCTGAGCAGCCTGCAACTGCGCGAATTTCGCCGGACCGAGCCCCAATTGCTTGCTGAACGTTTCCTGGTCGGCCTCCAACAGCAAACGCAGGCTGCCAAATTGATTCAACAGGTGTCGCGCCAGATCGACGGCACTTTTACCCACCACGCCAGTTCGTAAAAATATCGCCAGCAACTCGGCGTCCGAAAGACTTCCCGAGCCCTGTTCAAGCAACCTCTCCCGCGGCCGTTCCGAAGCCGGCCAATCGCGAATACTCATAGCACCTCCCTGTCTGTGGGCGCCGCTGTTCCGTAGCGGTCGCTGTGATATCGTAGCCCATCTTTTTTGCGGGCGATTTCACTCCTGGGGAGGGGGTATCGCAACGCAGTCATCAACGAAAATGAAAGGCAGGCCTATGCAGCGGCTGTATCGGAAACGCATTGTTCTGGGCGTCGGCGGCGGTATCGCTGCCTACAAGAGCGCCGACCTGGTTCGCCGCCTGATCGATCAGGGCGCGGAAGTGCGCGTGGTCATGACCCGTGGCGGCGCTGAATTCATTACTCCGCTGACCATGCAGGCCCTGTCCGGGCATCCAGTGCACCTGGACCTGTTGGACCCGGCGGCCGAAGCGGCGATGGGCCACATTGAGCTGGCCAAATGGGCCGATCTGGTGCTGATCGCACCCGCCACCGCGGATTTGATCGCGCGCCTGGCCCAGGGTATTGCCGATGACCTGCTGACTACGCTGGTGCTGGCCACCGACGCAGTGGTGGCCGTCGCTCCGGCGATGAACCAGGCCATGTGGCGCGACCCGGCCACCCAGGCCAACCTGCAAACTCTCGAAAGCCGTGGCATCAAGGCCTTCGGTCCAGCTTCGGGCAGCCAGGCCTGCGGCGACGTCGGCCTGGGGCGCATGCTCGAAGCGACGGAGCTGGCTCAATGCGCGGCAGACTGCTTCCAGCGCCAGGCACTGACCGGCAAGCACGTGCTGATCACCGCCGGCCCAACCCAGGAAAACATCGACCCGGTGCGCTACATCACCAACCACAGCTCCGGAAAAATGGGCTTTGCCCTGGCCGAAGCGGCGGTTGAAGCCGGCGCCCGCGTAACCCTGATCACGGGCCCGGTGCATCTGCCGACCCCGGACCGTGTTACGCGCATCGACGTAGTCAGCGCCCGCGACATGCTCGCCGCGTGCGAAGCGGCGATTCCTTGCGACCTGTTTATCGCCTCGGCAGCGGTCGCGGACTACCGCCCAGAAGTCGTCGCACCACAGAAACTCAAGAAAGATCCTACGAACGGCGACGGCTTGTTGCTACAAATGGTGCGCAACCCGGACATCCTGGCCAGCATCGCTACACGCCCCGACCGACCATTCAGTGTCGGTTTCGCCGCCGAAACCGAACACCTGCTCGACTACGCTGCCCGCAAGCTGAAAGACAAGAACCTCGATTTGATCGTCGCCAACGACGTCGCCAACCCGAGCATTGGCTTCAACAGCGAAGAAAACGCCTGCAGCGTAATCGACCGTGAACTTCACGCCACACTCTTCGCCCAGACCAGCAAGAGCAAGATTGCTCGCCAGCTGATCACTTTTATCGCCGAACGTCTGAACCAGGTTTAATTTACATGCACGCTTTGCAAGCCAAGATCCTCGACCCCCGCATCGGTACCGAATTCCCGCTGCCACAGTACGCCACGCCAGGTTCCGCCGGCCTCGACCTGCGCGCCATGCTGGAGCAGGACATCGTGATCAAGCCGGGTGAAACGGTACTGATCCCCACTGGCCTGTCGATCTACATCGGCGACCCGAACCTGGCGGCGCTGATCCTGCCGCGCTCCGGCCTGGGCCATAAACACGGCATCGTCCTGGGCAACCTGGTCGGGCTGATTGACTCCGACTACCAGGGACCGCTGATGGTCTCGTGCTGGAACCGTGGCCAGACCGACTTCACCATGGCCGTCGGCGAACGCCTGGCGCAACTGGTGCTGGTGCCGGTGGTGCAGGCGCATTTCGAGATGGTTGAAGAGTTCGTCGAAACCCAGCGTGGTACCGGCGGCTTCGGTCATTCCGGCAGCCACTGATACGTTCTCTATACGCCTGAATCAATGGATTGAACGGCCCAAAAGCCGCTCGCGTTGCTGGCATGGCCTTTTCGCACCACGAACTCTGCGCGAAAAACGCCGTCATACCTTTCAGTTTAAACCTGTCGACGACTTTTTCGCAGGCCGGGTCCAGCCACTTTCAAGATGGAGCATTTCCCCAGATGAGCACCCCTGTACGCGTTGCACCCAAGTTCCCCGACAGTATTTTCCGTGCCTATGACATACGCGGCACCGTCCCGGAATTTCTCAACGCCGAAACGGCTTACTGGCTCGGTCGCGCCATTGGCGCCCAGAGCCTGGCCCAGGATGAACCGAATGTATCCGTTGGCCGTGACGGGCGCCTGTCCGGCCCCGAGCTGGTTGAACAGCTGATTCAAGGTCTGGCCGACAGCGGTTGCCACGTCAGCGACGTCGGCCTGGTGCCAACGCCCGCGCTGTACTACGCCGCCAACGTGCTGGCCGGCAAATCCGGGGTGATGCTCACTGGCAGCCACAACCCAGCGAACTACAACGGCTTCAAGATCGTCATTGCCGGCGATACCCTGGCCAATGAACAGATCCAGGCCCTGCATGACCGCCTCAAGACCAACAACCTGAGCAGCGGCAAGGGCAGCATAACCCGGGTCGAGATCCTTGATCGCTACACCACCGAAATCGTCCAGGACATCAAACTGGCCCGCCGCCTGAAAGTCGTGGTGGACTGCGGCAACGGTGCCGCCGGCGTCATCGCCCCGCAATTGATCGAAGCGTTGAACTGCGAAGTCATCCCGCTGTTCTGCGAGGTCGATGGCAACTTCCCCAACCATCACCCGGACCCGGGCAAGCCTGAAAACCTCGTCGACCTGATCGCCAAGGTCAAGGAAACCAATGCCGATATCGGCCTGGCTTTCGACGGCGACGGCGACCGCGTCGGCGTGGTGACCAACACTGGCAGCATTGTTTTCCCGGATCGCCTGTTGATGCTGTTCGCCCGTGACGTGGTGGCGCGCAATCCGAACGCCGAAATCATCTTCGACGTTAAATGCACTCGCCGCTTGATCCCCCTGATCAAGGAGTACGGTGGTCGTCCACTCATGTGGAAAACCGGTCATTCGTTGATCAAGAAGAAAATGAAACAATCCGGCGCCCTGTTGGCCGGCGAAATGAGCGGGCATATCTTCTTCAAGGAGCGCTGGTTCGGTTTCGACGACGGCATTTACAGCGCCGCGCGGTTGCTGGAGATCCTCAGCAAGGAGAAATCTACGGCCGAAGAGTTGTTCGCGACCTTCCCGAACGATATTTCTACGCCGGAAATCAATATCCATGTGACCGAAGAGAGCAAATTCAGCATCATTGATGCATTGCACGACGCGAAGTGGGGCGAAGGCGCCGACCTGACCACCATTGACGGCGTGCGAGTCGACTATGCCAAAGGCTGGGGCCTGGTTCGCGCTTCCAACACCACACCGGTGCTGGTCCTGCGCTTCGAGGCCGATGACGAGGCAGAACTTTCGCGCATCAAGGACGTTTTCCACGTCCAGTTGAAGCGTGTTGCACCTGATCTCCAACTACCGTTCTGATTCACCCGGAGCCCTGAATGACCCTCGAACGCGAAGCCGCCGCCAACACCGCCAAGGTCCTGTCCGAAGCGCTGCCTTACATTCGCCGCTATGTCGGCAAGACACTGGTGATCAAATACGGCGGCAACGCGATGGAAAGCGAGGAGCTGAAAACCGGCTTCGCCCGCGACATCGTGTTGATGAAGGCCGTGGGCATCAACCCGGTCGTGGTTCACGGCGGCGGCCCGCAAATCGGCGATCTGCTCAAGCGCCTGTCGATCGAGAGCCACTTCGTCGACGGCATGCGCGTTACCGATGCCGCTACCATGGACGTGGTCGAGATGGTCCTCGGTGGCCAGGTCAACAAGGACATCGTCAACCTGATCAACCGTCATGGCGGCAGCGCCATTGGCCTGACCGGCAAAGACGCCGGGCTGATTCGTGCGAAAAAACTGACCGTCACCCGCCAGACTCCGGAGATGACCCAACCGGAAATCATCGACATTGGCCAGGTGGGCGAAGTGGTCGGGATCAACACCGAGTTGCTGAACCTGCTGGTCAAAGGCAACTTCATCCCGGTGATCGCGCCAATCGGCGTCGGCGAGAACGGCGAGTCGTACAACATCAATGCTGACCTGGTGGCCGGCAAGGTCGCCGAAGCACTGAAAGCCGAGAAGCTGATGCTGCTGACCAACATCGCCGGCCTGATGGACAAGGCAGGAACGGTCCTGACCGGCTTGACCACCCAGCAAGTCGACGACCTGATCGCCGACGGCACCATCTATGGCGGCATGCTGCCAAAGATCCGTTGTGCACTGGAAGCGGTTCAGGGTGGCGTGGGCAGCTCGCTGATCATTGACGGTCGGGTACCGAATGCGATTCTGCTGGAGATCTTCACCGATACCGGCGTGGGCACCCTGATCAGCAATCGCAAGCGTCCGTAATCGATAGCCACACAAAAAGACCCCTGTAGGAGCGAGCATGCTCGCGATGGACGCCAGAGCAACGCGGGCTACCAGAAAACCCCGCGTTTTCGTTGACGTTCTTCGCGAGCAGGCTCGCTCCCACAGGGTCCGGGTGTTAAACGCCGAATTGGGCGCGGTAGGCTTCCACGGCTGGCAGGTGCTGCTTGAGCTGCGGATCGTCAGCCAGGAACTCGAGCACCTGGTTCAGCGAAACGATGCTGATCACCGGAATACCGAAATCACGCTCCACTTCCTGGATCGCTGACAACTCACCGTTGCCACGCTCCTGACGGTTCAGGGCGATCAGCACGCCGGCCGCCTTGGCGCCCTCCTGGGAGGCGATGATCTGCATCACTTCACGGATCGCGGTGCCAGCGGTGATCACGTCGTCGATGATCAGCACATTGCCGGTCAGCGGCGCGCCGACCAGGCTACCGCCTTCACCATGAGCCTTGGCTTCCTTGCGATTGAAGCACCATGGCAGGTCACGACCGTGATGCTCGGCCAATGCCACTGCAGTGGTCGCCGCCAAAGGGATCCCTTTGTAGGCCGGACCGAACAGAACATCGAAGCCAATGCCGCTTTCGGCAATGGCTGCAGCGTAGAAACGACCCAGCTGCGCCAGGGCCGAACCCGAGTTGAACAGGCCCGCATTGAAGAAGTAAGGACTGGTGCGCCCGGACTTCAGGGTGAACTCACCGAAGCGCAAAACGCCGCGATCGATGGCAAAACGAATGAAATCGCGCTGATACGCTTGCATGAAAAAAACCCCAAATACCACGGATTTAGCTAATTAGGTTGACGCCGTGTATCATACACGCACGCGATTTTTGGGGCCATTTATGCGGATCATCAGTGTGAACGTCAATGGTATTCAGGCTGCAGTCGAGCGAGGTTTGCTCAGTTGGCTGCAGGCACAGAATGCCGACGTCATCTGCCTGCAGGACACCCGTGCCTCCGCCTTTGAACTGGACGATCCAGCCTTCCAACTGGATGGATACTTCCTTTATGCCTGCGACGCCGAAGTTCCCGCCCAAGGCGGCGTGGCTTTGTACTCGCGGTTGCAACCGAAGGCTGTCATCAGCGGTCTCGGTTTCGAGACGGCAGACCGCTACGGGCGCTACCTGCAAGCAGATTTCGACAAAGTTAGTATTGCAACCCTGCTGCTTCCTTCCGGGATGAACGGCGATGAGGACTTGAACCAGAAGTTCAAGCTCATGGACGACTTCGCCAAGTACCTGGACAAGCAGCGGCGCAAACGCCGCGAGTACATTTATTGTGGCTCGCTGTATGTGGCGCAACAGAAGCTGGACATCAAGAACTGGCGTGACAGCCAGCAATCCCCGGGCTTCCTGGCGCCTGAACGCGCCTGGATGGACGAGATTGTCGGCAACATGGGTTACGTCGATGCCCTGCGCGAAGTCAGCCGTGAAGGCGACCAGTACAGCTGGTGGCCGGATAACGAACAGGCCGAAATGCTCAACCTCGGCTGGCGCTTCGATTACCAGATCCTGACCCCGGGCCTGCGCCGCTTCGTACGCAGCGCGCGCCTGCCACGTCAGCCACGGTTCTCGCAACACGCGCCACTGATCGTGGACTACGACTGGACGCTGACCATCTAAGTGTCAGATGCAAAAAAGCCGACAGCGATGTCGGCTTTTTTGTGGGCGATTAGTTTTCTGTGGGAGCGAGCATGCTCGCGAAGGCGGAGTGTCAGCTAATACAAATGTCGCCTGGCACAATGCTTTCGCGAGCAGGCTCGCTCCCACAAAAAGATCTTCGCTGATCGTTATTTGATCAACCGCCAAGTGAACGGATACCGATAGGGCACCCCCTCATTGGCTTTCACACCACCGATGATGGTCAGGACCAGCGCCCCGATCGCCACCAGACCAAACAGGAAAAACCCGATAATCACCAGCATCAGCAGCAGGCAAATGGCGGAAGCAATGGCGACCGTGATCTGAAAGTTCAGCGCCTCCTTGCCCTGCGCGTCGATGAACGGGTCCATCTCGCGCTTCATTTGCCACAGAACCAGCGGGCCGATCAGCGTACCGAATGGAATCCAGATCCCCAGCAAGGCGGACAAGTGACAAAACATAGCCCACTGCCGAACCTCTTTGCTCGGGGTGGGAAGTAGCTGTTGCTCTTCACTCATGGCGCCCTCCTTGCCTACAGGTATCCAGATCAGTCGGCCAGTGCAGCCTTTTGCAGATCAAAGATTTCGTTCATGCCTTTTTTCGCCAGTTCCAGCATGGCGTTCAGCTCTTCAGGCTGGAACGGTGCGCCTTCGGCAGTGCCCTGGACTTCGATGAAGCCGCCAGTGCTGGTCATCACCACGTTCAGGTCGGTCTCGGCCGCCGAATCTTCCAGGTAGTCGAGGTCGAGCACAGGTTCGCCTTGATACATGCCCACCGACACGGCGCCGATCATTTGCTTGAGTGGGTCGCCGCCTTTCAGGCCGCCACGCTTCTTGATCACTTTCAAGGCATCGACCAGGGCAACCATGGCGCCGGTGATGGAGGCGGTGCGCGTGCCACCATCAGCCTGGATCACATCGCAGTCAACGTACAGGGTGATGTCGCCCAGCTTGGACATGTCCAGCGCAGCGCGCAGGGAACGGCCGATCAGGCGCTGGATTTCCAGGGTACGGCCGCCTTGCTTGCCGCGGCTGGCTTCACGCTGGTTACGCTCGCCGGTGGCGCGCGGCAACATGCCGTACTCGGCCGTCAACCAGCCCTGGCCCTGGCCCTTGAGGAACCGCGGCACGCCGTTTTCGACGCTGACGGTGCAGATGACCTTGGTATCACCGAACTCGACCAGTACGGATCCCTCGGCGTGTTTGGTGTAGTTGCGGGTAATGCGGATCGAGCGGAGCTGATCGGCAGCGCGACCACTTGGACGTTTCATAAGGGATACCTGTACGGGGACGGAAAACTGCGGAGCATTATAGAGCCGCCAGCCACGACTGGGCACTTCTAAAAAAATCCTCGGACGAGCGAAGGCTCTGCACAGCCCGCTGCCGACGACCTGCAGGCCTTTGTCACACCGTGTGTTTGGGCGCATCCACGCCACTGCGCTACAATCCTGCGCCTTTGCTGCCAGTCGGCTTAAATTCATTGATATCGGATTGCCGGAACGTCAGTTGCGCGCCGATCTGCATTGCGAGGTACCTCCATGGTGCACAGCATGACCGCCTTCGCCCGCGTCGAGAAAGCCGGGGGCCAGGGTACCCTGAGCTGGGAGCTGCGTTCGGTCAACAGCCGCTACCTGGAACCCCACTTGCGCCTGCCTGAGTCCTTCCGCGACCTCGAAGGCGCCGTACGCGAAGCGCTGCGCCAGGCTGTCTCGCGAGGCAAGCTCGAATGCACCCTGCGCTTCACCGAGGAAAGTACCGGTAAACCGCTGCAGGTGGACCAGGCACGCGCAGCACAACTGGTTGCGGCCGCCGAGACCATTGCCAGCCTGATCAAGAATCCGGCTGCGCTCAACCCACTCGAAGTGCTGGCCTGGCCCGGCGTATTGGTAGGCGACGCGACCGACCCGCAAGCGCTGAACGCCGAGGCACTGGCACTGTTCAACCAGGGCCTCAAAGAGCTCAAGGCCGGCCGCGAGCGCGAAGGCGCGGAGCTGGCGCGGCTGATCAACGATCGCCTGACGTCCATTGAAGAAGACGTGGTGACCCTGCGCGAACTGGTTCCGCAGATGCTCGCCACCCAGCGCCAGAAAGTGCTCGACCGCTTTGCCGACATGAAGGCCGAGATGGACCCGCAGCGCCTGGAGCAGGAAATGGTCATGCTCGCGCAAAAAAGCGACGTCGCCGAAGAACTGGATCGCCTGAGCACTCACATCATCGAAGTTCGCCGGGTGCTCAAGTCCGGCGGCGCCGCCGGTCGGCGCCTGGACTTCCTGATGCAGGAACTCAACCGCGAAGCCAACACACTGGGCTCCAAAGCCTTCGACCCGCGCAGCACCCAGGCTGCGGTCAACCTCAAGGTGTTGATCGAGCAGATGCGCGAACAAGTGCAGAATATTGAGTAAGGCAAACCCCATGACCCACAGCACCGGCACCCTCTACATCATTTCCGCGCCTTCGGGCGCCGGCAAGACCAGCCTGGTCAAGGCCTTGATCGACGCCCAGCCGCAGATCCAGGTTTCCGTTTCCCACACCACCCGCGCGATGCGTCCGGGTGAAGTGGACGGCGTGAACTACAACTTTGTCTCGCGCGAAGAGTTCGTGAAGATGATCGAGCACGGCGATTTCCTTGAGCGCGCCGAGGTGTTCGGCAATCTCTACGGCACCTCGCAGAGCCACCTGCAGCAGACGCTGGACGAAGGCCACGACCTGATCCTGGAAATCGACTGGCAAGGCGCCGAGCAGGTGCGCAAGCTGATGCCCCAGGCGCGCTCGATCTTCATCCTGCCGCCGAGCCAGGAAGCCCTGCGCCAGCGCCTGGACAACCGCGGCCAGGACAGCAACGAGATCATCGAAGGCCGCATGCGCGAAGCCGTCAGCGAAATGAGCCACTACGTCGACTACGACTACCTGATCATCAACGACGATTTCGCCCACGCACTGGACGACCTGAAGGCGATTTTCCGCGCCAATCAGCTGCAACAAAAACGCCAGCAGCAACGTTTTGGCAAATTACTGGCTGAATTACTCGGCTAAAGAGCTCTTCCCAAAACAGCTGCAAGGGCTTTACATTGGCACTTGCAGCGCGTTGAAGAGCTTGGTCAAAAAATCAGCGCTTCCCTAATCGCTGGTGATTTTTTAAACTGTTGAGTCCGCTCGCCCATCCGGGCAGCGCGCATATTGCATTTGCTACGAGGAAGACCATGGCCCGCGTAACCGTTGAAGACTGCCTAGAACACGTGGATAACCGCTTTGAGCTGGTCATGCTCTCTACCAAGCGTGCCCGTCAACTGGCCACCGGCGGCAAAGAGCCGAAAGTAGCATGGGAAAACGACAAGCCTACCGTCGTCGCCCTGCGTGAAATCGCTGAAGGCCTGATCGACTACGCAGCTATCGCCGAAGCCGAAATCGTTGAAGATGAACCGCTTTTCGCTGCATTCGAGGACGAGTCCAACGAGGCCGTCTAAGCCTATGCCTGGTCGACGTAGCACGGCGCGGGAACACAGCTTGCGGCAGGAGTCATCATGCCGAGCATAGACGCCCTCGCCGATCGCTTATCGACCTACCTCGGCAAAGACCAGGTCAACCTGGTCCGCCGAGCGTATTTCTACGCCGAACAAGCCCACGACGGCCAACGCCGCCGTAGCGGTGAGGCGTACGTCACGCACCCACTTGCGGTGGCGAATATTCTTGCCGACATGCACATGGACCATCAGAGCCTGATGGCGGCCATGCTGCATGACGTGATCGAAGACACCGGCATTGCCAAGGAAGCGCTGCAAGCGCAATTTGGCGAAACCGTGGCCGAACTGGTCGACGGGGTCAGCAAACTGACCCAGATGAACTTCGAGACCAAGGCCGAAGCCCAGGCTGAAAACTTCCAGAAAATGGCCATGGCCATGGCGCGCGACATTCGCGTGATCCTGGTCAAGCTGGCCGACCGCCTGCACAACATGCGCACGCTGGAAGTGCTGTCCGGCGAAAAGCGCCGGCGCATCGCCAAGGAAACCCTGGAAATCTATGCGCCCATCGCCAACCGGCTGGGCATGCACGCCATCCGCATAGAATTCGAAGACCTCGGCTTCAAGGCCATGCACCCGATGCGTTCCGCGCGAATCTACCAGGCGGTCAAGCGCGCCCGGGGCAACCGCAAGGAAATCGTCAACAAGATCGAAGAATCCCTGAGCCACTGCCTGGCCATCGATGGCATCCAGGGCGAGGTCAGCGGGCGCCAGAAACACCTCTACGGCATTTACAAGAAGATGCGCGGCAAGCGTCGGGCCTTCAACGAGATCATGGATGTATATGCATTCCGGATCATCGTCGACAAGGTCGATACCTGCTACCGCGTGCTGGGTGCTGTTCATAATTTGTACAAACCGTTGCCGGGGCGCTTCAAGGATTACATCGCGATCCCCAAGGCCAACGGCTATCAGTCGCTGCACACCACGCTGTTCGGCATGCACGGTGTTCCGATCGAGATCCAGATCCGCACCCGTGAAATGGAAGAGATGGCCAACAACGGCATCGCCGCCCATTGGCTGTACAAATCCAGCGGCGACGAGCAGCCAAAAGGCACGCACGCACGCGCCCGCCAGTGGGTCAAGGGCGTGCTGGAAATGCAGCAACGGGCCGGCAACTCGCTGGAATTCATCGAAAGCGTGAAGATCGACCTGTTCCCGGACGAGGTCTACGTGTTCACGCCAAAAGGCCGGATCATGGAGCTGCCCAAGGGCTCTACGGCGGTCGACTTCGCCTACGCGGTGCACACCGATGTCGGCAACAGCTGCATTGCCTGCCGGATCAACCGTCGCCTCGCGCCGCTGTCCGAACCGTTGCAAAGCGGTTCCACGGTCGAGATCGTCAGCGCTCCCGGCGCACGGCCGAACCCGGCGTGGCTCAACTTCGTAGTCACCGGCAAGGCGCGCACCCATATTCGCCATGCGCTGAAACTGCAGCGCCGCTCCGAGTCCATCAGCTTGGGCGAACGCCTGCTGAACAAGGTGCTCAACGGCTTCGACAGCTCGCTGGAAAAAATCCCGGCCGAGCGCGTGAAAGCCATGCTTGCCGAGTACCGCCTCGAACTGATCGAAGACTTGCTTGAAGACATCGGCCTGGGCAATCGCATGGCCTACGTTGTCGCCCGACGCCTGCTTGGCGAAGGCGAGCAGTTACCCAGCCCTGAAGGTCCGCTGGCGATCCGCGGCACCGAAGGTCTGGTCCTCAGCTACGCCAAGTGCTGCACACCGATTCCGGGCGACCCGATTGTCGGTCACCTGTCCGCGGGCAAGGGCATGGTCGTGCACCTGGACAACTGCCGCAACATCAGCGAAATCCGCCACAACCCGGAAAAATGCATCCAGCTCTCGTGGGCCAAGGATGTCACCGGCGAATTCAACGTCGAACTGCGCGTTGAGCTGGAACACCAGCGCGGCCTGATCGCCCTGCTGGCCAGCAGCGTCAACGCGGCCGACGGCAACATCGAAAAAATCAGCATGGATGAACGCGATGGTCGCATCAGCGTGGTCCAACTGGTGGTCAGCGTGCACGACCGCGTGCACCTGGCCCGTGTGATCAAGAAACTGCGCGCCCTGACCGGGGTGATCCGCATCACCCGCATGCGCGCGTAGCCACCCATCCATTACAAGGAGTCATTCATGACCAAGACTGTTATCACCAGCGACAAGGCCCCGGCTGCCATCGGTACTTACTCCCAGGCGATCAAGGCTGGCAACACCGTCTACATGTCGGGCCAGATCCCTCTGGACCCAAAAACCATGGAACTGGTCGAAGGCTTCGAAGCCCAGACCGTCCAGGTGTTCGAGAACCTCAAGGCCGTGGCCGAAGCCGCCGGTGGTTCGTTCAAGGACATCGTCAAACTGAACATCTTCCTCACCGACCTGAGCCATTTCGCCAAGGTCAACGAGATCATGGGCAAATACTTCGACCAGCCTTACCCAGCACGCGCCGCCATTGGCGTTGCGGCCCTGCCAAAGGGTTCGCAGGTTGAAATGGATGCCATCCTGGTCATCGAGTAATGCGTCTGGCGCAGCCCATGGCTGCGCCGACCGCTCTGCAGTAAAGAAAGTCTGAAAGGATTCCACCATGCGCAAAGCGCTTGTTCTCTCGCTGCTCGCCCTGTTTTTGGGCGGTTGTGCCAGCAACCCTGCCGACCGTGATATCAGCGGCACCTGGATCAACCAGACGGCGATCGATGCTGCAGCCAAAGGCGGCCCCCTGCGTGAAGCCCTCCAGGCCTATGGTCCGAACCTGGAGTGGGACGTCAACACCAAGGCCAGCCAGGCCCGCTACACCAATGGTTTTGAAAATGTCGAAGGCAAGTTGCTGGGCGAACAGTCCGGCGCCTGGAAAGTCGACTTTTATGGCAGCTCTGCCAGCGAGCTCAAGCGTGACGGCAAGCAACTGAGCCAGGCCGCCAGCGACAACGAACCCGAGCAGGTCTTCGACCGCGCACTGATCCCGGTTCCGGATGGCGCACCGATGGGTGCCAGTTTCGAACGCGCGCTGTACTCGGCGTACATGGGCGGCAGCTGGAAGGTCGTTAGCGGCCCCGGCGAAGGCAATAGCGTGCAGTTCCAGGCCGACGGCCAGGTCATCGGCCTGCCGGAAGCCGATCGTTATGCCCTGTGCCTGGCGGGTGATTGTGCATCGATGAGCGGTGGCAATGACAACATGTGGTTGCAGCTTAACGGACAAGGAAGCCCCTGGATCTTTGCACGCAAAGGCAAGGAACTGGAAATTTTCCAGGCGGTGAATACCGCCCAGGCAGACGAAATGCCCCAGTACACACCGGGCAATCGCAAGTGGCTGCTCGAGAAGCAGTGACCTACGCATGACCAATGTGGGAGCGGGCTTGCTCGCGAAAGCGATGTATCAGTCGACATCAACGTTGAAAGATAAATAGCCTTCGCGAGCAAGCCCGCTCCCACATTTGGTTTGTGGTGTCTTGAAGTCAGCAACGCCCTTCAATGATCGCCGCATAACCCTGGCGAAAACTCGGATACTTCGGCGTCCAACCCAACGCCTTCGCCCGCGCATTGCTGCAACGCTTGCTCCCGGTGCGGCGCACAGTGGCGTCCTCCGCCCATTCGGTCACACCCATGTACTCGCGCAACCAGCCCACCACATCCGCAAGCGCGGCGGGTTCGTCATCAACACCTATATAGACATCGTCCAGTGCCACGCCACGCCGGTCCGCTTCGAGTAGACAGGCCATCAAGCCGGCGGCGTCATCGGCATGAATTCGATTGGCGTACAGCGGCGGATCGATCGCCACGCGATACCCGCGGCGAACCTGAGTCAGCAACCATTCACGACCCGGGCCGTAGATACCGGTCAAACGCACGATACTGGCCGGGATGCCGCTATTGAGAGCAATCTGCTCCGCTTCAAGCATCACACGCCCTGAATAACCCGCCGCCACGACTGGCGAAGTCTCATCAATCCACTCGCCCTGCTGCTGGCCGTAGACACTACTACTGGAAACGAACAACAAGCGATTGGGCACCTGACCATAGTCGTCCAGCCACTCCAGCACATGCTGCAAGCCCTGGACATAAGCGGCCCGATAACCCGCTTCATCGTGATCGGTGGCGGCCGCGCAGTACACCACGTAATCCACCGCACCGACCGGCCAGGTTGCCGGGCAGTCCTTGTTGAACAGGTCGCCGGCCACTCCGACAACCCCTTCGGGCAGGCGTGAAACGTCACGGCGCAGGCCATGGACTTCCCACCCGCCAGCCAACAACTGCGTGGCCAGGCGACTGCCGACATCACCGCAACCGGCGATCAAAACAGAGGGTGCGGACATCAGAAAACTCTCCTTGAAAATGGACAAACCAGCGCTGGCAATGGACGAGCGGCTAGCAATGCAGGAAAAAAAGAGACGCTATTACTTCTGTTAACAAGAATTACTTGCAATAATGTGGACCACTTTTGTTCTCGGCCTTACGAGGCCTGGAAGAACATTAACCGTCTTTTTCCTTCAGGTCCGGCCCAGCATGACACGTATTCAACTCTCCGCTTCGCCAACCAAACGACCTCGCGCCTGGAGCGCGGTGGCCGCCCTGCTACTCAGCCTGATGCTGGCGCCAACCGCCGCCTTTGCTGACGCACAAGCCCCCGCCACCCCGACTGCCGCCGTCGCACCTGCCCAGGCCGACCACACCACCCCGGCAGCCACGCCGACCGCGAACAATCCTGCCCAGGCAGTACCGGCAGACGCGATGGGTGAAGACGCTCCCGAAGTCCTCGAGGCCGACAACACCCTGGGCATGGCCCATGACCTGTCGCCGTGGGGCATGTACCAAAACGCCGACATCATCGTGAAAATCGTGATGATCGGCCTGGCCATCGCCTCGATCATCACCTGGACCATCTGGATCGCCAAGGGTCTTGAGTTGATGGGCGCCAAGCGTCGTCTGCGCGGTGAAATCGCCCAGCTGAAAAAGTCCGCCTCCCTCAAGGAAGCCAGCGCCACTGCGGCGAAGGCAGGCACCCTGGCCAACCTGCTGGTCCATGATGCCCTCGAAGAGATGCGCCTGTCGGTCAACAGCCGTGAAAAAGAAGGCATCAAGGAGCGCGTCAGCTTCCGTCTTGAGCGCCTGGTAGCGGCTTGCGGTCGCAACATGAGCAGCGGCACCGGCGTGCTTGCCACCATCGGTTCCACTGCGCCGTTCGTCGGCCTGTTCGGTACCGTATGGGGCATCATGAACAGCTTCATCGGCATCGCCAAGACCCAGACCACCAACCTCGCCGTCGTCGCCCCCGGCATCGCCGAAGCCCTCTTGGCCACGGCTCTGGGCCTGGTGGCAGCGATCCCTGCGGTGGTGATCTACAACGTGTTCGCCCGCTCCATCGCCGGTTACAAAGCGCAGGTCTCCGACGCGTCGGCAGAGGTCCTGCTGCTGGTCAGCCGCGACCTCGACCACCAGCCTGAGCGCAGCTCACATCCGCACATGGTGAAAGTGGGGTAATCGGCCATGGGCCTGCATTTGAAAGAAGGGGCAGACGACGATCTGTCCGAAAACCACGAAATCAACGTCACGCCGTTCATCGACGTGATGTTGGTGCTGCTGATCATCTTCATGGTGGCGGCCCCGCTGGCTACCGTAGACATCAAGGTCGACCTGCCCGCGTCCACCGCCAAGCCCGCGCCACGGCCGGAGAAACCGGTGTTCCTCAGCGTCAAGGCTGACCAGCGCCTGTTCCTCGGCGAAGACGAAGTGAAGGCCGAAGCACTTGGCGCCACGCTCGACGCCAGGACCCAGGGCAAGAAAGACACAACGATCTTCTTCCAGGCCGATAAAGGTGTGGATTACGGCGACCTGATGAGCGTGATGGACAATCTGCGCGCCGCCGGTTACCTGAAGGTGGGCCTGGTCGGACTCGAGACGGCAGCCAAGAAATGATCAATACGCGCCATAAGCTGACGCGTTACAGCGGTAGCCTGGCCATCGTGCTGGGCGTTCACGCGCTGGCCATCGCGCTGGCCGTGAACTGGACTGCCCACCCGCCCATCGAATTGCCACCTCAGGCAATGATGGTCGAACTGGCACCGCTTCCCGCCCCGCCACCGCCTGCACCGCCGAAGGTCGTCACGCCACCGCAGCCGCCCACTCCGGTTGAAGAACTGCCGATACCCAAGCTTGCCGAAGCGCCGAAGGCCGAGATTGCCGTGCCCAAGCCGGTAAAACCCAAGCCGAAGCCTCAGCCGCCCAAACCGGTAGAGAAGAAGCCTGATCCGCCAAAGGAAAAGCCGTCGGAAGAGAAACCCGCCGACACGCAGCCGACCCAGGCGCCGACGGAGAAGTCCGCCCAGCCCGCACCAGGCCCTTCAGCGGCTCAAGTCGCGGCCAAGGCGAGTTGGCAAGGCGCATTGCTGGCGCACCTGCAAAAGTACAAGAAGTACCCCGCCAGTGCACAGGCACGGGGCAAGGAAGGCATGAACCGTCTGCGTTTCGTGGTCGACGGCGAAGGCAACGTCCTGTCTTTCGAGCTGGTAGGCGCTTCGGGCACAGCCGATCTGGACCGGGCGACCCTGGACATGATCCGCCGTGCCCAACCGCTGCCCAAGCCGCCGGCCGACATGCTGACCAATGGCTCCATCGAAATCGTTGCACCCTTTGTGTACTCGATCGACAAGCGCCGACGCTGATCACATCGGCCATCCAGGCCCCTGGCTCTGCAAAAGGCACCGATAAGGTGCCTTTTGCATATCTGGATACGGCAAACCGGTATTGCCCTGTGTTACACGCCACATACCTTCTGATAACGTGCGTCTATCGATTGCAGCCGGTATGCTTGGCTCGCAACTTCATGGACGCTTGCTATGACCCTCACAGAATTACGCTACATCGTTACCCTCGCCCAAGAACAACACTTCGGCCATGCCGCCGAGCGTTGTCACGTCAGCCAACCAACCCTGTCGGTGGGCGTGAAAAAGCTTGAAGACGAACTCGGTGTGCTGATTTTTGAGCGCAGCAAAAGCGCCGTGCGCTTGACCCCGGTTGGCGAAGGCATCGTCGCCCAGGCGCAAAAAGTACTCGAACAGGCCCAAGGCATTCGCGAACTGGCCCAGGCTGGCAAGAACCAGCTGACCGCGCCACTCAAGGTCGGCGCGATCTATACCGTCGGCCCGTACCTGTTTCCGCACCTGATTCCACAACTGCACCGGGTTGCCCCGCAGATGCCGTTGTACATCGAGGAAAACTTCACCCACGTGCTGCGCGACAAACTGCGCAATGGCGAACTCGACGCGATCATCATCGCCCTGCCGTTCAACGAAGCCGACGTGCTGACCTTGCAGCTCTATGACGAGCCGTTCTATGTCCTGATGCCGGCTCAGCACCCATGGACGCAGAAAGAATCCATCGACGCCAACCTGCTCAACGACAAGAGCCTGCTGCTGCTCGGCGAAGGGCATTGCTTCCGCGACCAGGTACTCGAAGCCTGCCCGACACTGGCCAAGGGCAACGACGGCGCCAAGCACACCACGGTGGAGTCCAGTTCTCTGGAAACCATCCGCCACATGGTGGCCTCCGGCCTCGGCATTTCGATCCTGCCGCTGTCGGCAGTTGATAGCCATCACTACGCCCCTGGCGTGATCGAGGTTCGACCGCTGTCGGCACCCGTGCCATTCCGCACGGTCGCCATCGCCTGGCGTGCAAGCTTCCCGCGTCCGAAGGCCATTGAAATCCTCGCTGACTCCATTCGCCTGTGCTCGGTGGCCAAGCCCGCCGCACCGGTAACGGCCGGTTAAGCCACGCCATGACCGAGTTGTCGCAAGTGTCGGTGACGGCACTCAAGGGTGTCGGCGAAGCCATGGCCGAAAAACTGGCCAAGGTCGGCCTGGAGAATCTCCAGGACGTTCTGTTTCATTTGCCATTGCGTTACCAGGATCGCACTCGCGTGGTGCCGATCGGCGCACTGCGTCCCGGACAGGACGCCGTCGTCGAAGGCACCGTCAGCGGCGCAGACGTGGTCATGGGCCGGCGCCGCAGCCTTGTCGTGCGCATGCAGGACGGCACCGGCGGCCTGAGCCTGCGCTTCTATCATTTCAGCAATGCACAGAAAGAAGGTCTCAAGCGCGGCACGCGGATTCGCTGCTACGGCGAAGTGCGGCCCGGCGCGTCGGGGCTGGAAATCTACCACCCGGAATACCGCGCCATCACCGGCGACGAACCACCGCCCGTGGACGAAACCCTGACCCCGGTGTACCCGCTCACCGAAGGCCTGACCCAACAGCGTCTTCGGCAGCTGTGCATGCAAACCCTGACGTTGCTCGGCCCCAGCAGCCTGCCCGACTGGCTGCCGAAGGAACTGGCCCGCGACTACCAATTGGCACCGCTGGCCGATGCGATACGCTACCTGCATAACCCGCCTGCCGATGCCGATGTCGACGAACTCGCCTTGGGTCATCACTGGGCCCAGCACCGACTGGCCTTCGAAGAGCTGCTGACCCATCAACTGTCCCAGCAGCGCCTGCGCGAGAGCATGCGTGCCCTGCGCGCGCCAGCGATGCCGAAAGCCACTAAGCTGCCCGGTCAATATTTAGCCAACCTCGGGTTCACCCCGACGGGGGCGCAGCAACGGGTCGGCAACGAAATCGCCTACGACCTCAGCCAGCACGAACCCATGCTGCGACTGATTCAGGGCGACGTCGGCGCAGGCAAGACCGTGGTCGCCGCGTTGGCTGCACTCCAGGCGCTGGAAGCCGGTTATCAAGTCGCCCTGATGGCGCCCACCGAAATCCTTGCCGAGCAGCACTTCATCACCTTCAAGCGCTGGCTCGAACCGTTGGGTATCGAAGTCGCGTGGCTCGCCGGCAAGCTCAAGGGCAAGAACCGTGTCGCCGCGCTTGAGCAGATCGCGGGCGGAGCGCCGATGGTGGTCGGCACCCACGCGCTGTTCCAGGACGAGGTACAGTTCAAGAATCTCGCGCTGGCGATCATCGACGAACAGCACCGCTTTGGCGTACAGCAGCGCCTGGCGCTGCGGCAGAAAGGCGTCGGCGGGCGGATGTGTCCGCACCAACTCATCATGACCGCCACGCCGATCCCCCGGACGTTGGCCATGAGCGCCTACGCCGACCTCGACACCTCGATCCTCGACGAACTGCCCCCGGGCCGTACCCCGGTGAACACGGTGCTGGTCACTGACACCCGGCGCGTCGAGGTGATCGAACGAGTGCGGGGTGCTTGTGCCGAGGGGCGTCAGGCCTATTGGGTGTGCACGCTGATCGAAGAATCGGAAGAGCTGACCTGCCAGGCCGCCGAAACTACGCACGAAGACCTCACCGCCGCCCTCGGCGAATTGAAAGTCGGCTTGATCCATGGGCGCATGAAGCCTGCCGAAAAAGCGGCGGTGATGGCCGAGTTCAAGGCCGGCAACCTGCAACTGCTGGTCGCCACCACAGTCATCGAAGTCGGCGTGGACGTACCCAACGCCAGCCTGATGATCATCGAAAACCCCGAGCGCCTGGGCCTGGCGCAACTGCACCAGTTGCGCGGCCGCGTGGGGCGGGGCAGCGCGGTCAGCCATTGCGTGCTGCTTTATCATCCACCGTTGTCCCAGATCGGACGTCAGCGACTGGGTATCATGCGCGAAACCAACGACGGTTTCGTGATTGCCGAAAAAGACCTCGAACTGCGCGGCCCGGGCGAAATGCTCGGCACGCGGCAAACCGGCCTGCTCCAATTCAAGGTCGCCGACCTGATGCGCGATGCCGACCTGCTGCCTGCCGTACGCGACGCCGCCCAGGCCCTGCTGGAACGCTGGCCTGACCATGTCAGCCCGTTACTCGACCGCTGGTTGCGCCATGGGCAGCAATACGGCCAAGTGTGAGCAGCGTCTCAGTTTCCAGGCGATGGCTTTGAACAAGCTGGTTATACTCCTGAAATTGTTTTGGAACGGATACAGACCATGACCGAAGTTGCCCTCGCACCTGCTGCCCCGCACGCTCCGTCGGTCATTCGGCTGCTGCTGGACAAAATGGGCATTTCCTTCGAAGAGGTGCTCGACCATCACGGCCTGAACGCTGCGCGCAAAGTCCAGGCCGTGCTGCTCGATGACAGTGTCGGGGCGTTGATGGTGCTGTATCCGCAGAGTCAATTGCTGGACCTCAATCGCTTGACCGAACTCACAGGCCGGCGCCTCACAGCCGTGTCGACCGAGCGCCTGCAGAAAATGCTCGGCAAACACAGCCTGAGCCTGCTGCCGGGCCTGCCATCGCTGACCAGTTCGCCCTGCCTGTATGAAGAAAGCCTGTTGCGTGAACCCATGGTGCTGGTCAATTCGGGGGAGCCGGGCGTGCTGCTGGAGATCACCAGCGAAGCCTTCAGGTCCATGCTGACCAAGGCCAGCGCCGCCAACTTCGGCGAGAACCTGAGCAGCATCCGCCCCAACCTCGATCGCCCTGACGATGACCGCGATGAGATCTCCCAAGCCGTCCAAGCGTTCACCGCGCGACGCATCCAGCAACGACTGGAAGCGACCATCGAGATCCCACCGCTGGCCGAAACGGCGCAGAAGATCATCAAGCTGCGCGTCGACCCTAACGCCACTATCGACGACATTACCGGCGTGGTCGAAACCGACCCGGCCCTTGCCGCACAAGTGGTCAGCTGGGCCGCATCGCCGTACTACGCCTCACCGGGCAAGATTCGTTCGGTAGAAGACGCGATCGTCCGGGTACTGGGTTTCGACCTGGTGATCAACCTGGCGCTGGGCCTGGCCCTGGGCAAAACCTTGAGCCTGCCCAAGGACCGCCCGCAACACAGCACTCCGTACTGGCAGCAATCGATCTACACGGCCGCGGTTATCGAAGGCCTGACCCGGGCCATGCCCCGCACCCAGCGCCCGGAAGCGGGCTTGACCTACCTGGCGGGCCTGCTGCACAACTTCGGCTACCTGCTGCTGGCCCACGTGTTCCCGCCGCACTTCTCGCTGATCTGCCGTCACATGGAGGTCAACCCACACCTGTGCCACAGCTACATCGAGCAACACCTGCTCGGCATCAGCCGCGAACAGATCGGCTCATGGCTAATGCGCTACTGGGACATGCCGGAAGAACTCACCACCGCGCTACGCTTCCAGCACGACCCAGGCTACGACGGCACCTACGCCGAATACCCGAACCTGGTTTGCCTGGCCGTACGCCTGCTGCGCAGCCGGGGCATTGGTTCGGGACCGGACGAAGATATCCCGGACGCCCTGCTCGATCGCCTCGGTCTGAGCCGTGCCAAAGCAGAAGACGTCGTCAGCAAAGTGCTTGAGGCTGAAGTGTTACTGCGCGAACTGGCTTCGCAGTTCAGCCAAGCTTAAAAGCTTCGCGAGCAGGCTCGCTCCCTCAGGGATTTAGGTGATCCCCTTGTGGGAGCGAGCCTGCTCGCGAAGAACCCAACTCGGTCCAACTGAAAAATCTCAAGCCTTAGGCTTAGCCTTCTTCGGCTTCAAATACTTGGTCAGCCCCTGGAACCAGATCACCAGCGCCGGGTTGCCCTTGATCTGAATCGACTTGTCCTGAATACCCGTCATGAACGCCAACTGCTTGTTCTTGGCCTGCATCGTGGCAAAGCCGTAAGCGGCGTCCTTGAAGGCGATTGCAAATGCCGGCTCGGCATACACACCCGCCTTGCTGGTAATGCGCTGGCCCTTCACCCGAAAGTGTCGCGCTACTTTCCCGTCCAGGGTCTGCAGTTGAAACACCAGTTCTTTATCACCCAGCTGCTGCTGAAACGCTGGATTGGTCCGACTGGCCTTACCCATCAACAATCCCAGCATCCACAGCAGAAAACGAAATTTCATGCGCAAGCCTCAGAAGAAAAATGAACGGCCGACGCAGTGTAGCGATTAAATTCCAGAACGCCACCTTCCAGTTACGTTTGGAGGAGATGCCAGGTTTTTTGACGGTGATGACTACCAAGTCACTGACAAAAGCCTGCCTTTTCTGGACTCAGACAGGGTGTGGCGGGGCGACGTTATCCAGCACTCGATTTACCGCCAGCTCACCGAGCATGATCACCTGCTGAAGCGCCAGCATCGTACTGCGGTGCGCCCCCTCGAGCATTGTGGCGATTTCACTCGCCATCACGTTGGCTGACGCCAACGACTCACAGGCGTGGGCTAATAGCGTCTCGTTGTCGATGTCAGGCGCCACGACAAAGATCGTGCCGGGTGGATGAGCCCCGGCCATGGCCAAGGCATTGGGTTTCAGGTAGTGGTCCAGGGCGCGGGTGGCGGCATGGTGCAACTTTCTTGAAGTCGCGGACATGTACGGGGTAGTGCTGACGCTTTCTAATCCGGCGGGTAATTCTTTGACCTTGGGCATGGTGCAACTCCGAGGAATATTGGGAGGGACCAAACTAACCGCCGCGCTTCCGACGGCCAACCTTAAAAAAGCGTCGGATGCTTCCTCAATTTTGCAAGGGAATTAACCATTTTCCAGCTGCGTTTAACAATTTAAAACCCGCTGTTTGGTGATATGGCGCCTTGGCCATCAACACAACGGTAACCGATGAAATCCCCCCCTGCGCCGATCCTGCACCTGAGGAAACACACTCCTGTAGGAATTGCTGAAGGCTGCGATCTTTTGATAGTTCCCCTGCAAACCCGTCGGAAATTTCCTTCAAAACACTGGGACGCACCGCTATCGCCAGCAAGCGGGCTCCTACAACGCAATGCGCGACCCTCGCGCTCCATAAAAAAAGGGCACCCAATCTCGTTGGCGTGCCCATTCTTCAGTCCGCTCCCCCGCACTGCAGGTTCGCGAAACAGATTACGGATTAACACTGTCCTTCAACGATTTACCCGGCTTGAATGCAACAGTGTTGCTGGCCTTGATCTTGACCGGCTCACCGGTTTGCGGGTTTTTACCGGTGCGGGCACCGCGGTGGCGTTGCAGGAAGGTGCCGAAACCTACCAGCGTCACGCTGTCTTTGCGGTGCAAGGCGCCGGTGATTTCTTCGAGAACGGCGTTGAGGACGCGGTTGGCCTGCTCTTTGGTGAGATCTGCTTTTTCAGCGATGGCTGCGGCGAGTTCTGGTTTACGCATATTAGTGAAGCCCCTTTGACGGTTTTTTGTTGTTATGTCCGTGCCGCCCTCTGTGGAGCAGCGCCCAAAGCGCCGCAGGTGCTCTACTCTGCGGCAGACGGGAGTGAGGATGGCACGCAGTGAGGAGCCGCGCCAGTGTCGGCGCGGCCAATGTACGGGCAAAATGGGGGTGATTCCGACAGAACGACCGGTATTTACGCCAGCAGCGCCGGAAGCTCTTTGTTGAGGGCCAGCTTTTCCATCACGGCTGCGCCTGTGAGGGCATAACCGAGCAGTTTGCCGTGGGTATCGCGGCATAAAACCTTGATGTCGGCGCCCTGCCCTTCGACGGTCCAGACGCCCTCCGTACCCCGTGGCGGCGGGGATACCACCAATGGGCACACCGGGGTTTTGACAGTGATCGGCATCGGGCCGTAGTTAACCACCGTCGGGTTGCCGGCAAGGGTCTGTGCCAGCGCTCTCGCACAACTCATCAGGGGCATCACGTACAACAGATTCAGCCCATCGACCTCGGCACAGTCACCCAGGGCGTAGATGTTGGCATGGGACGTTTGCAGGTGTCGGTCGACCACTACGCCGCGATTGACCTGCAGGCCTGCAGCGGCGGCCAGGTCGATGCGCGGACGCAGGCCAATGGCTGACACCACCACGTCGCACGGTATGACCTGACCATCGGAAAGATGGGCTTCCAGGCCGTCAGCAACCCGCTGCAGGCGATTGAGCACCGGCCCGAGATGAAAGCGTGCACCCAGGCTTTCCAGCCCGGCCTGAACCGCTGCGGCCGCTGCCGGGTGCAACAGGGTCGGCATGACCTGCTCGCACGGTGCAACCAGCTGCACCTCGTAGCCGCCCAGGGTCAGGTCGTTGGCGAACTCGCAACCGATCAGGCCGGCGCCCAGCAACAACACCCGCCGCTTGCCGGCCGCAGCCGCACGAAAGCGCGCGTAGTCTTCCAGGTCGTTGATCGGGAACACGCAATCACCTGCATCACCTTCGATGGGTACGCGCACGGTTTCGGCCCCCCACGCCAACACCAGGTCACGGTAGATCACCGCTTCCTCGCCGATCCACAGGCGCTTGTGGCCCGGGTCGATGCCACTGATGCGGGTATGGGTGCGCACTTCGGCTTTCAACTGCTCGGCCATCGCGCCCGGTTCGGCCATGCTCAGGCCGTCGGCATCCTTGTTTTTGCCAAAACCGGTGGAGAGCATCGGTTTGGAGTAGGAGCGCCCATCGTCGGCGGTAATCAGCAGGAGCGGGGTGTCGCTGTCGAGCTTGCGAAACTCGCGAGCGACGTTGTAGCCAGCCAGCCCGGTACCAACGATTACGACAGGTGCGTTCATTCCTTACTCCTCAGTTATTCAGGCGGCGATTTCGATCATTTCGAAATCCATTTTGCCCACACCGCAGTCCGGGCACAGCCAATCTGCCGGCACGTCTTCCCAACGGGTGCCCGGCGCGATGCCGTCATCGGGCCAACCGTCGGCTTCGTTATAAATCAGGCCGCAGACGATACATTGCCACTTTTTCATTCAGGTATTTCCTCGGGATTCAGGCTATTGCCGGCGTGGACGGTCGATGGTTACTGCGTTGCCATCCAGCTCAAAGGGTTTTTTACTGATCGGGCCCGACAGATGCAAGCCTGTTCGGCGCAATGGGTGGCCGGATCAATCAACATTCGTGGCTGGCATGGTAAGCTCGCAGCCTCCTTTGCTGCCAATAATGACTCATTGTGCAACACACAGAATCCCCCTGCCCTCCCCCAACCTGGCTCTTTCAAAGCCAACTGACGCCTCTCCCCGACACGTCTATCCTCGATTGGTTGTTCGATAATGGCTCGCTGACCAGGCGTCTCATTCATCTGACGAATGATGCGTTTAGCGTCACGCCATTGTTCGAAGGCTGGCAGCCCCTGCGCACGGATGAATGCGCCGCGCTCGGCCTGGCCGAGGGCAGTGAAGGCTGGGTGCGCGAGGTGTACTTGCGTGGTCACGGGCAAGCCCTGGTGTTTGCCCGCAGCGTCGCGGCGCGCAGCGCGTTGCAGGGCGACGGCTTGCACATGGACGAATTGGGCAGCCGCTCCCTGGGCGAGCTGCTGTTTTGCGATCATGCCTTCCAGCGCCGTGCCATCGAGGTTTGCCACTACCCGCAAGCGTGGTTGCCAAGCGAAGTGCGGGCGCCCGGGCTGTGGGCTCGCCGCTCGCGTTTCGACCGTGGCGCCTTGAGTGTGCTGGTGGCCGAGATCTTCCTGCCGACCCTGTGGAGCGCCGCCCGCGTCCATCCGGAGAATTGCTGATGTACCAGAGCCTGCTCAAGTCCTTGAACCGCTTGAATCCCCGGGCCTGGGATTTCATTCAGCTGACGCGCATGGACAAGCCGATCGGCATCTACCTGCTGTTGTGGCCGACGCTATGGGCGCTGTGGATTGCCGGCAAGGGCTCGCCGTCGCTGGCCAATATCGTGATTTTCGTCCTTGGCGTGGTGCTGACCCGCGCGGGGGGCTGTGTGATCAATGATTGGGCGGACCGCAAGGTTGATGGCCATGTGAAGCGCACTGAACAGCGCCCGCTGCCGAGCGGCAAGATCAGCTCCAAAGAAGCGTTGGTGTTCTTTGCATTATTGATGGGCCTGAGCTTCCTGCTGGTGCTATGCACCAACGCGGCAACGGTCTGGCTGTCGTTCGGTGGCTTGGCGCTGGCCTTCACCTATCCGTTCATGAAGCGCTACACCTATTACCCGCAAGTGGTGCTGGGCGCGGCGTTTTCCTGGGGGATGCCGATGGCGTTCACTGCCGAGACCGGAGAACTGCCGGCGGCGGCGTGGCTGCTGTGGATCGCCAACCTGTTGTGGACGGTGGGTTACGACACTTACTACGCGATGACCGACCGCGACGATGACTTGAAGATCGGCGTGAAGTCCACGGCGATCCTCTTTGGCGAGGCAGATCGGGTGATCATCCTGACCCTGCAGGGGCTGGCGTTGGGATGCCTGCTGCTGGCCGGGTCTAAATTCGAGCTCGGCGGCTGGTTCCATCTGGGGCTGGCGGTGGCGGCGGGCTGTTTTGCCTGGGAGTTCTGGTACACCCGTGACAAGGACCGTATGCGCTGTTTCAAGGCGTTCTTGCACAACCATTGGGCCGGGTTGGCGATTTTTGTCGGGATCGTGCTGGATTACGGGTTGCGTTGACCCGTTTTCCTGTAGAAGCGAGCATGCTCGCGAAGATCTCACAGACGCCGCGGGGTGTCAGGCTTGCCGCGTTATCGTTGACGACCATCGCGAGCATGCTCGCTCCTGCAGGGAAAACCTGGGCGTCGTTTACTTCTGCGACTCGTGCATGACGTGCCAGACGTCCTTCATTTTGTCGCCTTTCATGTCTCCAGGTTTTTCGTCCTTCACAAAGGTATAAAGTGGTTTGCCGTCATAAGCCCACTGCATCGTGCCGTCATCGCGCTTGATTGGCGTAAATTTGCCCTCGGCCTTGGCGCCCGCCGGTGCCATCATCGGCGGCCAATTCTTCGCACAATCACCATTACACATCGACTTGCCACCCGAGTCCTTGTCGAATGTGTACACCGTCATACCTTTATGGTCGACCATCATGCCGTCTTTCATCATCGCCGGGTCGGCGGCGAAGGCCATGGTCGGCAGCGTTAACGCAGCAGTCACCAGCAAAGCCTTCCAGGATTGAGCAATGTGTTTCATGGAAACCTTCCGTTTGTGGTTGTCAGGATTCGGACTTAGAGCTTAGCCCAGGTTCATGACAATCGCCGGGTGACTAAAATACTGTCACACGACTGCAATAATTCCGTTATCTAATGCGGCGCAAGACAGTTAAATGACAAGAGGATTAAGGCATGGTTGGCAGGAGCATTCTGATCGTCGACGACGAAGCGCCCATTCGCGAAATGATCGCCGTTGCGTTGGAAATGGCCGGCTACGACTGCATGGAGGCGGAGAACTCCCAGCAGGCCCACGCCATTATCGTCGACCGCAAACCAGACCTGATCCTGCTTGACTGGATGCTGCCCGGCACGTCCGGCATCGAGCTCGCCCGCCGCCTCAAGCGCGACGAGCTGACCGGGGATATCCCGATCATCATGCTCACCGCCAAGGGCGAAGAGGACAACAAGATCCAGGGCCTGGAAGTCGGCGCCGATGACTACATCACCAAGCCCTTTTCCCCACGTGAGCTGGTCGCACGCCTCAAGGCCGTGCTACGCCGTGCCGGCCCCTCCGACGGCGAAGCACCGATCGAAGTCGGCGGCCTGCTGCTGGACCCGATAGGCCACCGCGTGACCATCGACGGCAAACCGGCGGAAATGGGACCGACTGAGTACCGTCTGCTGCAGTTCTTCATGACCCACCAGGAACGCGCCTACACCCGTGGCCAGTTGCTGGATCAGGTCTGGGGCGGCAATGTGTATGTCGAGGAGCGCACCGTGGATGTGCACATCCGGCGCCTGCGCAAAGCCCTCGGCGATGCCTACGAAAACCTGGTACAAACCGTGCGCGGCACCGGTTACCGCTTTTCCACGAAAGCGTGACCCGGATTTCCCCGTTTTAGAAGTAGACAAGGACGCGCTTTCAAGTGAACCAAAACTGGCATGGCACCCTGATTCGCCACATGCTGCTGCTGGTCACCGCCTGCCTGGTGATCGGCCTGATCACCGGCTACTACGGCTGGAGCCTCGCCGCGGGACTTGGCGTTTACCTGGCCTGGACCCTCAAGCAACTGCTACGCCTGCACGAATGGCTACGCCTGCACAAACCCGATGAAGCACCTCCCGATGGCTATGGCCTGTGGGGCGAGGTGTTCGACAGCATCTACCATCTGCAACGTCGCGACCAACGCGTTCGCGGGCGCCTGCAAGCGGTCATCGACCGGGTCCAGGAATCCACCGCAGCCTTGAAAGACGCGGTGGTCATGCTCGACAGCGACGGCAACCTGGAATGGTGGAACCGTGCCGCTGAAACCCTGCTGGGCCTCAAGACCCCGCAGGACAGCGGCCAGCCGGTGACCAACCTGGTACGCCATCCGCGCTTCAAGGAATACTTCGAGCAGGACAGCTACGCCGAACCGCTGGAAATCCCTTCGCCGACCAACGACCGGATGCGCATTCAGTTGTATATCACCCGTTACGGCAACAATGAGCACCTGATGCTGGTGCGCGACGTGACCCGTATCCATCAGCTGGAACAGATGCGCAAAGACTTCATCGCCAACGTTTCCCACGAGCTGCGCACGCCGCTGACGGTGATCTGTGGCTACCTGGAAACCCTGCTCGATAACGTCGAGGAAGTGAACCCGCGCTGGACCCGTGCCCTGCAACAGATGCAGCAGCAAGGCGGGCGCATGCAAACCTTGCTCAATGACCTGCTGTTGCTGGCCAAGCTGGAAGCCACCGATTACCCGTCGGACAACCAGCCAGTGGCCATTGATGGCTTGCTGCAGTCGATCAAGGGCGATGCTCAACAGTTGTCAGGCCAGAAGAATCAACAGATCACCCTGGAAGCCGACCCGACGATTCTGCTCAAGGGCAGTGAAGCGGAACTGCGCAGCGCGTTTTCCAACCTGGTGTTCAACGCGGTGAAATACACCCCTGCCGAAGGCAGCATCCGCATCCGCTGGTGGGGCGATGAGCAAGGCGCGCACCTGAGCGTGCAGGACTCCGGGATCGGCATCGACAGCAAGCACCTGCCGCGCCTGACCGAACGCTTCTACCGCGTCGACTCCAGCCGCAATTCCAACACTGGCGGTACCGGGCTGGGCCTGGCGATCGTCAAGCATGTCCTGCTGCGTCATCGCGCGCGCATGGAAATCAGCAGCGTGCCGGGCCACGGGAGTACATTTACCTGCCACTTTGCACCCGCTCAGGTCAGCAAATCCCGGGTGATCAGCACCGCCGACTGATACCGGCCAGCACACGCCACTAGGCAATTGCCCGGTCAGCCGCTACATTGGCTGACTTGTGCCTGCCTTTCAGGTGCACTTTTTTCTTTCCATTCGAATACACGGAACCCGCAAAACTCCATCATGGACCCTTCCCCTGGCTTGACCCTCGCAACAATATTCGCCGACTTCGGCATGATTCTTTTTGCTCTGATCCTGGTTTTGCTCAACGGCTTTTTCGTTGCGGCGGAATTCGCCATGGTCAAATTGCGCTCGACCCGGGTCGAAGCCATCGCTGAGCAGCACGGCTGGCGTGGACACATCCTGCGCACCGTGCACAGTCAGCTCGATGCTTACCTGTCGGCGTGCCAATTGGGTATCACCCTCGCCTCGCTGGGCCTGGGCTGGGTCGGTGAGCCGGCGTTCGCGCATATCCTCGAGCCGGTGCTCGAAACGGTCGGCGTACAGTCAGCGGAAGTGGTCAAGGCCGTGTCGTTCTTCACCGCGTTCTTCATCATTTCGTACCTGCACATTGTGGTCGGCGAGCTTGCCCCGAAATCCTGGGCCATCCGCAAACCCGAATTGCTGTCGCTGTGGACCGCCGTGCCGCTGTACCTGTTCTACTGGGCCATGTACCCGGCCATCTACCTGCTCAACGCCAGCGCCAACCAGATCCTGCGCATCGCCGGGCAAGGCGAACCCGGCCCGCACCACGAGCACCATTACAGCCGTGAGGAACTGAAACTGATCCTGCACTCCAGCCGTGGCCAGGACCCGAGCGACCAGGGCATGCGCGTACTGGCCTCGGCTGTGGAAATGGGCGAACTGGAAGTGGTCGACTGGGCCAACTCCCGCGAAGACCTGGTGACCCTGGAATTCAACGCGCCACTCAAGGAAATCCTGGCGATGTTCCGTCGCCACAAGTTCAGCCGTTACCCGGTGTACGACAGCGAGCGCCAGGAGTTCGTCGGCCTGCTGCACATCAAGGACCTGCTGCTGGAGCTGGCGGCCCTGGACCACATTCCCGAGTCGTTCAACCTGGCCGAACTCACCCGCCCGCTGGAACGCGTGTCGCGGCACATGCCGTTGTCGCAGTTGCTGGAGCAGTTCCGCAAGGGCGGCTCGCACTTCGCCCTGGTCGAAGAGGCCGACGGCAACATCATCGGCTACCTGACCATGGAAGACGTGCTGGAAGTGCTGGTGGGCGATATCCAGGATGAACACCGCAAGGCCGAACGCGGCATCCTCGCCTATCAGCCAGGCAAGCTGCTGGTAAGGGGCGATACGCCATTGTTCAAGGTCGAGCGCCTGCTGGGTATCGACCTGGACCACGTTGAAGCCGAAACCCTCGCAGGTTTGGTCTATGAAAGCCTCAAGCGCGTCCCTGAAGAGGAAGAAGTGCTGGAAGTCGAAGGCCTGCGCATCATCATCAAGAAGATGAAGGGACCGAAGATTGTGCTGGCCAAGGTGTTGATGCTCGATTGATGGGCTGATCCAAAGCCGAGTCGCCCCCTTCGCGAGCAGGCTCGCTCCCACATTGGAATGCATTTCAATTGTGGGAGCGAGCCTGCTCGCGAAGGCATCAGATCAGTCAACGCATTATTGTTTGCCCAGCGCGAAGTTGGGTAACGCCCCCATCGGTTGCTTGAACTGGTACGGGATCGACACCAGCCCCATCCCGGTATTGCGCTGCACCACGAAGTGCAGATGCGGCCCGCTGCTGTTGCCGGTATTGCCCGACAGCGCCAGCGGGCTGCCCACGACGACCCGCTGCCCTTCGCGAACGCTGACCGAACCTTTTTGCAGGTGCAGGTACACGCCCATCGTCCCGTCATCATGCAGCACCCGCACGAAGTTACCCGACGGATCGGTACCGCGCCCGGTCTGCCCGTTTTCGGTCTTCACCACGATCCCGCCCCGCGCGGCAATGATCGGCGTGCCTTCCGGCATGGCGATGTCGATGGCGTAGCGATTCCTCGGGCCGAAGTGGCTGTATTGGCCTTCCGCGCCCTGGCTTACGCGAAACGGTCCGCCACGCCAGGGGTACGGGTATCGGTAGGCTACGGCAGCGCCTGCGGGGTCGCCCAGGGAATATTCGAACTTGGGAAGGTAGGCGAGCGGCTGCCCGGCCCTGGTCGGCGTGAGCTGCGCCAGGCGAATGCTGCTGCGCAATGGCATTACCCGACGAATGGGACGACTCGGTGCACCGCTGACGTTGTTCAACCCGGTAAAACTCAATTCGATTTCGACCGGCGCATACAGGTCATTGCGCACGTAGACGCTGTCCACGCCGTCCTTTTTCATGATCACGAGGTACACCTGACGCTCGAAGTTCTCGACCATGCGATCGCGGAACGTGAACACGCTGGAGCCTTTCGTGGGGCGGTCGCTGTAGGAGACCACGCCACTGGCGTCGGTGGACTTGTAGATGGTCACTGCCATGGCCGAAGTCGAGGCGATGAAAAGACCACAGAAAAACAGCAGGCGCGTGAACATGGGCGGGATTCTGTCGATTCAGGTTTGGGATTGAGCCTAGCAGGCGCAATGGACCTGTGAAGTCGGCAGATGTTCAGATGGATGTACGGTGATGTCGAGGGCCTCTTCGCGAGCAAGCTCGCGCCTACAGGTCGGCGCAATCCCTGTAGGAGCGGGCTTGCTCACGAAGGCGCTCTTAAGCGCCAGGAATGAAATGCTTCTGCGCCGTACCCCGAGCGATCAATCGCGAAATGTAGTCGAGTTTCTGCGCATCCTGATCGACAAAGCGGAAGGTCAGCTGCAACCAGTCGCTGTCGGGCTTGGGCTCGTGGGCCACCACAGCGTGCAGGTAGCCATTGAGGCGGGCCACTTCGGCACTCTCGCCCTGCTCCAGGTCCAGTACGGCGCTGTCGAGGACCTGCGGCAGGCTGTCGGTGCGCTTGACCACCAGCAGCGCTTCCTTGAGGCTCAGCGCCTTGATCACGCACGGCTGGATGCCGTTGGGCAGCCGCAGCTGACCCTGGCCGCGTCCACCGCCGCCAGTAGCAGCCACTGGAGCCTTGACCGGTGGGCTGTTGAGCACTCCTGGGGATGCTGCCGCGGGCGCCGGAGCAATCACGGCAGGCTTGCCGCTGGTCAATGCATTGAGGGTGTCGTTACCGAACGCCGAGATCGTTTTGGTCGCCGCCACGCTGATCAAGCTGTCGAGTTTGCCAACCTTGTGCAGCGCCTGCTTGACCTTGGTGATCAGTTGCTCGTTGGTGAAGGGTTTGCTGACGTAGCCGGAAACGCCGGCCTGGATCGCCTGGACAACGTTCTCCTTGTCGCCGCGACTGGTCACCATCACGAATGGCATGCCTTTGAGGCTGTCTTGTTCGCGGCACCAGGTCAGCAGCTCCAGGCCGGACATCTCTGGCATTTCCCAGTCGCACAGCACCAGGTCGAATGCCTCCCTGGCCAGCAGCGACTGCGCCTTGCGGCCGTTGACCGCGTCTTCGATGCGCATGCCCGGGAAATAGTTGCGCAGGCATTTCTTCACCAGGTCACGAATGAACGCAGCATCGTCCACGACCAACACACTGACCTTACTCATCCACAACCCCTTTAAAAAATCCCGGCGACCCCCAAACGAAAACGCCCGGCCAATAGGCCGGGCGCTTTAATTGGGCAATCTTACTTATCGTCAGATTTGCCCGGAACATTAGCGGTTTCGCCGCTGGTTCCTTCAACTTCTTCCTTCATGCGCTTGAGACCCAGATGACGTACGTCTGTGCCGCGCACCAGGTAAATCACCAGCTCCGAGATATTGCGCGCGTGGTCGCCGATGCGCTCCAGCGAACGCAGTACCCAGATGATGCTCAAGACCCGCGAAATAGAGCGTGGGTCTTCCATCATGTAGGTCGCCAGCTCACGCAGGGCCGTCTTGTACTCGCGGTCGATGATCTTGTCGTACTGCGCCACCGACAACGCCAGGTCGGCGTCAAAACGGGCAAAGGCATCCAGCGCATCACGGACCATGTTGCGCACCTGGTCGCCAATGTGGCGAACCTCGACGTAACCGCGCGGCGCTTCGCCTTCTTCGCACAGCTGGATGGCGCGACGGGCGATCTTGGTCGCTTCGTCACCGATGCGCTCCAGGTCGATCACCGATTTGGAAATGCTGATGATCAAACGCAAGTCCGACGCCGCCGGCTGACGACGGGCCAGGATGCGCAGGCACTCTTCGTCGATATTGCGTTCCATCTGGTTGATCTGGTCGTCGATCTCACGTACCTGCTGGGCGAGGCCGGAATCGGCCTCGATCAACGCGGTGACCGCGTCGTTGACCTGCTTCTCGACCAGCCCGCCCATGGCCAGGAGGTGGCTGCGCACTTCCTCGAGCTCGGCGTTGAACTGCGCGGAAATATGGTGGGTAAGGCCTTCTTTACTAATCATGTTGGCGTCCTTGGAGCGTCCGGTAAGGTGCGGTGGACCGCAGCGTCAGTTTAGTGAGCAACAACCGCTTACTAGCCATAACGACCGGTGATGTAGTCTTCGGTCTGCTTCTTCGCCGGATTGGTGAACAGGGTATCGGTATCGCCGAATTCCACCAGTTTGCCCATGTACATGAACGCCGTGTAGTCGGAAACCCGCGCGGCCTGTTGCATGTTGTGGGTCACGATGACGATGGTGAACTTGGATTTCAGCTCGTAGATCAGCTCTTCGACTTTCAGCGTCGAGATCGGGTCGAGTGCCGAGCACGGTTCGTCGAGCAGCAGCACTTCCGGCTCCACGGCAATGGTACGGGCAATCACCAGGCGTTGTTGCTGACCACCGGACAAGCCCAGCGCCGATTCATGCAGACGGTCTTTGACTTCGTCCCACAGGGCCGCGCCTTTCAACGCCCACTCAACCGCTTCGTCGAGCACGCGTTTCTTGTTGATGCCCTGGATACGCAGGCCGTAGACCACGTTCTCGTAGATGGTTTTCGGGAACGGGTTGGGCTTCTGGAACACCATGCCGACGCGACGACGCAGCTCGGCCACATCTTCGCCCTTGCGGTAGATGTTGTTGCCGTACAGGTTGATCTCGCCTTCCACGCGGCAACCGTCCACCAGGTCGTTCATGCGGTTGAAGGTACGCAGCAGCGTGGACTTGCCGCAGCCGGACGGGCCGATGAAGGCGGTCACGCGCTGTTTCGGGATGTTCATGCTGACGTCGAACAGTGCTTGTTTGTCGCCGTAGAACAGGCTCAGGCCCGGCACTTCAATGGCCACGGTTTCCTGCTCGAGGTTCAGGCTCTGTTTGTCGCGACCCAGGGCCGACATGTTGATGCCGTGGGTATGTGCTTCGTGCTGCATGGGAGGCTCCCTGTGCTAACAAATTCGGTTCGGGGCCGCAGGCCAGGCCTGCGGTTACGCAATTCTTTCTTTGTAGGAGCCGGCTTGCTGGCGATGACATCACCGCGGTGAACCAGGCGGACCGAGTCGCCAGCATCGCCAGCAAGCCGGCTCCTACAGTTGATCAGCTATCCAGCGCCTTGTACTTCTCGCGCAGGTGGTTACGGATATAAACGGCCGACAGGTTCAACGTCGCGATCACCAGCACCAGCAGCAGCGCCGTGGCATACACCAGCGGCCGCGCGGCTTCGACGTTCGGGCTCTGGAAGCCGACGTCATAGATGTGGAAGCCCAGGTGCATGATCTTCTGATCCAGGTGCAGGTAAGGGTAATTACCGTCCACCGGCAACGACGGCGCCAGCTTCACCACACCTACCAGCATCAGCGGCGCCACTTCACCCGCGGCGCGTGCCACGGCGAGGATCATGCCGGTCATCATGGCCGGGCTGGCCATTGGCAGTACGATCTTCCACAAGGTTTCCGCCTTGGTCGCGCCCAGGGCCAACGAACCTTCACGCACGGTACGAGGAATCCGAGCCAGGCCTTCTTCGGTGGCCACGATCACCACCGGCACCGCCAGCAGCGCCAGGGTCAACGATGCCCAGAGCAGGCCCGGCGTGCCGAAGGTCGGCGCTGGCAAGGCTTCAGGGAAGAACAGGCGGTCGAGCGAGCCGCCCAGCACATAGACAAAGAAGCCCAGGCCGAACACGCCGTAGACGATGGCCGGAACACCCGCCAGGTTGTTCACCGCGATGCGGATCACCCGGGTCAGGGTGTTCTGCTTGGCGTATTCACGCAGGTACACCGCGGCCAGTACGCCGAACGGGGTCACGATCATCGCCATGATCAAGGTCATCATCACGGTGCCGAAGATCGCCGGGAAAATCCCGCCTTCGGTGTTCGCTTCACGCGGGTCGTCGCTCAGGAACTCCCAGACCTTGCTGAAGTAGAAACCGATCTTGGTAAAGGTGCCCATGGCGTTCGGCTGGTAGGCGTGAACCACTTTACCGAGGCTGATTTCGATTTCCTTGCCGTTGGCATCGCGGGCAGTAAGGCTGTCGCGGTTGAACTGCGCGTGCAGATCGCCCAGACGGGCCTCGATGTCCTGATAACGGGCATTGAGCTCGGCGCGCTCGGATTCCATGTCCGCTTGCGCAGCGGCGTCGAGCTTGCCGTCCAGCTCCAGTTTGCGGCCGTGCAGGCGGATGCGTTCCAGCCCGGCGTTGATCGCGCCGATGTCGGACTTTTCCAGGGTCTTGAGCTGGGTAGCCAGCTGATTCACGCGGTTGATCCGCGCCTGCAGCTCGGGCCATGCAGCCTCGCCTTCGGCAATCACCTTGCCGTCCTGTTTGACGTTGACCAGGTAACCGTAGAAATTGCCCCACTCGCGGCGCTCAAGCGCCATCAATTCGACCGGCGTTTTCTGGTTGGTCAACCACTCGCCGACAATCCAGGTGAAATCGGTGCCGTTCAGGTCTCGGTTGCCGACCTTGATCAGCTCGCGGGTCATGAACTCCGGGCCTTCGTCAGGCACCGGCAGGCCGGCACTCTTCAAACGCGCACGCGGCACTTCTTCCTTTTGAACCACTTCGCCGATGACCAGGTGATTGGCCTGGCCCGGCACGTCGTAGCTGGCGTGGATAAGATCCGCCGGCCAGAAGTGACCCAGGCCGCGCACGGCAATCACTGCCAGCAGGCCAATGGTCATGATGACCGCGATGGACACCGCGCCACCGCTGATCCAGACGCCCGGGGCGCCGCTCTTGAACCATCCTTTCAGGGAGTTCTGTTTCACAGACTTCTACCTTTCTTAAAGCGACGAGTATTTCTTGCGCAGACGCTGACGAATCAGTTCCGCGAGGGTGTTCATGATGAAGGTGAACAGCAGCAGCACCAGTGCCGAGAGGAACAGCACGCGGTAGTGGCTGCCGCCGACTTCCGACTCCGGCATTTCCACCGCGACGTTGGCGGCCAGGGTGCGCAGGCCTTCGAACAGGTTCATTTCCATGACCGGGGTGTTACCGGTGGCCATCAACACGATCATGGTTTCGCCGACCGCACGGCCCATGCCGATCATCAATGCCGAGAAGATGCCCGGGCTGGCGGTGAGGATCACCACGCGAGTCATGGTCTGCCACGGCGTGGCACCGAGGGCCAGTGAACCCAGGGTCAGGCCGCGCGGCACGCTGAACACGGCGTCTTCGGCGATGGAGTAAATGTTCGGGATGACTGCGAAGCCCATGGCCAGGCCGACCACCAGTGCGTTGCGCTGGTCGTAGGTGATGCCCAGATCGTGGGAGATCCACATGCGCATGTCGCCGCCGAAGAACCAGTTCTCCATGAACGGGCTCATGTACAGCGACAGCCAGCCGACGAACAGGATCACTGGAATCAGCAGGGCACTTTCCCAGCCATCAGGGACTTTCAGGCGAATCGATTCCGGCAGGCGGCTGAAGGTGAAACCGGCGACCAGGATGCCGATCGGCAGCAGCATCAGCAGGCTGAAAATACCCGGCAAATGCCCTTCGACATAGGGTGCGAGGAACAGGCCGGCGAAGAAGCCGAGGATCACCGTCGGCATCGCTTCCATCAGCTCGATCACCGGCTTGACCTTGCGGCGCATGCCCGGGGCCATGAAGTACGCGGTGTAGATCGCGGCGGCGACGGCCAGTGGAGCAGCCAGCAGCATGGCGTAGAACGCGGCTTTCAGAGTACCGAAGGTCAGCGGCGACAGGCTCAGCTTGGGTTCGAAGTCGGTGTTGGCGGCGGTCGATTGCCAGACGTATTTAGGCTCGTCGTAGTTCTCGTACCAGACCTTGCTCCACAACGCGCTCCACGACACTTCCGGGTGCGGGTTGTCCAGCAGCAACGGTTGCAGCTTGCCGCCGGCCTCCACGATCACGCGGTTGGCCCGTGGCGACAGACCGAACAAGCCCTGGCCTTCGACCACCTGGTCGACCAGCAGGGTACGGTGTGCGGTGCTGTGGAACACCCCGAGCTTGCCCGAGGCGTCGAGGGCAACGAAGCCCTTACGGCGCTCTTCGGCGGTGATTTCAACGATGGGCGTGGTGCCCATCTGGAAGGTACGGATCTGCTTCAGACGCTGCTCGCCATCCGGGTCGCGGGCCATGAACCACTGGGCCAGGCCGCCTTTGGAGTCGCCGAGAATCAGGGAGATGCCACCCACCAGCTGCGTACTGGCGGTGATTTGCGCTTCGCCATCTTCCAGCAGTTTGTAGCGACCGTTGAGGCTGTTGTCGCGCAGGCTGAAGACGTCGGCCTGGGCACGACCGTTAATCACGTACAGCCACTGTTGGCGCGGGTCGACGAAGATGTTCTTCACCGATTCGGTCATCTGCGGCAGATCGATGCGCTTTTGCTCGTTGGTGATTTCGCCGGTCATCATGTTTTCTTCGCTGGTCAGCGACAGAACATTGAGTTGCGAACCGGTTGAACCCACCAGCATCAGGGTTGAATCGTTGGCATTGAGGCTGACGTGTTCCAGCGCACCACCCGCCTCGTTCAGCGTGATCGGCGCTTCGCCATACGGATACTCAATGGCCGGCGAGATGCTCTTCTTGCCGTCCGGATAGCTGACTTTATAAGTGTGACGGAACACCAGTGCCTGGCCGTTGGACAAGCCCACCGCCACCAGCGGGTGACCCGGTTGGTCTTCAGCGATGGAAGCCACGGTGGCACCCGCCGGAAGCGGCAGATCGACGCGCTTGAGTTCAGCGCCACTGTCGATATCGAAGAACAGCGCCTGGCCCTTGTCGGAAACCCGCATCGCGACCTGGTTCTGCTCTTCCAGGGAGATCATCAACGGCTTGCCGGCGTCTTGCATCCAGGCCGGCGTGATGGCGTCCCTGGATGTCAGGCTGGCACCCTGAAACAGGGGCGCAACGACGTAGGCGAGGAAGAAAAAGATCAGGGTGATCGCGCCGAGAACGGCGAGGCCGCCCACCAGGACGTACCAACGGGTCAGGCGATCCTTGAGCGCGCGGATGCGGCGCTTGCGTTGTAGCTCAGGCGTATTGAAATCAATTCGCTTGGGGGGATTTGTAGTCATTGTGGAATTGGCCAGATCATTCATTCGCACACCCTAGCGATCCTGTATGACAGAAAGATGACAGTGCAGTGACGCAACAAATCCGCCGCCCGGTGAAACCGGCAGCGGAGTGAGAATTGGGGGTTGTAGGAGCCGGCTTGCTGGCGATCCTGTCGACTCGGCTCGACGGGCTCACCGCGGTGATGCCATCACCAGCAAGGCGGCTCCTACAGATCCGGGGTTAGCCCCGGATCAGGGTTTTACTTTTTTGCGACTTCGGTACCGCCTTCCTGCAGACCCAGGTCAGCCAGTGCTTTTGCAGCGACCTTGGCTGGCAACGGGATGTAGCCGTCTTTCACCACGACTTCCTGGCCCTGCTTGGACAGAACCAGCTTCACGAACTCGGCTTCCAACGGGGCCAGAGGCTTGTTCGGGGCTTTGTTGACGTAGACGTACAGGAAGCGCGACAGCGGATATTTGCCGTTCAGGGCGTTTTCTTCGGTGTCTTCGATGAACTCGGTGCCGCCTTTCTTGGCCAAGGCCACGGTCTTGACGCTAGCGGTTTTGTAGCCGATGCCCGAGTAACCAATGCCGTTCAGCGACGAGCTGATCGACTGCACGACCGAAGCCGAGCCTGGTTGTTCGTTCACGTTTGGCTTGTAGTCGCCTTTGCACAGGGCTTCTTCCTTGAAGTAGCCATAGGTGCCCGATACCGAGTTACGACCGAACAGTTGCACCGGCTTGTTGGCCAAGTCGCCGGTCACACCCAGGTCACCCCAGGTTTTCACGTCGGTTTTAGCGCCGCACAGACGAGTGGACGAGAAGATCGCGTCGACTTGTTCCATGGTCAGGTGCTGGATCGGGTTGTCCTTGTGTACGAAGACGGCCAGGGCGTCCACGGCAACCGGGATAGCAGTTGGCTTGTAGCCGTACTTCTGCTCGAAGGCAGCCAGTTCGGTGTCCTTCATCTTGCGGCTCATGGGACCCAGGTTGGAGGTGCCTTCAGTCAACGCAGGTGGCGCAGTGGCGGAACCAGCGGCCTGAATCTGGATGTTTACGTTCGGGTATTCTTTCTTGTAGTTCTCAGCCCAGAGGGTCATGAGGTTGGCCAGGGTATCGGAACCGACGCTGGACAGGTTGCCCGACACACCAGTGGTCTTGGTGTAGCTCGGGATAGCAGGGTCAACAGCGGCAACCGCGTTGGCAGTCGCAACGCCAGCAGCGACAAAAGTCATTGCCGCCATCAAACGCTTCAGTTTCATGCCTTACTCCTAGCAGATAGGGTGTGTTATTCGGGGCCAAGTATCAGCAGGCCGTGTGAACACTCTATGGCTGAAATATGACAATTGGATGAAAGGCCAGTATTCGTTGTTCCAAGGCAATACCGCGTCATCGTTCTTCGCGAGCAAGCCCGCTCCCACTTTCGACCGCATCCCTCTATCGGTACTCGGTCAAATGTGGGAGCGGGCTTGCTCGCGAAGGCGTCATTGCAGTCGACACAAAGGGTCGGTCAGCGCCCTTTCTTCCAGAGATACGCCCCCACCAAAATCCCGACCCCGCACAGCACCGCCACGTAATACGCCGGTCCCATCGGGCTTTCCTTGAGCAGCAGGCTGACGACCATCGGCGTCAAACCACCGAAAATCGCGTAGGCCACGTTGTACGAGAACGACAGGCCGCTGAAACGCACCACTGGCGGGAACGCCTTGACCATCACGTACGGTACCGCGCCGATGGTGCCCACCAGCAGACCGGTCAGGGCATACAGCGGGAACAACCAGTCGGGGTGGTCGGCCAGGCTGTGATAGAACGTCCAGGAACTGGCCAGCAACGCCGTGCATCCGACAACGAACACGCGCCCCGCACCAAAGCGATCCGCTAACGCACCGGCAATGATGCAGCCAATGCTCAGGAACACGATTGCCACACTGTTGGACTGCAACGCGGTGGTTGGCGCGAAGTGGTAGACCGTCTGCAACACGGTCGGGGTCATCAGGATCAACACCACGATCGCGGCGGACAACAGCCAGGTCAGCAGCATCGAAATGGCAATTGCACCGCGATGGTCACGTAGCACCGCGCGCAACGGCACCTCCTCGGCCAGAGCCTTGCGCTGCTGCAGCTCGGCGAACACCGGAGTTTCGTGCAGCCAACGGCGCAGGTACACCGAGAACAGACCGAACACGCCACCGAGCAGGAACGGGATCCGCCAGGCGTAATCCGCCACTTCAACTGGCGTGTAAATGCTGTTGATCGCCGTGGCGACCAGGGAACCCAGCAGGATACCCGCCGTCAGGCCGCTGGTCAGGGTGCCGCAGGCATAGCCGACATGCCGCTGCGGTACGTGTTCAGAAACGAAGACCCAGGCACCCGGTACTTCGCCGCCAATCGCCGCGCCCTGGATCACCCGCATCAGCAACAACAGGATCGGCGCCCACATGCCGATCTGCGCATAGGTCGGCAACAGGCCCATGATCAGGGTAGGCACCGCCATCATGAAAATGCTCAGGGTGAACATCTTCTTGCGCCCCAACAGGTCGCCAAAGTGCGCCATCACGATGCCGCCCAGTGGCCGCGCCAGGTAGCCCGCGGCGAAGATGCCAAAAGTCTGCATCAAGCGCAGCCACTCGGGCATGTCCGCCGGGAAGAACAGCTTGCCCACCACCGTGGCGAAGAACACGAAGATGATGAAATCGTAGAACTCCAGCGCGCCGCCCAGGGCCGACAACGATAGCGTCTTGTAATCGTTGCGGGTCAGCGGTCGTGCGGATGGGGAAGGCTGCGCGATACTCGAGGGCGCTGTGGTCATGGCAAGGGCTTCTCTTATAGTCAGGTCTGCCGCCCCAACAACGCTGGCAAGGGCTCGGGCAGGACCGGCACGATAACAAATTGTTCGAAAAAGCACATAGAGGCGCGTATTTGATGGGCAAAATGAGAACCGGACGGTCGTATCGGAGTCTATCGACCGATATACTCGCAATTGTGTAATAGCTTGTAAGGGGTTGCTGTGCGAAAACGCCTGTCAGGTTCATAGGCGATTTCGCAGAGTTTCCCTTTAGGCGCCTTACGAAAAACGTGACGAACGCAGTGTGTTCGGGGATGAATCGTTTTTCCAGGACGGCTATTTATCCGCTACACAACGAAGAGTCACGGGTCAGAGGCACCCCCCGAATGATAGAGCTCGAACAAGAAGATCCGATCCCGCAAGGCGACCTGGCCCTGCAAATTACCGCGCTTCCTCGCGAAACCAACGGCTTTGGCGATATTTTCGGCGGCTGGCTGGTGGCGCAGATGGACTTGGCCGGTACTGCGATGGCCAGCAAGGTGGCTGGCGGTCGCGTGGCCACTGTCGCGATCGACCGCATGGCATTCCTGGTTCCGGTCGCAGTGGGCGCCCAGCTCTCCTTCTATACCCAGGCACTGGAAATCGGCCGCAGCTCGATCCAGATGATGGTCGAGGTCTGGAGCGACGATCCACTGTCCAGCGAATGGCGCAAAGTTACCGAAGCGGTGTTTGTGTTCGTCGCCATCGATGGCAGCGGCCGTACTCGTTCGGTTCCGCCCCGGGCCCGTTAAAAACGGGCTGCGTTAAACCCGATAAGCGTTTTGCGGTCCATTGCAGTCATTGTTACTGATCGAGAGCTGTCCCATGAGCACGCCCAACGTTGAAGCCGTCAAACTGGATGAACTGAACTGCTGGCGCATCCGCCACGGCCAGGCCGAATTGCTGGTGGCCCAGCAAGGCGCACACATCCTCAGCTATCAAGTGGCTGGCCAGCCACCGCTGATCTGGCTCAACGACGAGGCCGTGTTCAAGGCGGGCAAAAGCATCCGCGCCGGTGTGCCCGTGTGCTGGCCGTGGTTCGGCAACCTGGCGCGCAACCCGCAGAGTGTCCAGGCAATGCGCGTCAGCAGCGAACCCGCCGCCGCTCACGGCCTGGTACGGGCAATCGACTGGGAATTGGGCGGCATCGAGGCCGAGGGCGCAAGCCTGAAGATCGAGTTCCTCTTGCCTTGCCCCGAAGGCGGATTGCCTGGCTGGCCGCACAAGGTCGACCTGAAGTTGAGCATTCGTCTGGACGAGCAGCTGCATATCAGCCTGACCAGTCACAACCAAGGCACCGACACCGTCACGATCAGCCAGGCGCTGCACAGCTATTTCGCGGTCAGCGATGTGCGTAATGTGCATGTCGAAGGGCTGGACGGGCTGAGCTATATCGAGACGCTGGACGACTGGAAAACCGTGACCCAGTCCGGTGACTTGCACTTTACCGGCGAAACCGATCGCATTTACCTCGATACGCCGCCCCAGCTCAGCATTGTCGACCCGTCCTGGGAACGGCGTATCGAGCTCACCAGTACCGGTTCACGTTCGGCTGTAATCTGGAACCCATGGACCGAACGCGCCGCGGCTTTCAGCGACATGGCCGACGATGGCTGGCAACGCATGCTGTGCATTGAAACGGCGAATGTGATGGGTGATGTGGTGACGTTGGCGTCGGGTGCAAGCCATACGCTGGGTGTTAGCATCAGCAGCAAACCCATATAACACCACAAAACCAATGTGGGAGCGGGCTTGCTCGCGAAGAGGTCATAACGTTCAACATCATCGTTGACTGTTACATCGCCTTCGCGAGCAAGCCCGCTCCCACATTTGGTTTGTGCCAGGCCTGAAGCACTCGTTACAAATCCGATTCCTGCACCACCCTCACCTTCGCCGCGTCCAGCGCATACGCCGCATCCGCCAGGTCATTGCTGACCTTCTCGATCTTCAGCGTGCCGGTCACCCACAGCGGCGTGTAGATATCCTCCAGCTTCAAGCCCTTGGGATAGCGCACCAGCACCAGTTGATTGGGGGGAGGTGGCGGTACGTGAATGCACGCGCCCGGGTATGGCACCAGGAAAAACAAGGTGCTGCGACCCTTGGCGTCGGACTCCAGCGGTACCGGATAGCCACCGATACGGATGTCCTTGTCGTTCATGGACGCTACGGTCTTGGTCGAATACATCACCGCGGGCAAGCCCTTGCTCTGCTTCATGCCACCTTTTTCAGTGAAGGTGCCATCGGCCTCCGCAGAGTCGTGGTCGATTTCAGGCATGGCCTCGAGGGCTTTCTGGTCCGACTTGGGCATCAGTTCGAGCCAGTCGGTTTCCGGCAGCTCGCCGGCATGGGCAAGGCCCGCACTCAGTAAAACAAGAGTCAGCAGAAGACGTCGCATGAAAATGCTCGGTAGGGTTAAGGAGATCGCCGGGCATTCTAGTCCTCCCGGGCTGCGCAGCCGAGAGGACTTTGTCGCTTGAATCAGTTCTTTTTGATCAAGCCGTAGATCACCAGCAAGATGACGGCGCCCACCAGTGCGCCGATGAAGCCTGCGCCTTCACCCGCTTGATAGAGGCCCAGGGCCTGACCGCCGTAGGTGGCTGCCAGCGAACCGCCAATACCGAGCAGGATGGTCATGATCCAACCCATGCTGTCATCGCCCGGTTTGAGGAAGCGTGCCAGCAGGCCGACGATCAAGCCGATAAAGATGGTTCCGATGATTCCCATGGCATTTCCCTCTGATTAAATGGCAGTGTCCAAAGCCTAGTCAGACTTTGGCATCCTGCCATGAGAGAACGGCGGTCCCTTAATGGTTCCGCCGCTGCCACATGAACTGTTTTTACTCGGCGATGAGCGCTTCGACCTTGAGGATCTGTGCGGCCAGCGTTTCGCGATCTGCACAGCGCAAGTTGGCGTGACCGACCTTGCGGCCTACCTTGAATGCCTTGCCGTAGTGATGCAGGTGGCAATCGGCGATGGCCAGGACTTTGTCGGTCTCCGGCACTTTACCGATGAAGTTCAGCATTGCGCTTTCGCCGACCTTGGCGGTCGAACCCAGCGGCAGGCCGGCGACCGCCCGCAGGTGGTTTTCGAACTGGCTGCACTCGGCACCTTCGGTGGTCCAGTGCCCGGAATTGTGTACGCGTGGGGCAATTTCGTTGGCTTTAAGGCCCCCGTCGACTTCAAAGAATTCGAACGCCATCACGCCAACATAATTCAGCTGCTTGAGCACACGGCTGGAGTAATCTTCGGCCAAGGCTTGCAACGGGTGATCGGTGCTGGCCACTGACAGCTTGAGGATGCCACTGTCGTGGGTGTTATGTACCAGCGGATAGAACCTGGTTTCGCCATCGCGGGCGCGCACGGCGATCAACGAGACTTCGCCGGTGAAGGGTACGAAACCTTCCAGCAGGCAAGCCACGCTGCCCAACTCGGCGAAAGTGCCAACCACATCTTCAGGTGTGCGCAGGACTTTCTGGCCCTTGCCGTCGTAACCCAGGGTGCGGGTTTTCAACACGGCTGGCAGCCCGATGGAAGCCACGGCGGCGTCCAGATCGGCTTGCGACTGAATATCGGCGAACGCCGGGGTTGGGATGCCCAGGTCCTTGAACATGCTCTTTTCGAACCAGCGATCACGAGCGATGCGCAGGGCTTCGGCACTCGGGTAAACCGGCACGAACTGCGACAGGAACGCCACGGTTTCCGCCGGGACGCTCTCGAACTCAAAGGTCACCAGATCGACTTCATCGGCCAGCTGACGCAGGTGATCCTGATCGCCGTAATCGGCGCGCAGGTGCTCGCCCAAAGCGGCGGAACACGCGTCCGGCGCCGGGTCGAGGAAAGCGAAGTTCATACCCAGCGGAGTTCCCGCCAGCGCCAACATGCGACCCAATTGGCCGCCACCGATTACACCGATCTTCATCGTCAACAACCTCAGGCGATGCGTGGGTCTGGATTTTCCAGGACGCTGTCTGTCTGTTCAGCACGGAAGGTTTTCAGCACCGCGTGGAACTGCGGGTGCTTGGCGCCCAGGATACTCGCCGAAAGCAGGGCGGCGTTGATCGCACCGGCCTTGCCGATGGCCAGGGTGGCGACCGGAATGCCTGCTGGCATCTGCACGATGGAGAGCAGCGAATCGACGCCCGAGAGCATCGCCGATTGCACCGGCACGCCCAGTACCGGCAGGTGGGTCTTGGCCGCACACATGCCAGGCAAATGGGCCGCGCCACCGGCACCGGCGATGATCACCTCGATGCCACGCGCCTCGGCTTCTTCAGCGTACTGGAACAGCAGGTCCGGGGTGCGGTGGGCAGAGACCACTTTCACCTCGTAAGGGATGCCGAGCTTTTCCAGCATATCGGCGGTGTGGCTAAGGGTGGACCAATCGGACTTGGAGCCCATGATCACGCCAACCAATGCACTCATCGTCGTGCCTCTTCTCTCTGGGCGCCCGCAGGCGCATCAAAAAACAACAAGCCACGCAGAATGCGTGGCTTGATTGTACGAATTATGGCCAGGCGAACCGGCCGAAGGCCGCGCAGTATACCTCAATGAAGCCAATATACAGCCCCTGGTTCGACCATCTGTCATTGCTTTTGTCGGCTGACTTATTTGACCTTCAGGTCAGACCTTGAGACCGATGCCAGCAGCAGTTTTGAAAATGAAAGAAATATAAGGCAACTCGCAAACAGGTCTCCCTGAAGTTAGTCTGAATCTTCAAGTTGAGAATGACCAAATGTCTTCTAAAAGGATTTAGAAATGAACAATGTTTCCGAGCAAAAAAAACAGAAAAAAATCACTATCTATGCAGCCATCCACGAAGACGTGCCGAAAGATGTAAAGGACTCAATATATGCTGATCACTTTCTTCCGTTAGTAAAAGAGCTCGAAAGCTTTACTGACCACAAGGTGAGTGTGGTTTTTGGTGCTGGCGCTCCTTACAGCAACTTTGACTATAAGGGAGAGGACACTATGGCAACCCTGCGCAAGTGGGAACTCCTTGGTTCAAAGTACCTTGACGCCTACCGCGCCGAGGGTTTCGACACGAACGATATAAGACTCGTTGTATTGGTAACCCGTGATCGGCTCACTCGCAATATAGAAGGCGCAGCACTTGTATGGCCACCGTACAGCGCCGGAAGATTCGCTATTGCATCAGTAAATGGCTACCAGGTAATCGGCCATGAAATAGGTCACCTGCTCGGTGCCAGGCATGAAGACTCCGAAATCAACTACAACGGCTGGTGGAGTGAAAGCTACATGACCCCACAGCGCCTGGAGCTGCGCAGCAACAGTTATACCTTTAGCGAAGCCAATCGAAAAAACATCAACAATTACCTGGCCACCAAGAGCTGATATTCAATTTGGTCTACGCGCTACTTGATCGCTACCTTGGCGTTACTGATTGCCACTTGCCGCCCCGCCTTCAAGTTTGCGCCACAACAATCGCACATTAGCCTTACGCACCAGCGCACAGCGATACAGACGAATCTCCAACGGCACATGCCATTGCGGGCCGCCGCACACCACCAATTCTCCGCGCGCCAGCTCGGCGCGCACACTCAGCTGTGGCACCCAGGCAATCCCCAGCCCTTCCAGGGCCATGCTCTTGAGGCTATCGGCCATGGCGGTCTCATACACGGTGGTAAATCGCAGCGCGCGCTGGCGCAGCAAACCATTGACCGAGCGCCCGAGAAACGCACCCGCGCTGTACGCCAGCAACGGCACGCTGGCCTCGCCCTCAAGATCGAAAAGCGGCTTGCCCTGCTCATCCGCCGCACACACCGGGAGCATTTCGGTGTGCCCAAGGTGCAAGGAAGGAAAAATCTCAGGGTCCATCTGCATGGCCGCGTCCGGGTCATAGAACGCCAGCATCAAGTCACAACCGCCCTCGCGCAAGGCATGCACGGCGTCGCCAACGTTGGTGGCGACCAACCGCGTGGCGATGTTCAAGCCTTCATTGCGCAGTTGCGCGATCCAGCGCGGGAAAAACCCAAGAGCCAGTGAGTGTGCCGCCGCGACTTGCATCACTTCGCCCTGCCCGCCTTCCAGATGATGCAGATGTCGCAGCACCTCACCGAGCTGCTCGACCACGGTGCGCGCGGTCACCAGGAACAACTGGCCTGCCGCCGTCAGCTCGACCGGCGTGCGAGAGCGGTTGACCAGGGTCAATCCCAGCGCGGCTTCGAGGCTGCGGATTCGGCGGCTGAAAGCCGGTTGAGTCACAAAGCGGCGTTCCGCTGCCTGGGAGAAGCTGCGGGTGGCGGCCAGGGCACTGAAGTCCTCCAGCCATTTACTTTCCAGATTCATCACATCCTCCCGGACACGCACCAAATTAGGTCACACGCTCGCCGTCAACATGGCGTCACATGGGCATTATGCCGAATGTGCATAGGCCAGTGTTTAACAGCATTGGCCCAAAATTCTCCACAAGCCTAGCATTTGCAGTGTTCCGGCACAGCCCGGGTCCATATTGAGATGATTTCTATCATGTCCTCCGCTGCATCATTCCGCACAGAAAAAGACCTGCTTGGCGTACTCGAAGTACCGGCTCAAGCGTATTACGGCATCCAGACCCTGCGAGCGGTGAACAACTTCCGTCTCTCCGGCGTTCCGATCTCGCATTACCCGAAGCTGGTAGTCGGCCTGGCCATGGTCAAGCAAGCCGCCGCTGACGCCAACCGCGAGCTGGGTCACTTGAGTGAAGCCAAGCACGCGGCCATCAGCGAAGCCTGTGCACGACTGATCCGCGGCGATTTCCACGAAGAATTCGTGGTGGACATGATTCAAGGCGGCGCTGGCACTTCGACCAACATGAATGCCAACGAAGTCATCGCCAACATCGCGCTGGAGGCCATGGGCCACCAGAAGGGCGAATACCAGTACCTGCACCCGAACAACGACGTGAACATGGCACAGTCGACCAACGACGCCTACCCGACCGCGATCCGCCTGGGTCTGCTGCTGGGTCATGACGCGCTGCTGGCCAGCCTCGACAGCCTGATCCAGTCGTTCGCCGCCAAAGGTGAAGAATTCAGCCACGTCCTGAAGATGGGCCGTACCCAGCTGCAAGACGCTGTGCCGATGACCCTCGGTCAGGAATTCCGTGCGTTCGCCACTACCTTGGGCGAAGACCTGGCACGCCTGAAGACCTTGGCACCCGAGCTGCTGACCGAAGTGAACCTGGGCGGTACCGCAATCGGCACCGGCATCAACGCCGACCCGCGCTACCAGCACCTGGCCGTTCAGCGCCTGGCCACCATCAGCGGTCACCCGCTGGTACCGGCAGCCGACCTGATCGAAGCCACCTCCGACATGGGCGCCTTCGTGCTGTTCTCCGGCATGCTCAAGCGCACCGCGGTCAAGCTGTCGAAGATCTGCAACGACCTGCGCCTGCTGTCCAGCGGCCCACGCACCGGCATCAACGAAATCAACCTGCCGGCACGTCAGCCAGGCAGCTCGATCATGCCAGGCAAGGTCAACCCGGTAATCCCGGAAGCCGTGAATCAGGTAGCGTTCCAGATCATCGGCAACGACTTGGCCCTGACCATCGCAGCCGAAGGCGGCCAGCTGCAACTGAACGTGATGGAGCCGCTGATCGCCTTCAAGATCTTCGACTCGATCCGCCTGTTGCAACGCGCCATGGACATGCTGCGCGAGCACTGCATCACCGGCATCACCGCCAACGAAGAACGTTGCCGTGAGCTGGTCGAGCACTCGATCGGCCTGGTGACCGCGCTGAACCCGTACATCGGCTATGAAAACGCCACCCGTATCGCCCGTATCGCCCTCGAAAGCGGCCGCGGCGTGCTGGAACTGGTGCGCGAAGAAGGTCTGCTCGACGACGCCATGCTCGCCGACATCCTGCGCCCGGAAAACATGATTGCCCCGCGTCTGGTGCCTCTGAAGGCTTAACCAACGCTGTAGCACCGCTCACCAGGTCGAGGGACTAGACACCTCTCACCTTTTGAGGGCTTGGAGATTTCTCTCCAAGCCCTTTTTTTTAACTTTTTGCAGTACTGCGTCATCTGTGGGGCAAGCCTTGCTCCTACAAAAGCAACACCCTCGTTTCGCTACATGCACCACAACCGTGCAGACGGACGGCACTGTCATCGGTATAGTGCCGCCCCTCTTCGCGTGAGCGGTCGTCGGTAGCGAGGCCACAACCCATGCGAAACCCGAACTAACAACAAACCCGCGATATGAATCCGGGACGAACTTCGCCTGATCCGTTATGCCGTGCGCGAACGGATGTAACACGATGTTTCTTCCTGGCCAGCATCTGCCTACACAAAAAACAGCGAGGAATAACCATGCTCGAAGTCATTAACGACTTCCTCTCAGGGAAAGTACTGATCGTGCTCATTGTCGGGCTCGGTAGCTACTTCACGATCCGCTCGCGTTTCGTTCAATTGCGTCACTTCTTCCACATGTTCGCGGTGTTCCGGGACAGCCTCAAAAGCAGCGCTGGGCAACTCAGCTCGTTCCAGGCCCTGATGCTCAGCCTTGCCGGCCGTGTCGGCGCAGGCAACATCGCCGGTGTCGGTATTGCCGTGACACTGGGCGGCCCCGGTGCCGTGTTCTGGATGTGGGTGACCGCACTGGTCGGCATGTCAAGCAGCTTCTTTGAATGCTCCCTCGGCCAACTCTACAAACGCACTGATTCCGACGGCACCTTCCGTGGCGGTCCGTCCTATTACATCCAGCACGGCCTGCAGAAGCGCTGGTTGGGAATGATCATGGCGTTCCTGCTGCTGATCACCTTCGGCTTCGCCTTCAACGGCCTGCAATCCCATGCCGTGACCCATTCGCTGAACAACGCTTTCGGCCTCGACACCACCTGGACCGGTCTTGGCCTTGCCGTTCTGCTGGGCCTGGTGTTCATCGGCGGGATCAAGCGCATCGCCAAGGTTGCCGACCTGCTGGTGCCAGTGAAAACCCTGGTGTACATCGGCGTGACCATCTACGTGATCGTGCTGCAGTTCGATCAGGTACCGGGCATGCTGATGACCATCGTGAAAAGCGCCTTCGGCCTCGACCAGGCATTTGGCGGACTGATCGGCAGCGCGATCATCATGGGCGTTAAACGTGGCGTATTCGCCAACGAAGCGGGCTTGGGCAGCGCGCCGAACGTGGCCGCGGTGGCCTCGGTCGAGCACCCCGTCGCCCAAGGCGTGGTTCAAGCGTTCAGTGTGTTCCTCGACACCTTCGTGATCTGCACCTGCACGGCCCTGCTGATCCTGCTCTCGGGTTTCTACACCCCGGGCTTCGAAGGCGATGGTATCGCCCTGACCCAGAACTCCCTGGCTGCCGTGGTCGGTGACTGGGGCCGGATGTTCATTTCCGTGGCGCTGGCGTTGTTCGTGTTCACCTCGATCCTCTACAACTACTATCTGGGCGAGAGCAACCTGCGCTTTTTGATCGGTGAAAACCGCAAGGCACTGATGGGCTACCGTGCGCTGGTTCTGGTGCTGATCTTCTGGGGCGCCATCGAAAACCTCGGGACCGTATTCGCCTTTGCCGACATCACCATGACGATGCTGGCGTTCGTCAACCTGATCGCGCTGTTCCTGCTGTTCAAGGTCGGCATGCGCATCCTGCGTGACTACGATGACCAGCGTGCCGCCGGCATCAAGACCCCGGTGTTCGATTCGAGCAAGTTCCCCGACCTGGATCTGGATCGCCAGGCCTGGCCAGCCAATCCGCCAGTCCCTGCCCAGGCTCTGAGCGAGCCGCAAGGCGTGACCGCAGCACAACGCTGATCGGTTAAAGTGCGAAACCCCATGTGGGAGCGGGCTTGCTCGCGAAAGCGGTGTATCAGACAGCACTAATGGCGCCTGACACTCCCTCTTCGCGAACAAGCCCGCTCCCACAGGAAATCCATCGTTCTCGGAGCCCCCCATGAATTCCTCGACCTACCCTGCCGCCCAGCACGTCATGGTGCTCTACACGGGCGGCACCATCGGCATGCAAGCCAGTGCCCACGGCCTGGCGCCGGCGTCCGGTTTCGAAGCGCGGATGCGTGAGTACCTGCACAGCCAGCCTGATCTCGTGGTACCGCAATGGCGCTTTCGCGAAATGTCGCCGCTGATCGACAGCGCCAACATGACCCCGGCGTATTGGCAGCAATTGCGTGAAGCAGTGGTCGATGCCGTGGACGTGCAAGGTTGCGACAGCGTGTTGATCCTGCACGGCACCGACACCCTCGCCTACAGCGCCGCCGCCATGAGCTTTCAATTGCTCGGCCTGCACGCGCGCGTTTGCTTTACCGGCTCGATGTTGCCGGCCGGCGTGACCGACAGCGATGCCTGGGAAAACCTCGGCGGCGCGCTGGTTGCTTTGGGCCAGGGCCTGGCTCCGGGTGTGCACTTGTACTTCCACGGTGAATTGCTGGACCCAACCCATTGCGCGAAAGTGCGCAGTTTCGGGCGTCATCCGTTCAAGCGACTGGAACGTCAGGGTGGTGGTGCGAAAGCGTCTTCGATTCCGGCGCAACTGCATTACAACCAGGCCCGGCAACAGGTGAACGTTGCAGTGTTACCGCTGTTTCCCGGCATCGGCGCCGAAATACTCGATGGCCTGATCGCCAGCGGTATTCAGGGCCTGGTGCTGGAATGCTACGGCAGCGGTACCGGGCCGAGCGACAATCCGGGGTTCCTCGCCAGCCTGGAACGGGCGCGGGACGTGGGCGTCGTGGTGGTGGCAGTCACGCAGTGCCACGAAGGTGGCGTAGAGCTGGACGTGTATGAGGCGGGCAGTCGTTTGCGGGTGGCCGGTGTGCTTTCAGGTGGCGGCATGACCCGTGAAGCGGCGTTCGGCAAGCTGCATGGTTTGCTGGGGGCAGGACTTGAACCCGCTGAGGTCCGGCGGCTAGTTGAACTGGACTTGTGTGGGGAGCTGGCCTGATACATCAAAGCTTACCCATCAGCCGGTTTCACACGCTTTAAAACTTTCCGCCAGATACATCAGGTGTCTGGCGGAAAACCTCGTCGATCAACTTACACCTTGTACTTGCAGCAACCCCGCCAGGGCCTCGGCCTCAACCGGCCGGCTGATCAGATAGCCCTGCACTTCATCGCAGCGCTCAGCTTTCAAAAATTCAAGCTGCTCCACCCGTTCCACGCCTTCTGCCACCACTTTCAATTTCAAGCCGTGCGCCATCGCAATGATTGCCCGGGTGATCGCCGCGTCTGCCGTACCCTCTCCCAGGCCCCGGATAAACGCCTGATCGATCTTCACGTAATCCACCGGGATACGCTTGAGGTAGCTCAGCGACGAATACCCGGTGCCGAAATCGTCGATCGCCAGCGTCACGCCCAAATCACGCAGTTGCTGGAACGTCGCGATAATGTGCTCGACGCTGTCGAGTAACTGGCTCTCGGTCAGTTCCAGCTCCAGGTAATGCGGCGCCAGTCCGGTTTCTTCCAGGACCTGACGCACCAGGCTAACCAGTTTGCCCTGACGCAATTGGTGCACCGACAGATTGACCGACACCCGAATTCCTTCAAGCCCCAGGCGCTGCCACTCGCAGGCTTGCCAGCAGGCCTGGCGCAAGACGAACTCGCCGATTGGGCCGATCAAACCGGTCTCCTCTGCCAAGCCAATGAAATCCCCCGGCGGCACACGTCCCATGGTCGGGTGGTCCCAACGCACCAAGGCCTCGGCAGCATTGAGCTTGCCCGTGGCGAGGCACAGCTTCGGTTGGTAAAACACCTTCAGTTGCTTCTCTTCGACCGCTTTGCGCAAATGATTTTCCAACTGCAGGCGCTCAAGGGTGCTGGCTTGCAAGCTATCGGTGTAGAACTGGAAATTGTTGCCCCCCAAATGCTTGGCGTGCTGCATAGCCATGTTCGACTGACTGACCAATGCGGATATTTCCCGGGCGTTGTCCGGCAACAGGCTGATACCCATGGATGCGCTGACCACCAGCTCATGACCGTCGACGGTCACCGGCACGCGCAATTTGGCCGACAAGCGAGTCGCCACTCGCGCCAGACTGGAGAGGTTGCCGTAGGCATTGAACAGGACAGCGAATTCATCGCCGGACAAGCGTGCGATGGTGTCTGCCTCGGGCAATGCGTTGACCAGGCGCCGGGCCATTTTCTGCAATAGCTGATCGGCCACCTCATGACCCAGGCTGTCGTTGAGCTGCTTGAAGCGATCCAGATTGATGTGCAACAAAGCCAGGCTGCGATAACCGCCCTGGCGCACCCGCTGATGCGCCTCGCTTAGTCGTTCGCGGAACATCGAGCGATTGGCCAACCCCGTGAGTTCGTCGTAATGGGTCAGGTAGCGCATGCGTTCTTCGGACTCTCGCCGTGCCGAGAGATCCGCGAAGAAGCCCACGATATGACTGACATTTCCCCGAGTATCGCGTACGGCGGTCAATTGCAGCCATTGCGGATACATCTCGCCATTCTTGCGGGTTTCCACCAGCTCACCCTGCCAATTGCCGTGCTGCTCCAGGGTTAAATGGATCGCACCGTAATGCCGGCGCGCATCGCGACTGCAGGGCAACTCGACCACGTTACGTCCGAGAATCTCCTCGATTTCATAGCCGGTGACCCGGCTGAAGGCCTGGTTGACCGCGATCACGGCATAATTCGGATCGAAAATCACAATGCCTTCGCTGGCGGCCTCGAACACGGTCGCCGCCAGTTGCAGTTGCTCTTCCTGGACCTTGCTGACACTGATATCGCGCCGCGTGCCCACCATGCGAATCACCCGACCGTTGTCGGCGCGTTCCACCGCCCGTCCGCGGTCCTCGATCCACACCCAATGGCCATCGCCATGCCGCACCCGGTATTCGATCTGGTAATCCTCGGTGCGCCCCTTCAAATGCTCGACCAACGCCCTCTTCAGTGCAGGAAGGTCATCGGGATGCAGGCGCGGTTTGAGGTGGCGCAATAATGCCGTCACCTGGTCCGGCTCCAGGCCGAACAATTCCTGGATCTGCGTGTGATGAACTTCGTCGGTTTGCAGGTTCCAGTCCCACAACCCCAGTGCGCTAGCCTTCAGTGCCAGTGCCAGGCGCGCCTCACTCTTGCTCAGCGCCTGGTTGGCCGCGTCCAGCTCCAGACTGCGCTGGGCGACACGGTTTTCCAGGTCAACCTGGATTTCGCGTAATTCGTCTTCGGCACGCCGACGCTGATCGATTTCCCTGGCCAGCTTCTGATTGAGCTGGTCGCTGCAGTTCTGCGCCTGCTGCAGATTCTCGATCAGCGCCTGATTCTGGAAGCGTCGCAACAGGCCGCGATCAATCAGCCGGTTCACTTGCCAGGCGACCACACTCAGCGCACCCAGCAAAATCAAGCCGAACCAGCCCCAACCGTGTTCGTCCCCACCCCAGAACATATAGGCAATGGCCGGCAACAGGCAGGGTAAGGTGAAGGACAGGAACGCCGGCAAACTCACCGCATAGGCCACACTGGCAGACAGCGCCGCAGCGCCGATCAGGCCAAAGACCCAGGCTTGTTGAATGAAGTTATCGGCGGGCACCAGAGCAATACCGGCGCCAGCCAGGGTCAGGCCCGTGAGGCCCGAGCCCAGTAAAAACATGCGCCGCCAGATCGGATGAGCCTGGCGGTTGGGAATCGCCGAATCGAAGGCCGCCACCTGGATCACCCGCAATGCCACCAGCGACAGTAACCACACCAGCCAGACACTGACCAGGAAGTAGCGCTGCGGACTCCAGAGCAATCCGGCGCAGACCAGGCCATTGATCAACATGAACAGCGTGGGCAGCAAGGAACCCTGATACAACAGACGCGTGCGTTCGACCGCCATTTCCATGGCGTATTGTTTACGAATAACCCGGGGCTCCACAGTAGGGCCCGACAGGTCGAAGCTGAGGTTCATAGGCAGTGTTCTTGTTCTTATAATGATGAGCATGTGCCCGAAACGTCGACGGAGCATACACAAGCCAATGCCCGGACCAAACTGCTCCCTGTCAAAAAACAGACCAAAGTATCAGCCGCCAGGAGTGGCAAAATGCCGTCAAACAGGCACGGCAAACGATTGCAGCCGATGACTGACCGGTCGTCCCTTGCGTAACTTTCATCGGCTAAAACGAAGCGGGGTTTGCCCGGGGTGACGCGGCCCCCTAGAATGGCCCGATGCGCGATGATCTCTCCCTTCTGCTGAATTCTCTCAACGATGCCCAACGCCAGGCCGTAGCTGCCCCCGTGGGTCGTCAGTTGGTCCTGGCCGGTGCTGGTTCCGGTAAAACCCGAGTGCTGGTGCACCGTATCGCCTGGTTGATCCAGGTCGAAAACGCCTCGCCCCACTCCATCCTGTCGGTGACCTTCACCAACAAGGCTGCTGCCGAGATGCGCCATCGCATCGAGCAACTGATGGGTATCAACCCGGCCGGCATGTGGGTCGGCACCTTCCACGGCCTGGCGCACCGCTTGCTGCGGGCGCACTGGCAGGAAGCCGGCCTGAGCCAGACCTTCCAGATTCTCGACAGCGACGACCAGCAACGCCTGGTCAAGCGGGTGATCCGCGAGCTCGGCCTGGACGAACAGCGCTGGCCAGCCCGTCAGGCCCAGTGGTTCATCAACGGGCAGAAAGACGAAGGCCTGCGCCCGCAACACATTCAAGCCAGCGGCGACCTGTTCCTGGCGACCATGCGCAGCATTTATGAGGCTTACGAGGCCGCGTGCCTGCGCGCCGGTGTCATCGACTTCTCCGAATTGCTGCTGCGCGCCCTCGACCTGTGGCGCGATCACCCTGGCTTGCTGGCGCACTATCAGAAGCGCTTCCGGCACATTCTGGTGGACGAGTTCCAGGACACCAACGCGGTGCAGTACGCCTGGTTGCGCCTGCTGGCCAAAGGTGGCGACAGCCTGATGGTGGTCGGCGACGACGACCAGTCGATCTATGGCTGGCGTGGCGCGAAAATCGAGAACATCTACCAGTACTCCGAAGACTTCCCGGACGCCGAAACCATTCGCCTGGAGCAGAATTACCGCTCCACCGCCGGTATCCTCAAGGCCGCCAACGCCTTGATCGCCAACAATACCGGGCGTTTGGGCAAAGAGTTGTGGACCGACGGCGGCGACGGCGAAGCGATCAACCTGTACGCCGCGTTCAACGAACACGACGAAGCTCGCTACGTTGTCGAAACCATCGAAAGTGCGCTGAAAACCGGCTTGGCTCGCAGCGATATCGCGATTCTGTACCGTTCCAACGCCCAATCGCGCGTGTTGGAAGAAGCCTTGCTGCGCGAGCGCATTCCCTACCGCATCTACGGCGGCCAGCGCTTCTTCGAACGTGCTGAAATCAAGAACGCCATGGCTTACCTGCGCTTGCTCGAAGGCCGTGGCAACGACGCCGCACTGGAACGGGTGATCAACGTGCCAGCCCGGGGCATTGGCGAGAAAACCGTCGAAGCGATCCGCGATCACGCCCGCCACAGCGATGTGTCGATGTGGGAAGCGATGCGTCAACTGGTGGCCAATAAAGGCGTTACCGGTCGCGCAGCCGGCGCGCTGGGCGCGTTTGTCGAGTTGATCGAGAACCTCGCCGCCAAGTGCATGGAAATGCCGTTGCACCTGATGACCCAGACCGTTATCGAACAGTCGGGGCTGATCGCCTATCACGAAGCGGAAAAAGGCGAGAAGGGCCAGGCCAGGGTAGAAAACCTTGAGGAACTGGTCAGCGCGGCGCGCAACTTCGAAAACAGCGAAGAGGACGAGGACCTGACGCCACTGGCGGCCTTCCTCGGTCACGCCTCGCTGGAAGCCGGCGATACCCAGGCCGACGAACACGAAGACAGCATTCAATTGATGACCCTGCACAGCGCCAAGGGCCTGGAATTTCCCTATGTGTTCCTGGTGGGCATGGAAGAAGGCCTGTTCCCGCACAAGATGAGCCTGGAAGAGCCCGGCCGTCTCGAGGAAGAACGTCGCCTGGCCTATGTCGGCATCACTCGGGCCATGCAGAACCTGGTGATGACCTATGCCGAAACCCGACGCCTCTACGGCAGCGAAACCTACAACAAGGTTTCGCGGTTCGTACGCGAAGTGCCCAAGGGCCTGATTCAGGAAGTACGGCTTTCCAACAGCGTCAGCCGGCCGTACGGCGGCAATCAGTCGATGAGCGGCAGCAACCTGTTCAGCGGCAGCGAGATTCCGCAGACCGGCTTCAGCCTGGGCCAGACTGTACGCCACTCAATCTTCGGTGATGGCGTGATTCTCAACTTCGAAGGCGCCGGAGCGGCGGCTCGGGTGCAGGTTAACTTCAGCGAAGGCAGCAAGTGGCTGATGCTGGGGTATGCCAAGCTGGAAGCGATCTAAAGACCGCCAGCGGACCAATGTGGGAGCGGCGGTGCGACGATTCGACTTGCTCGCGAAAGCGTCAGGTCAGTCGACATTGATAGTGACTGATCCACCGCATTCGCGAGCAAGCCCGCTCCCACAGGGTTATGCATCGACTGAACTGAAAGGAAACGACTCATGGGCTCAGGTTTCTTTTCTTCCTGGACATTCTGGGCTCTTTTATCCGCTGTATTCGCGGCAATGACCGCCATTTTTGCGAAGATCGGCGTCGAAAACGTCAATTCAGACTTCGCTACCCTTTTGCGCACGGTCGTGGTGCTGATCAGCCTGGCCTTGATTTTGTACGCCACGGGCCAATATCAGTCTTTAGGATCGATCTCTGCCAGGAGCTACGTGTTCCTGTTGTTGTCGGGCCTTGCCACCGGTGCGTCGTGGATTTGCTATTTCCGTGCACTCAAGGTCGGCCCGGCCTCACTGGTCGCCCCCGTGGACAAACTCAGCGTGGTGTTGGTGGCCGTGCTCGGCGTGGTCCTGCTGGGCGAGAAGCTTGATCTGCGCCAGTGGAGTGGGGTCGGCCTGATCACGGCGGGCGTCATCATGCTCGCGCTGCGACGATAGACATCCTTCTTACAGAACTTATCCACTTTTCCTACAGACCAAAGTTAACAAGCCCTATTGCACTGACTGAAGCTGAATGCAACCTGTCAGGCAAAAGCTCGAAACACTCTGCCGCTAGCCAGTAACACTTCAGCTGTGCAACATGGCGCGCGTGCCTTCCACAAATGGGAATTCCCTTTATGAAACGTTTTCTTAGCATCGCCATGGCGTTGTGCATCGGCTTGACGATGAGCCTCGACGCCAATGCCGCCAAGCGCTTTGGTGGTGGCAAAAGCGCAGGCGCTGCGCCGACGCACCAGACCAGCCAGATGGCTCCTTCTTCTCCAGGCATGGGCGGCGCTGCAGCGACCGCTGGTGCAGCCGGTGCCGCTGGCGCTGCAGCCAAGGCCGGTGGCGCTTCGCGCTGGCTCGGCCCTCTGGCCGGCATCGCCGCTGGCGGCCTGCTGGCATCCATGTTCATGGGCGACGGTTTCCAGGGCATGCAGATCTTCGACATCCTGATCATGGCGGTCATCGCGTTCCTGGTCTTCCGCTTCATCGCCGCTCGTCGTCGCAAGCAGCAGCCGCAAATGGCTCCTGCAGGCTACGCGCCGATGCAGCGTGAAGCGTTCGAACAGAAGCCTGCTGGCGGTTCGATCTTCGGTGGCGCGGCAGCACCGGTTGCCGCTCGTCCGGTAATCAACGCTCCGGCCTGGTTCAACGAACACAACTTCATCGAAGCTGCGCGCAATCACTTCCAGTCCCTGCAGCAACACTGGGACGCGAACGAAATGGACAAGATCGCCGAGTTCGTAACCCCGCAAATGCTGGAGTTCCTCAAGCGCGAACGTGCTGACCTGGGTGACGGCTTCCAGTCCACCTACATTGATAACCTCAATGTGCAACTGGACGGCGTAGAAGACCGTGCCGACAAGACCATCGCCACCCTGACCTTCAGCGGCGTGTCGAAGACCTCGCGTTTCGACCAGGGCGAAGTGTTCAGCGAAAGCTGGAACATGGAACGTGCACAGGGCGAAAACCAGCCTTGGCTGGTGGCTGGTATCCGCCAGAACGGCTGATTCCCCTCCGCGCTTCACTTGCTGTAATAAAAACCCCAGCCTCGGCTGGGGTTTTCTATTTCGCGGTTGCATCTATAGCGAGCTACTGTATAAACCGCCCCATATAAACCGCGCCATACAAGCAAGAGGATCCCGGACGTGGAAGAAATCATCGAACAACTGCGTGAAGCCAACGAACCGGTACCGGTCCCCTTGGAGTTGCCCGACGAAGATCTGCTGGTGGAAATCGAAGAACAACTGTTCATCGACATTCCGTTCGTCTTCAGGGAGTTCCTGCTGACTGTCAGCGACGTGGTCTATGGCAGCCTGGAGCCCGTCACCGTCACGGACCCGCAATCCCACACTTACCTGCCCGACGTTGCCGCCAACGCCTGGGATGCAGGCGTCGATCGCAGCCTGATCCCGATCTGCCAGGACGGCGACGACTACTACTGCGTCGAAGAAGACGGCACCGTAGTGCTTTGGCAGGCCGAAGAAGAGCTGATCGCCGAAGAAACCTGGGAATCGGTATGGCACTGGGCGCGGGACGTCTGGCTGGAAAGCTGAGCCGTTCGACGTCCCCCACATGATCAATGCCCCGGCGAATCCTTGTGGTTTTCCAGGGTATCGAGCAAGGCCACCTGCATCCGTGTGTGCACTCGGATGAACCAGCGCCAGAGCAACGCCGCTACGGCGGCCGCGACCACGGCGATCAGGACCAGCAACTTGTTGGTCGGCAGAATACTGGCCGACAAGGCTGCCAGCAGCAGGAAAATCACCAGCAGCGAGAGGATCGGGATCACTTCGGAGATCACCCGGCGCACTCGCTGCGTGTGACGACCCGCCATCTCCGGTTTGACGCCCATTTCCGCCAGCAACATCGACAACGCCTTGAGCTTGCGATACGCGGCAATCAGGAAAGGCAGCGACAGCAGCAGCGCGCCACCCCAGATCAGCGCTTTCTGCCAGCTCGAATCACTGATCCAGTCTTGCAGATAGGTAGACATGCCTTCGGCAAAGTAAGCGCCGGCGAAGAAGATCGCAATCACCAACGCCAGATTGACCCCCACCTGCAGCAAAATCCGCCGAATCATCGAAGCCAGCAACGCACCCTCGCCCTGCGGCGAAATACTGCGCAGCCATTCGCCATACATCCCCAACACACGAGCCAGCCGTTGCGGCATCACCGCGGCCAGTTTTATCGACAGCGGGTCGGCCGCGCGGATCAGATAGGGCGTCATTAGCGTCGTGAGCACCGAAACTGCCACGGCCACCGGATAAAGGAAGTTGCTGGTGACCTGCAGGGTCATGCCCAGCGATGCAATGATGAAAGAGAATTCGCCAATCTGTGACAGCCCCATCCCGACGCGAAGCGAAGTTCGTCCGTCATTGCCGGCGATGAAGGCGCCAAGGCCGCAGGACAGCATCTTGCCGAGCACCACCGCCACGGTGATCACCGCAATTGGCCAGGCGTATTGCAGTAAAATCATCGGGTCGAGCATCAACCCGATCGCCACGAAGAAGATCGCGCTGAACAAATCGCGAACCGGTTCGATCAAGCGCTCAATTTTCAGCAACTGACGCGACTCAGCCATGATCGCGCCAATCAGGAACGCACCGAGCACCATGCTGTACTCAAGCTTGACCACCAGCAGGCAGAATCCAAAACACAAGCCCAGCACGGTGATCAACAGCATTTCGTTGCTTTCGAATTTGGCCACGTAGGCCAGCAACCGCGGTACCAGCAAGATGCCAATGACCAGCGCGACGATCATGAACAGCGAAAGCTTGCCGACAGTGGAGAACACTTCGCCCGAACTGACCGTGCCGCTGACCGCGATACTGGACAGCAAGGCGATGATGCCGATACCGAGGATGTCTTCGACGATCAGTACGCCGAATATCAGCTGCGCAAAGCGCTGGTTTTTCATCTTCAGGTCATTGAGTGCCTTGACGATGATGGTGGTCGAGGAAATGGCCAGGATCGCCCCGAGAAATAGCGAGTCCATCGTGTTCCAATCGAACCAGCGGCCGATTTCGTAGCCGATCCAGATCATCAGAACGATTTCCAGGAACGCCGCGATAAACGCTGTGGCACCGACCTTGAACAGCTTGCGCAGGCTGAACTCCAGGCCCAGGCAGAACATCAGGAAAATCACCCCCAGCTCCGCCAGGGTCTTGATGGTTTCTTCGTCGTGGATCAGGCCGAATGGCGGAGTGTGCGGGCCAATAATGAAGCCGGCCACAATGTAGCCCAGCACCACCGGTTGCTTGAACCGATGGAAAAGTACGGTCACCACGCCCGCAACCAACATGATCACTGCCAGATCCTGAATAAAACTGATGGCATGCATGGCGTGGGCTCCTTGGGTGCATTGGCTTAATCATCGGACGCGGCGAAGCGTCCGATTCGAGCAGCGTAAAAGTCTGCTTTGCGTGTAGGACTTTTCCCTGGGTCCGGGCTTTTGCAGGGTAACACCGCGACTTCCGGCGAAAAGGCGGTGCAATATATGGAAACAGATCGATCAGGCGTGACGGCGGCCGCCCGCGCGGCGTCCCGATATCTGTTGGTTTGAAAAAACCGCTGAAGCGCCCGCAGAGGTGCGTCCCTCAAACCTTGCCTTGACCCGTGAGAACGCTATGGAACCCGGAAACGCCCAGCTGTCGATGACAGTATTGATGACCCCCGACATGGCCAATTTCTCTGGCAATGTTCATGGTGGCACCCTGCTCAAATACCTCGACGAAGTGGCCTACGCCTGCGCCAGCCGCTATGCCGGCCGCTATGTGGTGACCTTGTCGGTAGACCAGGTGATTTTCCGCGAGCCGATCCATGTCGGTGAACTGGTGACCTTCCTGGCGTCGGTCAATTACACCGGCAACACCTCCATGGAGGTGGGCATCAAGGTGGTGACCGAGAATATCCGTGAGCGCTCGGTACGCCATACCAACAGCTGCTTCTTCACCATGGTCGCCGTGGATGACCAGCGCAAGCCCGCCCCGGTGCCGCCACTGCAACCTCAAAACAGTGAAGACAAGCGCCGTTATATCCAGGCCCAGCAACGTCGTCAGATTCGTCAGGAGCTGGAAAAGCGTTATCAGGAAATCAAGGGCGACGCTTGAAGCAAAAGATCGCAGCCTCTGTAGAAGCTGCCGCAGGCTGCGATCTTTTCGCCGTAACTGGAACTACAAACTGATCGGCGTGGCCTCGAACCGCACGCGCGGATGGGTGATCCGGTCCTGAGCCCGAACCAATTCCATTTCGTAACTGGCGCAGGCCTGGGTCTCCAGCAACACTTCATGCACCGCCGACGCGGCGAATTCGAAAGCTGCCACCAAGCTATCGCCCAGCAGGACGCGGGCCAGGAACAACCCGGACGTCAGGTCGCCAACACCCACCGGCTGACGCGGAAACGCCAGCAGCGGCCGCTGCAGGTGCCAACTGCCTTCGGCCGTCACCAGCAACATCTCAAAGACATCGGTTTTTTTGCCGGGATAATCCAGGTGCTTGACCAACACCGCCGTCGGCCCGCGTGCCAGCAGTGCCCGCGCCATCGCCAGGCAATCGAACAGCGACTGCGGCTTGCGCCCCGAGAAGCTGTCGAGCTCCAGTTGATTGGGGCACATGAAATCGGCCACGCTGGTGGCCTCCTCCAGCAGGAAATCGCTGACTTCCGCCGGTACGCTGCAACCCTTCTCCGGATGGCCCATCACCGGGTCACACAGGTACAACGCCTTGGGATTGATCGATTTGATCTTCGCCACACCCGTCAGGATCGCCCTGCCCTGGGCTGCACTGCCGAGGTAACCGGACAGCACCGCATCGCAATTGCCCAGCTCGCCAATGGCCGCGATACCGTCTACCAGATCGGGAATCTGGTGCGGCGCCAATACGTCTCCCGCCCACTGGCCGTATTGGGTGTGATTGGAAAACTGCACGGTGTTAAGCGGCCAGACATTCACCCCGACCCGCTGCATCGGGAAAACCGCGGCACTGTTGCCTGCGTGACCGAACACCACGTGGGACTGGATAGCAAGCAGATGGGGTGTACGTTTCATGCGGTAAGTTATCCGTAAAACGATTGAAATTCGTGCCGCGCAGTATGCGACTAAACGCAGCCTGTACGACAGACCAACGACACAGTTAAGCTGACACTATCTTGTTGGAGCGCCCTGTAGATGCTGACCCTTGGAAATATTCTAGTGCTGATGCTTTTCGCTACCGCGGCTGCCTGGCTATGGCACAACCACGGCTTGCGCGAACACGCACTCGAGCGGGTCAAGCAGCATTGCGCCAAGCTTGGGATCGAGTTGCTGGATGGCAACGTAGCATTGAAAAAAATAGCGTTCATCAAGGATGCCAATGGTCGACGACGATTGGCCCGTGTGTATAACTTCGAATTCACCGTAACCGGCGAAACCCGCCACAACGGTACCATCACCCAATTCGGCCCACACAGCGCACAGATCGAACTGGCGCCTTATCCTGTGCCATTCGACGACACCGCCACGGTGGTCGATGTGGTCAAGCCGCGTGCCGAGGTGATCGAGTTGAGCCAGTGGCGGCAGGAACATACCAAGTGGCGGCCTTGAACTAACGCAACTGGCGATCCCTGTAGAAGCTGCCGCAGGTTCGGGCCGCGTTCGGACAATCTCTTGATCCTCACCCCAACCGACAGCCGTCAAGTCCTCGTTGCAGCACCTCAACATCCTGCATCTGACTGAAAATAAGCTCAATCCGCGAGTCCTGGCGCCATTCGCTGGACCGCCATTCCAGCGCCGCATTATCCAGCGCATTCGCCGACACCCACCCCTCGACGCTGTGGATAACCAACTTGGCCCGCCGCCAATCAAGGCCCGCGAGCCACCGAGCGATCCTGTCAGTGTCAAAGGTCTGGCTCGGATGCCAGCGCCAACCAATGCTCCAGCTGTCCTCCTGCGCCTGGCTCAAGCAAATCGGTAGCGCCGGATCGGTCCAGATCGCCGGCAACTGCGCCAACCCCTTGGGCGCCACGAAGTTATCCACACCCGCCACAGCCTGCGCGGCCAGGCCAGGCAATTGGCTCAATGGCAAGGCTGCATGGTGCGCCCAATACAATGGGCGTTCCGGCAACTGCGCGACAAGGCGTTGCCGAGCGATTTCATCAAGGTGTTCCGCCTTGTTCAACAGCAACAGGCCGGCACTCTTCAACGCCTCCTGTTGCGCCGGCGGGAGCGGCTTGCCAGCAGCCAGCGCCTGGGCGTCCAGTACCAGAATGCAGGGCTGGACACTCAGGACACCTTGCCACGGCGCTTCACGCAACTGCCGGAGCAACTGCGCCGGATGCCCCAACCCGGACGGCTCGATGAACAGTCGATCCGGTCGCGCCTTGCGTAACAAACGGCCGAGACCGACCTGAAACGGTGCACCGTTGACGCAACACAAACAGCCCCCGGCCACTTCACCCAGTGCGATACCATCGGCATCACGGGTCAGCAATGCGGCATCGATACCGATCTGTCCGAATTCGTTGATCAGCACCGCCCAGCGCTCGCCAGCGGGACGTTGCGCCAGCAGGTGGCTGATCAGGCTGGTCTTGCCGGCCCCCAGTGGCCCGGCGATGACATGGGTGGGTATGTTCTGCAACATGATCGAAGGTGTCTTGGGAGGTAAGAATGCGGTGGATAGGCGTGTCGTTGCTGCTGGCGCTCAATAGTGGCGAGGCGCTGGCCCAGGCTTGCGTGGTCCACAGTCAGGCGGAACGGCTTGACGTGAAAGTCTGCCAGCAAAACCGCAACATTCCGCAAAAACTCTTTGCCGATGGATTCTGCAAGCCAAGCCTTGCAGGGCAGAAAGTCGAAGTGCAGTACGTCGACCAATGCCCTGGTGGGTCGTTCGGCGTGTGCAGCAACGCCCAAGTCGCCAATATGCCTTACCGGCAGGATATTCACTATTACGGCGTTGCCACGGATGCGGCGTATTTGAAGCCGTTTTGCGAAGCCCAGAGCCAGGGAACCTGGCTCGAGCCTTGAGGATCAAGCGGCCTCTTCATACCAAGGGCCAAACGGATCAGGCAACGAGCACCAGCTCTCTGCGCCTGGCGCCATCTCTTCATCGCTCAACAGGCAATCGTCCAGTTCGGCGGCAAGTTGCGCGAAATCGACGTTCTGGCCGATGAACACCAGTTCCTGCCGGCAATCCCCACTATCAGCGTCCCAGTTCTGCAGGATGGCGGCGGTGCTTTCCTGATCCTGCGGCCACTGATCCTTCGGCACGAAACGCCACCAGCGCCCGGCAAAACCATAACGCATCATTCCGCCGGCCTGGGACCAACTGCCAGCATCCGTGTGTTTGCTCGCCAACCAGAAGAAGCCCTTGGAGCGCAACAGCTTGCCATTGAGCCACGGACCCTCGATGAAATTGAAGAAGCGTTGCGGATGAAAGGGGCGACGCGCGCGATAGACGTAGGACGCGATGCCATATTCATCGGTTTCCGGCACGTGTTCACCGCGTATTTCCTGCAACCAGCCCGGTGCCTGCGCCGCTTTCTCGAAGTTGAAACGACCGGTATCGAGGATCTTCTCCAGCGGCACTTCGCCCATGACCATCGGGATGATTAGCGCCTGCGCATTGAGGCGTTCAAGAATCGCCGTCAGCTCCTCGCGTTCTCGGCTACTGATCAAGTCGATCTTGCTGATCAGGATGACGTCGGCGAATTCGATCTGCTCGATCAACAGATCGGTGATCGCGCGCTCATCCCCCTCGCCCAGCGTTTCGCCACGGGACGCCAGGCTTTCGGCAGCCTGGAAGTCGAGCAGGAAATTCATGCCATCGACCACGGTAACCATCGTGTCGAGCCGGGCAATGTCGGTGAGGCTCTGGCCGTTTTCATCGCGGAAGGTAAAGGTCTCCGCCACTGGCAGCGGTTCTGAAATGCCCGTTGATTCGATTAACAAGTAATCAAAACGACCCTCCCGAGCGAGCGAGCCAACCTCCTTCAGCAAGTCTTCCCGCAACGTGCAGCAGATGCAGCCGTTGCTCATCTCCACGAGTTTCTCTTGCGCACGATTGAGACTGACATCGCGCTGGACTTCACTGCCGTCGATATTGATTTCACTCATGTCATTGACGATGACAGCAACGCGCAGACCATTTCTATTACGTAATATGTAATTTAGAAGTGTACTTTTTCCGGCTCCAAGAAAGCCCGAGAGGACTGTCACGGGAAGGCGATTTGGCATCAGAAGCTCCTCACAGGGTACCCGGTGAAATAGTCGGGCTTGTTTTAATGTTATCATATAACATTACACAACAAACTCCACGATGGACCTGCTCATGAATGCGCTGACTCTGCCGGATATCGCCGCGCAGGCATTACGCCAAGCCCTCCCATTGGAATGGGTGGGCATGTGTGGCATTGCTCTTCCTGTTTTACTCGACGGCAAAAAATTGCCCGCGACGGCCGACGCGGGCGTAAGCCTCGATAACGGCGAGGCGCGTGGGATTCATATGTCGCGGCTGTATCTGGGTTTGGAAACGCTTGAGCAAGAAACGCTCTCGCCCGGTCTGCTACGACGGGTTTTGCATAGTTTCCTGATCAGTCACGAAGGGCTAGCAAACAACGCCTACCTGAATATTCACACCGATTTGCTGCTGAAAAGACCGGCATTGCTCAGTCCTCTGTCTGGCTGGAAAAGCTATCCCGTCAGCATCGAAGCACGTTTGAAAAACCAGATGTTCCACGTGGAACTAAAAATGGCACTGCCTTATTCCTCGACCTGTCCTTGTTCCGCCGCGCTTTCCCGACAACTGATCCAACAGCAATTCGTCGATGATTTTGCGAACCGAACATTGCATCACGACGACGTACTTGCTTGGCTCGGCTCCCCTGAAGGCATTGTTGCGACGCCCCATAGTCAACGCAGTACGGCGCAATTGAGTCTGCGACTACACGAGAGCCTGGATGAATTGCCGCTGGTCGCAATCATCAACGACGCCGAGGCTGCCCTCGGCACCGCCGTACAAACCGCTGTCAAACGGGCTGACGAACAGGCGTTCGCCTTGGCTAATGGTCAGAACCTGATGTTTTGCGAAGACGCTGCTCGGCGCTTGAACCTGGCCCTGAAACGCTCAGCCGGCATCAGTGGGTTCCAGATACGCGTGATCCATGCTGAAAGCCTGCATGCCCACGATGCCGTCGCAGAGAGTCGGTGGAACTGGGAGGCCGCATAATCCATTTACAGACCTTGTGCGAGGATCTGCACCGAAGTTATAGCGCACATCAACAATCAATCTGCTGCGCGTCTACAGGGCTTTGTAGAACGAGTTTTGAGTGGGCACGACAAACGTCTACATGACAGCGGCCGGGGTTTGGATCTAAGGTTAAGCCGCTGACGCATGTGATCGAAGCATTCGAGAACAACAATCATGATCCAGATCACTCTGCCCGATGGTTCATTGCGTGAATATGATCAACCGCTGTCCATACATGAGGTTGCCGCGAGTATTGGCCCCGGGCTGGCCAGCGCTGCGGTAGCAGGTCGGGTGGACGGCCTGTTGGTGGACTGTGAGTTCGTGATCCGGGCCAATGCCAGGGTCAACATCGTTACGCCCCAGGAACCCGACGGCCTGGAGATTTTGCGGCGCTCCTGTTCGCTGATATTGGCGATGGCGGTCAAGCAATTGCATTCCCATGCTCAATTGCGAACTGGCTCGGCGTTGGGTGACGGGTTCTATTGTGAGTTCGCTGTCGAACGCCCAATGAGAACCGCTGACCTGCCGCTGATCGAAGCGCGTATGCATTCATTGGCGGCGGCCAACCACTCTATCCGCCGCAATCGCAACCACTCGCCCTCTTGCGCCGATCTGTCGCTGTATCGCCTGGGGAATACCGACTATGTGACGAGCGGCCCTCATGTGCCCACCACCAGGGTCTTACAAGCTTTCGCCCTCGATCACATCAACGGCACCTTGCAGCAACGCATCTATGGTACCTGCTGGTCCAGCCACCAGGAGCTGCAGCATTGGCGCCTGCCAGCCCATGTGGTGGTGGTCAGCATGGATGACCGGCAGGCAAGCTACGCACACGCGGTTACCGAACACTTGCGCCGCAGTGGCGTGCGAGCCTTGGCGGACCTGCGTAACGAAAAAGTTCGCCACAAGATTCGACATCACAGTCAGACGGTGCCGTACCTGGTGGTGGTTGGTGAACAGGAAAGAGCTGGCGGGTATGTCAGCGTGCGCAATCGCCATGGAGAGGATTTTGGCAGGATGAAGGTTGAGGCGGTGGGCGAGTGGTTGAGTCAGCCGGGGATTGGAGGTGGCTGAACGGACGTCTTCGCGGGCAAGCCTTGCTCCTACAAAAAAGCAAGGCTCGCCCGTTGATGTTTAGGCTCTTGGTTTTACGGTGCCACAGTCCTGTCCCAACCAGACCGCGCGGGTATCGAGGCTACCCTTCTGCTGGATGCCGGTGGCGTTGAACGTACCGTTGACCTTGGTGGTGAACTCACGATCGCTGAGGAAGGTGGCTACACCCGCGCCCTGTGCTTTCGGGCAGCTGAAACGGAACTTCCACTGGTTACCGGTGCGCTCGGTGATTTCCTGTTTGCACCCCGATTGTGGGTCGGTCAGCGGAATGTTGTCGCTCTTGACCTGCTCTGGCGTCAAGCACGCCCGAATCCCTTTGCCACCCATGGTGATGCCCTGTTTTTCCAGCTGCGCGCGCTGTTCAGGAGTCATCTGGCTTTGTATTTGACCCAGGATCAGTTGCAGATCCGGCAGGTTCTGGTCATCGACTTTCATGTTGCTCGAAGTCAATTCCCATAAACCTGGCTGAAGCATCTGCGCCTGAGCAGCTACAGGAAGTGCCAAACCAAATGCCATGGCCAAACCCAGCAGACGAACGTTCATCGAGTAACTCCTGATCAGTAGTGGCCGTTAGACGTCGCCGGCGGGCTTCGGTTCATGGGCCAATTAAATAGCGACATTCTGCACGGAACATGGTCTGTTAAGCATTGAATCTTCAGGAGCAAGGCTGCCCCCCATGGATTATTTTGGACCCCATGTCTTTGGTTATTTCATCGCACTGCTGCACTCATTGGGCCTGATTGCGGCAATCCATGCCGTGTTGACCGTCCGCACTGCGCAAGGCTCGATTGCCTGGGCCTTGTCATTGTTGTTCATGCCTTACCTGACACTCATCCCCTACCTGGTATTCGGCCGCAGCTCCTTCGACGGCTACATCAAGGCTCGGCGCCAAGCCAACGAGGAGATGCGCAAGGCGGTCTCCGAGCTGAACTGGCGGCCATGGGTGGAGGAAGCCCTCACCGCTCGCGCATCCAGCGCCTACGCGTCGCTGAGGGCCATGCCGAAACTGGGGCGCATGCCGTGCCTGGCAAACAACGAAGTGCGCTTGCTGGTGAATGGACAGGCGACCTTCGAAGCGATTTTCCACGCCATCGACCAGGCCACGGAAGCCGTACTGGTCCAGTTCTTCATCATCCACGATGACCGGCTGGGCCGTCGCCTTCATGACTTGCTCCTGCACAAAGCCAGCGAAGGCGTGGCGATTTACCTGCTCTACGACCGAATTGGCAGCCACTCCCTGCCCCACGGTTACGTCCAGTCACTGCGCGATGGCGGCGTCAAGGTCAAAGCCTTCGCCACCCGCAGCGGCTGGCTCAATCGTTTCCAGGTCAACTTTCGCAACCACCGCAAGATCGTGGTCGTCGACGGCATGCTCGGCTTCGTCGGTGGCCACAACGTTGGCGATGAATACATGGGCGAGAAACCACCGCTGGCACCGTGGCGCGATACCCATGTGCAAGTACGGGGACCGGTGGTGGCCTGCATGCAAGAATCCTTCGCCGAAGACTGGTTCTGGGCGGCTCGAGAATTACCGCCGCTGATCCTGCCGCAGGTTTACCCGGACGACGGAGTGCTGTGCCAGGTACTCGCCAGTGGCCCGGCGGACGCCTACGAAACCTGTTCACTGTTCTTCGTCGAAGCGATTCACGCATCGACCGAACGGGTATGGATCACCAGCCCTTATTTTATCCCCGATGAAGCGGTACTCGCAGCGTTGCGCCTGGCGGTCTTGCGCGGGGTGGATGTGCGAATCCTGCTGCCGTCGCGGCCCGACCACCGAATCGTCTACGCCGCTTCCAGCCTCTATGCCTTTGAAGCCGTGCGCGCCGGTGTGCGGGTGTTCCGCTACAAACCCGGGTTCCTGCATCAGAAAGTGGTGTTGATCGACAGTGAAATCAGCGCCATTGGCAGTGCCAACATGGACAACCGATCGTTTCGATTGAATTTCGAAGTGATGCTACTGACGGTCGACAAAGCGTTTGCTGCCCAAGTGGAGCAAATGCTAAACGACGACTTCGACCAGGCTCACGAAATCGCCAAGGAAGAAGGCCGGGAGACCCGTCGCTTGCAGCAAGTCGGCATGCGGGTCGCCCGGCTTATTTCGCCCATTCTCTAGGGATCAGGGATTGTAGATATCGTCTCGCGTCCAGGGCAGCTCATGGCTGCCATCGGCGTGGGCCTTCACCGCGAGAATCTGGTGCAGGTTGATCCAGCCGCGGGCGAACGCGTAGGCACATCCGGCCAGGTACAGGCGCCAGATGCGCAGGGCTTGATCCGGCACCAGTTTCGAGGCCGCCTCCAGATTGTCTTCCAGACGCTCGCTCCAGTGGTCCAGGGTTCGCGCGTAATGCAGGCGCAGGCTCTCGACATCGACGATCTCCAGGCCTGCCTCACTGATCTCGGCAGAGATCATCGACAGGTGCGGCAGTTCTCCATTGGGGAACACGTATTTCTCAATGAACTCACCCGCACCGCGGCCCACAGGACGCCCATCGGTGTGCTTGGCGGTGATCCCGTGGTTCATCACCAACCCGCCCTCTTTCACTGCGCCGAACAAGGTTTTGCAATACTCGGCCAGGTTCGCGTGTCCGACATGTTCGAACATACCGACACTGACCACCTTGTCGAAGCGTCCGTCTTGAGGCAGGTCACGGTAGTCGAGTAACTGCAACTCGATCAGGTCCTCCAACCCTTCCTCTTTTACCCGCTCCCGGGCCAGGGCCAGTTGTTCCTTGCTGAGGGTAATACCGAACACCTTCGCACCAAACTCACGGGCAGCGTACCGCGCCAGCCCACCCCAGCCGCAGCCGACATCCAGCAGATACTCGCCAGGTTGCAGGCGCAACTTGCGGCACAGATGACGGAATTTTGCCTGTTGAGCCTGTTCAAGGGATTCACTGCCTGTCTCGAAGTAAGCGCAGGAATACGCCATGTCGCTGTCGAGCCACAGTTGGTAAAAGGCGTTCGAGAGGTCGTAATGGTAGGAGATTGCCTTGGCGTCAGTCTCCTTGTCATGCACGGTGCGGACCGGCTGATTGCTGTCGTCCTCATTCAGCAACGCCTGACTCCATTCATCGCACACGCGGATCACATCGCTGATGGAACCTTCGAGTTCCAGTTTGCCCTCGACAAACGCAGCCCCGAGCGCGTCCAGGCTAGGGTGGGTGAACTGGGTGACCATTTGTGGGTCCTTGACCACAATTGTGACACTGGGCGTCGGCCCCAGATTGAATTCATGACCGTCCCAGAGTCGCAGGCGTAGCGGTAACTGCAGATTCTGTAAGGCCGGTGGAAGTTGCGCGAGCATGGAAAATCCCCCTTGTTTCAGACGTCTGCTGAGAGGTTAGACCATCCTGGAAAACTAGCTGGCTATCGATTTGATAGCGGCATTCCATGAATATACAACGGTTGCGAATTCGCAGAAATGACCGCTCTCACCTAGATGACTGCAAATCCGGCCCACAGTTCTGTCTTTTTAAAACTGCTCTTCCTTGAGCTTGAACAGCGGTTCCTGAAAGCGCAGCAAACGCCCGGCATTGCCCAGCACCAACAATGTACTGAGGTTATGCAGCAACGCCGCGATCATCGCCCCTGCTGCCCCGAGCCAGCCGAACGCCGCGAAAGCAACGATCGCCAAGGTCCAGCCCAAACCGATAATCACGTTGGCTTGCAACGTCTGACGGCATTGACGACTCAAGCGCACGCAAGTGCCAAGGCGCCGCAGGTCGCTACCGATCAACACGATATCCGCTGAAGCCAGCGCGATATCCGCACCGCCTGCACCCATTGCCACACCGACAACGCCTGCCTTGAGCGCCAGGGAATCGTTGATGCCATCGCCAACCACCATAGGACGAAAACCGTTACCGATTTCTTGCAACACGCGATTCAATTTGTCCTCGGGCAAGGCCTGCGCCTCAACGTCACTGATACCGACATCCCGAGCGAGTGTGTGAGCCACGCTGTACCGGTCGCCGGTGAGCAAAAGCTGTCGGCCCAACCCAAGGTTCTTCAGCTCACTCAAGGCAACCTTGGCTTCCGGTTTAACACTGTCGGCCAACAACAGCCATGCGAGAAACTCACCGTTGAGTGCCAGCCCGGCAATAGGGCCATCGTGGTCGGGAACATCTGAAGTCGCGATACCCAACTGGGCGAACAACTCCGGCCGCCCAAGAGCAGCCTCGCCCTGCTCCGTCATGGCTACCACGCCCAAACCCTGACGCTCGCGAATGTCCGACAGCAACTGAAGATGCTCTGGTGGGACCAGCCCGGCCAGCGCCCGGCTGACCGGGTGACTGCTGGCGGAACCGAGGCTGGCGGCGAGTTTCAAGACGGGGTTGCGATCCTCCAGCGAGCTCTCGATGGATTGCAGGCGCAAGGTGCCGAAGGTCAGGGTTCCAGTCTTGTCGACCACCAGCGATGTCAGGTCTGCTAGCTCCTCGAGAAACGCCGAGCTACGAATCAGAATGCCGTGCCGAGCGGCTACCGCTACCCCGGCAATCGCCGTAGCGGGTGCCGACAGTACAAGCGCGCAAGGGCAAGCAGCCACCAGCACCGCGAGCATGGCCTGGGCATCGTTGGTGATAAACCAGGTGACTGCAGCCAGCAACAACACCAGCACCAGGTAGCTCCCGGCGTAACGCTCCAGCAATCGGGTGATTGGTGGCTTGGAGCGCTCGGCGTTTTGCATCAGCGCAATCACTTTGCCGAGGGTCGATTCGTCCCCGGTCCTGGTCACTTCAATGCGCAACAGGCCGTCGAGATTGATCGCGCCACCGAACACCGCCATTCCGACACCCGCCTCCATCGGCACCGACTCGCCGGTAATGGATGCGGTGTCCAGACTCGCCTGGCCGGACAACACCTGGCCATCCGCCGGCACCCGATCACCTGCACGGACTTCCACCAGATCGCCGGCCCTGAGCGTGCCATTGTCGACTTCGACGATGGAGCCGTCGGCCTGAACCTTGCGCGCGTGGCTGCGGGTCAATTTGCCTAGGGCGCGGATCGCTTCCTGCGAACCGATCACGCTGCGCTCTTCCAGCACGTGTCCGAAGATCATGATGATCGGCAGCAACGCAGCCGTCAGCAGATCGCCTGTTGCCCACGCGCCAAGCATGGCCAAGGCGATCAGTTGATCGGTGATGCCGTGCAGACTCGGGTATCGCAGGCTGTACCAGGCCGAACGCATCACTGGTACGGCCACCAGCACTGAAGCAGAACCCAGCAGCAATTGGCTGACTCCACTTTGCTCCGGGGACAACCAGCGCCATACGAGGCCCAACGCGAGCAAGCCGAGTGCAAGCATGGCCAAAGTCAGTTGGCGAGCAGCGCTGCGTTGTTCGGCCGAGGACAACATGCTCGGTGCAGCGGCAGTTTGAGCGGTCATTGTGCAGCTCCCTGAATGATCAGGCGGGAATCGTCTTGCGGATCGACCGTAATGACTGAGCCGGCCTGGCCAAGAATTTTCGGCATCCGCTCGCGGTAGATTCGCAGCAACATTTGCGGATCGGGGGCTTGGTGCTGCGCGTTGGCCAGACTGATCACCGTGGCGGTATCAGCCGAGGCTTTCGCCAGCCGTTCACTCGCCTGAGCGTGGGCGACTTGCAGCGTGCGGTCGGCTTGTTCATTGGCTGCTTGGGTCAGCTTCTCGGCTTCAGTGCGCGCGTTGGCCACGGTCTTGTCGGCTTGCTGGCTGGCTGTCAGTACAGCGTTGAAGGCGTTGATCGCAGGCGCCGGCAGGCTCGACTGCACGTCAACCCGCGCCACTTCGATCCCCAGCCCCTGCCCTGTCGCGGCCAATCGCGCCAGGCGTTGATTGATGCCTTGCACCAGATCACCCCGCAGACGCTCGCGCCTTTCTGCCGCCTGATTATCAGCGCCGATCAACTCCGGCCGTGCGACCAGGATGGTGTCCAAGTCTCGTGCAGCCGTGAGCGCCAAGGCGCTACGGGTCACCAGGCGATCCAGGGCCGGCAGCACATGCTCGCCTTGAAGCACGAAGGCATACGGCTCCGTGACCTTGTAGAACACCCGCACATCCAGCTGCACCACACCGGCATCCCCCGTCAGCAAATAACCGGAACCTGCCAGCGCATCACTGATCGGCGACGCAAAACTGGCCGCGCGATCGGCTTGCAATGCGGCACCGGTTCGTAGCAGGTTCTCCACTCGACGCTCGATGACCCTATCCGCCGCTGGCAGCAAAATCACCTGTTCAAACGGTCGCGGCCAGGCCAATAGCAAACCGGCATTCTGGACGCGATCAAGAGCGCCGAAGTGCAAAACCACCGCACGATTTTGCGGGTCGATTTGTCGCACATTGGAGAACGCCCAAGCCAAAGCGGCCAACACCGTCACGGCATACAGAGCGAAAAACGCCACGCGTCCGGCCTGAATCCACGGGCTACTCAACTCATTTGTTCCACGTGGAACCAAATTCATGGCTGCGACCCAAGTTTATTTTCAAGCGTCGGCGGACCATCAACCAATGCCCGGAAAGGCGCGGCATCGGTACGCAGGATCAGTTTTGTGCCCGGGGTAATCACCGTGCCCAAGGTATCGAGTGAGCGCAGCAAATTGTAAAGCTGCGGTGAGCCAGCGTAGGCACGCGCATAAATCTGCGCGGCTTCGACCCTGGATTGCGCCTCAATGTCCGCCGCTTTCACCGTGGCATCGGCCTGGACGATTCGTGCATCACGTTCCGCTGCGGAGCGAATTTGCGCCGCTTCGCGCTTACCGATGGCGGTGCGTTCAGTCGCGATGGTTTCACGCTCGGCGCGCATGCGATCGACCGTCGCGGTAAGCGTGACCGACGGCAAGGTCAGGCGCTCGATGCCGACTTGTAACACTCGCACGCCATAAGTAGTCAGCAATTGCTGATCGATTTGCTTGCGAAGCTGTGTTTCGAAATCGTCGATGTGCACCTGATTGGCATCGGTGTTCACCAGGTTGGCCAGGTCGAAACTACTGGCCGTGGTTTCCAGGGCGGAGCCGACGAAAGTGCGAATCTGCCGTGCCGCTTCGTCCGGCTGATTTTGCACAGCGCGCATAAAGCGCTGCACGTTGTCCGGATCACCCTGCACCTGCCAGGCAACATAAGCCTGAGCGATAATGCGCAAGCCGTCCCGCGTGCCCACATCCTGCAGACCGCTGGACGTGGTGCGCAGTCGCAGATCCACCGGGATCGCCGCTTCGAAGGGTACCGGCCAGCGCCAGCCAAGCCCGGGTTCTACCAGCACCCGTGATGGATTGCCAAAACGTGTAATGACCGTGGCTTCGCCTGAACGCACTTGCACCAGGCTTGCTGCCGCCACGGCAAACGCCACCAACAACGCCGCCCAGCCCATGCGTCGCCAGGGGAACGGGCCGGCTTCTTGCGGATCACCATGATGGTGATGGCCGTGGTGATGGCCGCCATGGCCGTGATCGTGGCCACTGTGGTTGGCATGATCGTGGGTATGTAGCTGGCTCAATTGGCGACTCCTGGCTGAGCAGTTTTACGCGACGACGCAGGGTCAGCCGGCAACGTGAATGTACGCAGATCGATGGTTGGGGCATTGCTGCTGCCGCCCAGACGATGATCGAGTACCAGCAATCTGGCGCTGGCCAGGCCCTGGGAAAGTTGGCCGAGGTATTGCTCCAGCACAAAGGCCTGGCCGGCATTGGCGTAAGCTTTTTTCTCGGCGCTGAATTTCAGCTCGGCAGCCTTGGCCGTCGCGTTGATTTCGTGGGCGGTTGCCGTTGCCTGATCCCGGGCAATGCTCGCCTGCAACTGCGCCTGGTTGGTGGCTTCAGCGGCGGCTCCGCGTTCACGCGCAATCAACGCCTGCGCGCCGATCTGTGCGGCTTGCACCCCGTGATAAGCATTGGCAGCCCCTGCCGGGGGATGGATCGCTTCAACGACCGTAGCGAGAATTTCCACGCCGCTGTCGAGTTTCTGCAGGTCGGCCTGCACGGCCCGGCCGATTTCCCCGGCAAGCCCTACCCGGTCCTCACCGAGCAGACCGTCAAGGGTGCGTGACGCGAAATCGTGGACCAGAACTCGGCTCGCGGTGCTGCGGATCAACGTCGGCACATCCGCATTGTTATAGGTTGCAGCCAATGCCGCCTGATCGCTCAAACCAATGCGATAAACAAAACGCACGTCCATGTTGACGATCTGAAAGCTCTGCTTGTCTGCGCGGCTACTGGCAATCACCTGGGATTTGTCATTCACATGGCTGGCGTCCCACAACCGGTTGGCGGTTATCGGCGCCGGGCCTTCGGCGGGGTCTGCCTGTACGGGTGCCGATGTTTCGCCGACACTGGTGGCCAATTCGTGAACCACGCCATTTTCGACACTTAGCACCCTCCCCAATGGCCACGGTAAACCCGCATGCAGACCAGGCCCAAACACCGTCACCGGTTTACCGAATCGCTCGTAGATCCCCCGCCCTTGCAGCGGAATTTCGTGAACACCGGTCAGCACCCAACCGACGATGCCTACCACCCCCAGCACCGGCAACAATGCCCGGCGCATGTAAGTGAAGGCCCAAATTTGCCGCAGGTCGATGCCGAAGCGGTTGTGCAATTCTTGCTGTAACGCCTGCAATGGCTGCGGCGGCCAGCGCAACATGTCGGCGACAAAACTACGCGCCAGCAATGCAGGTTCAAGTTGTTCGCGACGCGGGCTGAACAATGACAGCACGGCACGCAGCAGTAATTCGAAGGCAACGAAGCCCGGCAGCAGGCCGATCAGTACCGCCAGACGCACCGGCCAAACCGAAGTCTCACTGCCGAACAGCAGGCAAAACGCACCAAGAATCAGGCTGATGATTGCCACGCGGGTCAGCTGCGCCAAGGCGCCTGCCTCGGGCCATTGGGCAGTATTTTCCTGAGCAAGCTGACGCTCGAGAACCAACAGACCAAAGGCCAACAACAACCCCATGACCGCGCCGACAGTGGCCGACATGCCCAGCGCTGCGGAAGGAAAAGCAAAGGTCCATGCCTGTTCGACGCATAACAACGCCAGCAGCGCCCAACCGGCCAGCCACAGTGTCGGGGCTCCGATTTGCCTGAGTAGCTTCAGCCAGCGCTGACTGATTCGCTCCAGCAGCCGTTCGTACCAACCCACCGGTTCTTCAGGTTCATCAGCGGCGACCACCGATGCCAAGGGATTCATCGCCTGCGCACGCCATTGCGTGACCCACCAGGCCGATTGCAAGCCAGCGACCAGCACCAGCAATGCGGCGCTCTGATTGAACAACAGCGCAGGCCAGAGGGATTGCGGCGCAAACAGCCCGACAAAAAAACCCAGCACCAGGCCCATTGCCGCGAGTGCGCCGAGGCCGACGGCGAGCAAGCGCAATCGTCGGCCCTGAAAAACTGCCTGCTGAAAGCGCGGCAGCCCGGCTGCCTGCGCTCCATCACCCTCTTCGAGATCGACTTGCATACCACTCCAGTGTTTAGCATCGCCCACGGGGCATTCCGTTACGATATAACGATACTGGTGAAATTTTCGTGCTCAGTCTGCTTATCTAAAGATGCTGAACCTGTCGCCAAGCTGAAGCCTTGACCGAAATGCATCGGAGCGCACATATTACGCTCGTAATTTTATTCCAAGACTACTTTTACCCCTCCCCGTCCGCTTTCAATCCAGGAGTACTTCCATGAGCACCTATGACGTCGTGATACTCGGTGGTGGCCCCGGTGGCTATAACGCAGCGATTCGAGCAGGCCAACTGGGATTGAAGGCGGCGTGCGTAGAAGGACGCGCTACGCTCGGCGGCACCTGCCTGAACGTCGGTTGCATGCCGTCCAAGGCATTGCTGCACGCCTCGGAGCTTTACGATGCAGCCATGGGAGCGGAATTCGCCAACCTTGGGATCGAGGTCAAACCCACGCTCAACCTCGCCCAGATGATGAAACAAAAAGATGAAAGCGTGACCGGGCTGACCAAAGGCATCGAGTTTCTCTTCCGCAAAAACAAGGTCGACTGGATCAAGGGTTGGGGCCACATCGACGGGCCGGGCAAAGTCACCGTGACGGATAACGCCGGCGGCAAGACCGAACTGGTCGGCAAAGACATCATTATCGCCACCGGTTCCGAACCCACTCCCCTGCCTGGGGTGGACATTGATAACCAACGCATCCTCGATTCCACCGGCGCACTGTCACTCACAGAAGTGCCGAAGCACCTGGTGGTGATCGGCGCCGGGGTGATTGGGCTGGAGCTGGGTTCCGTCTGGCGGCGCTTGGGGGCCCAAGTGACCGTGGTCGAGTACCTGGACCGGATCTGTCCGGGTGTGGACGGTGAAGCAGGAAAAACCCTGCAACGCTCACTGAGCAAACAGGGCATCAGTTTCAAATTGAGTTCAAAAGTGACCAGCGCCACGACGACCGCAACCGGCGTGCAGCTCAGCGTCGAACCCGCCGCAGGTGGAGCAGCCGAGTCGCTGGAGGCCGATTACGTGCTGGTGGCGATCGGACGTCGGCCTTATACCCAAGGTCTGGGATTGGAGAACGTCGGCCTCGCCACCGATAAACGCGGCATGCTCGCCAACAAGGGGCACCGTACCGAAGCCGCGGGCGTCTGGGTGATTGGCGACGTCACCTCCGGACCGATGCTTGCCCACAAGGCTGAAGACGAAGCCATGGCCTGCGTCGAACAGATCGCCGGCAAGGCGGGAGAGGTCAATTACGATCTGATCCCCAATGTGATCTACACCAAGCCGGAGCTGGCCAGCGTCGGCAAGACCGAAGAACAGTTGAAGGCCGAAGGTCGCACATTCAAGGTCGGCAAATTTCCATTTACCGCCAACAGCCGGGCGAAGATCAATCATGAAACCGAAGGATTCGCCAAGGTACTGGCCGATGAGCGTACCGACGAAATCCTCGGTGTGCATCTCGTAGGGCCAAGCGTCAGTGAAATGATTGGCGAATATTGCGTGGCCATGGAGTTCAGCGCATCCGCCGAAGACATTGCCCTGACCTGCCATCCACACCCGACCCGATCCGAAGCCTTGCGCCAGGCTGCGATGAATGTGGAGGGGATGGCGACGCAGATGTAAGCCTCCAGATTTTTGGTGGCTGGGCCTTCGCTTCGCGAGCAGGGTCGCTCCCACATTGGAATGCATTCGTATGTGGGAGCGAGCCTGCTCGCGAAGAAGTCTCCTCGGTCTACAGCGGCAAATGCCCCAACGGCAATGCTCCCGGTGTCTTCACCGTGTGGATGGCAAAGTTGCTGCGGATATCGCTCACCCCTGGCAGCTTCAACAAACACCCCGTGAGAAACCGGTCGTAGGCGCGTAAATCCGGTACCACCACTTGCAACAGAAAGTCCGATTCCCCAGATACCAGAAACGCCGAAATCACCTCCGGCAATGCTGTCACGGCCAAGCGAAAAGTTTCGGCCTGCTCATCGTTATGGCGCTCGACTTTTACTCCGACGAATACGGTCAGGCCTAGCCCGACTTCATCGCGATCCAGATTGGCCTGATAACCACGAATTACTCCGGCCTCTTCAAGCATCCGTACCCGGCGCAAACATGGCGAAGCGGACAGACCGATTTCTTCAGCTAATTGCACATTACTCAGCCGACCATCCCGTTGCAGCGCAGCAAGAATCTTGCGGTCGTAGGCATCCAGTTTCATCACTTGGCATATTCCGCTGGTTGAACTGTGATTTGTTGGCAGGTTATGCCAAATCATCCCGCTTTAGAAGCAAACTACGCAAGCACATGCCCTGCTCCCTGGCTCTAGACTGGCACCACTGAATCGACAACGACAGGGGTGCGACATGGCGGGACTCGGGCTATTTTTCATGGCGCTGGCGGTGGTCTATCTGCTGCCCGGCCCCGATATGATCCTGCTGCTGCAAACCGGTGCCCGCCACGGCAAAGGCGCAGCGTTGGCCACGGCCGTCGGCTTGGCAATCGCACGCGGTTGTCATGTAGTGCTGGCGGCGTTGGGATTGGCTGCATTGTTCAAGGCGGCTCCCTGGACATTCGACGCGGTACGCCTGGTCGGGGCTGCTTATCTGCTGTGGATCGGCATTCAATGCCTGCGCACGACGATGCTGCCATCCCTGGACGACCCAGGTACAACAGATGAAAAAACACGCTGGAGCGAAGCGATCCGCCGCGGTTTACTGACCAATCTGCTTAACCCCAAGGCGCTGCTGTTCTGCTCGGTATTGCTGCCGCAGTTCATCGATCCACTCAATGGACCGGTACTCGCGCAATTTGCGGTCCTGGGCCTGGTGTTGGTCGGCGTCGGTTTGCTGTTCGATAGCGCCTATGCGTTAACCGGTGCCGCACTGGGTCGTTGGTTGCAACGCAGCCCCAGCTTCCAGCGCGTTCAACAATGGCTGTTCGGCAGCCTGTTGATCGGTTTCGCCGTGCGGCTGACCTTTGTTCAACAGGCTTGAACCTTATTGCACTTTGCGGCGACGGCGCTTGACCTGCACCAGCGCCACCGCCACGACCAACAACACGCCTCCCATCTGCAGAGCTGTCTTGTACGGTCGCAGGGCCGAGCGGGCAGCATCGGTGGCCTGGGTGACATAGCGCTTGTCTGCACTTTCAAAGTCGGGATACGGGCATTGATGCCCAAAATCCGCCGCCCACTCCACGAATGGTCCCTCTTTGACATATCGCTGGTAGAGCGCACTTTGTTCTTCAAGGCTGCTGTTCCAGCCGGCCGCTTCACACAGCACAGCGGCGAACGCCTGGCTGGTGTGCGGCAGATTGTCGGCAGCTCGGCGGGCCAGTGCCGTTGCCACGAATCGATAGTGGTAACGCTGATCGGGTTGGGCGGCGCTGGCTTGCTGACGCTTCACTTCGTCCTCGGCTACCAGCGGCCCGACCTTGAGTTCAGCACTCTCAAGGCTGAAGTTGCCTCCGAACGTGGCGTAGTCTGGCGCCATTTCATAACTGAGAATGTCCATCCCCCATTCACGTGCGGTCCAGGCGGCATTGAACAGTGCCGCGGCGCGTCGCGTCGGCCACCATGCCGAATCCGCCGCCATACGTTGCTGGCCGTACAGCCTGGCTTTGTGGCGCAAGCCATCGTTATCGAAATAAGCCGGCGCTTGCTCGTAGTGTCCTTCGCGCAACAAACGCCGCCCAAGCAGATTGCGCAGGCTCGCCGCCACCGGCAGGGGCACGTAGTTGTCCACATCGTGCTGGCTGAGGGGTGGCGGTGCCGGTACCTGAGTATCGACGTAATGCTTGAGCTCATCCAACGTCAGTACACGCTCGGCAACAGTGGCCGCGTCCAACCAATAGACGCCTTGGCTGCGGTACAACTGGTCGAACGCCTGCAGATAATCCCCGCGTTGCAGGGCCAGGATCGCGCTTTCGCCTTCGACCCGGCATTTGGGTTGCAGCGTTTCGAAATCGTAATCCGGCGTTCTCCGATCGCCCCACGATTCATTCTGCGGGAAAGCCTTGGCGGCCTTCGCATACGCTGCAGCCGCCGCCGTTTTATCGCCATCGCGCACCGCCAGTTTGGCCCGAAGCCACCAGGCCAGACCGCCGTCACCAGCGCGCTCAAGAAAGGCTTTGGCGCTGTTGAAATCGCCCTGTTGATAATTCACCGCGGCCAGGCGGTCCGCATTGTCGAGGCTGCCGCGCGTACTGCTCTGCAACAGCTTGATCAGTTTTTGCTCATTCGGTGGTTGATCACCGAATGACCAACCCAGCCGGCTGATCAAGGCGGCGGTCACCAATTGCTGCACAGGCTTGCCCTTGAGCAACCCGGCCAACTGATCCTCGGGCATCGAAGCCAGTTCAGCCATCAACAGCTTCAATGAGGTGTAACCCACTGCCGAACCCTGAAGGTTCTGCGTCGCATAAAGTTCGATGGCGCCGTTCCAGTCACCTGCCGCCCGGGCCACGCGAGCCTCTTCACCAAGACTGGCGACGCCCAGTTCCAGTGGGTCGCTGAAGCCGTCGATGCTCAGTTGGCGGGTTTGTTCGTAGGCCTTGCGCGATTGTTCCAGCAGGTTGGGGGCGGCATCGGCCTGCGAACTCATGGCGAACAACGCCCGCCCCAGCGAGTAGGCAGCCCAGGTACTGCGCAATGCCCGTTGATCGGCGGGCAGCGCCAGCACCTTGCGGAAGTATTCGGCGGCCAGCGTTTGATCGCCGGCGTTGAACGCCACCGCGCCCGCCAGATACAACTTGAGCTCGGCGGGAAGGTTCGCACCCTGTACTTCAACCTGCCGGGCATCGGCCAGCCCACGCAGCTGTTTCACCTGTGCCTGCTGTTCATGGGACAAACCAACCTGCTCGGCTTGATCCCGCTGTTCAACATGAGCGGAGGCTTCTCCATAGGCTGCGCCAGGGACAAGGGTGGCGTCCGTAGCAGGCTTGAGACCGGCAATCGCATGACTGAGGCGGCTCACCTCGAAACTGAAATTGCCCTCCGGCAATTCCTCCAGGGATTGACCTCGATTGTCCAGCAACCGCATGGGGAAATCCGGCCCGCACGCCATGGCTGCCAACGGCAGGCCAAGGCTCAGACAAAGCAAGTGACGAGGCCAGTTACGGGTGAACATTCCAAGCTCCTTGATCAATGATTGCGCAGCGTGCCCAACCGATGGCGCGCTGTCCGCCAGCCGCTATCCGGCCGTCGCGCAGGCGGGTGAAGGTAAGCAGGTTCGGCTCTTGTTGCAACGTATAACCGGCCAGCGCATCGGCCCCCTCACAACCCTGCACCGCCAGCGTCACGCGCTCGGGCCAGGCATTGTCGAGGTTGCCCTCATTGCTGATACCAATGTCATAGAGGCCTTCGTGCTCCGAAAGATTCAGTGCCAGATGACTCTCAAGAACATCACCACGCGACACGGCGCGCAAGGTCGTCAGGCTCCAGGCTCGACGGTCGTTGGCCAAAGGCAGCCGAAACCAGATCAGACCGGTCAGATGAGCCGGCGGATCTGCGCGCAACCGCGCAGCAAGCTTGCTCAATTGCAGTGGATCAGCCAACAACTCCCGGCGCTCGCCGTTACGTTCAATGGCTACTTCGCTTTCCACGAGGGGAGCGCCACCGACACTCGGCAACAACGCGACGCCATACGCCGGCAGGGCCAGGAAAAAGGGTTTCGAGGTGATTCGGCTCCAGGCCATTGCCCATTGGCTAGCGAGATCTGAGTCGAACAAGCCGCGCCGGGGATCGTTGACGGCATGAACCTGTAACACGCTGCTATCGACAGTGGATAACAACGCTGGCAACTCTGGACTGTCGAGCCACGCCGGCAATGCCGTGATGCTCATGGCCATGGACGTCGGCAACACAGATCGCAGATGCGCCAGAAACTCACGGTAGGCGGGAAGCCGAGCGTTGCCCGCATCGTGATCGATCTCCACCCCGGCGAGGATCAGCCCCTGGCCCTGCCAATCGCTGATCAGTTGCTGGATCTGCCCCATGACCTCCTCCTGATCCAGCGACTGCAACTGGCCATCCAGGCGAACCACCGCAATCAACGGTCGGCCATCGCGCTTGAGCAGCTCAGGATCAATCCGCGCACGACTCCAACCTGCCTTAGGGAAAGCCTGTAGCGCCAGCACCCGCAAGGTGGAAAAGTCGGCGCGACTCTCCCGCAATGCAGCGTCATGCGCCGGGGTCCATTGGCGTTGCCACACATAGAGTTGCTGATCGAGTGGCGGAGCATCGTGCTGCTCGCAACCACCCAGCAGCGCGAGCGCCGTTAGCGAGACGATCACGCGAGTGAGAAAACCCATGAAAAAACGCCTTTCCCTGAAATGCACAAAGGGCCTTCTCGGCCCTTTTTCGTACTACCTACCCTACCCAGCCAACGACCGTCGGGCAATGGCTCCCGCGAGTTGATCCCCTAAAGGTCCAGGACCAAAGGCTGCGTGCCTTGAGCCGGAACTGCGCAACAAATCAGCACCTGACCTTCATCCGGTTCCTCCGCTGGCGGCTGTGGATAATTGACCTGGCCGCTGATCAGACGAGTCTTACAAGTGCCGCAGGAGCCCCCACGACAACTGAATTCCGGGTGCAATCCGCGGCTCTCCGCTAGCTCCAACAGACTGCCGCCATCCGGTTGCCAGCGAGCCTCCTTCGCTGAGCGCTGGAACACCACCGGCACCGAGGTGGTAGCCGCTGGCGGTTGCTCGATGACGATGGCATCGGGGTCAGGTCGACGACGCAATGTCGAGGGTCCGAAAGTTTCGGCATGAATCCGTGAGTCGCGAATATCCAGTTCGCGCAGGGCGTCATACATCGCCTGGGTAAAGCTGCCGGGACCACAAAGGACAAAATCCAGCTGATCGTAGTCCTCGACCTCAAGCAATTCCGAGAGCCGAGCGACATCGATTCGCCCAGTCACATCGAAGTCCTCGCCCTCCCGTGCCTCCGGCTCCGGCTGACTGAGCAGACGCACTACCCTGATCGCGTCACCGGCATGATCGAGCAAGCGATCCACCTCGGGACGAAACGGCTGATCGGCCAGGGTGCGCGAACTCTGGAAGAACCAGGTCGGCCGGATGTGTCGAGTGCGCAAGCCTTGATAAACCACCTCACGCAGCATCGACAGCAGTGGCGTAATACCCACTCCAGCGGCCAACAACACCAGCGGCCGACGTTCATGGGGCGCAACGGTGAAATGCCCCTGGGGGGCCCTTGCCTCCAACAAGTCACCGACGCGAACCTGGTCATGCAGGTGCGAAGACACCCGACCGTCACGTTTCACACTGATTCGGAAAAAGTCATCCGATGGCGCACTCGACAGGCTGTAGGTGCGGATATGGGTTTCACCATCAATGTTGAAGCGCAGCGGTAGATGTTGCCCGGCTTGAAACAGCGGCAACCCGGCGTCGTCGGCTGGCTCCATATAGATCGAACGGATGTGTTGGCTCTCCGCTTCGATCCGCACTACCCGCAGTGGCCGCCATTTATCGCCCAAGGTCTTGGCTTGCAAGCGCGCCTTGGCCTGCTCCCACGTTCCCGTCAGCAAGCTGGTTGGCGAAACACCGTCAAATCGCCAGCGCAAACCGAGGGCGGCTGGACGACGCACAACGTGTTCCACGTGGAACATCCACAAACGTTCAGCACCTTGAAATGCCTCTACCTGCGGGCCTTCAAGAATGATTTCGGTGCGCCCACTTAGCTGCAGCAGATCACCGGAATTGAAATCAATGAACAGCAAACCGGCTTTTGGATTGACCCGCAGATTGCCCAAGGTATTGAAAAACAAGTTGCCAGCAAAGTCCGGGATGGTCAGGCAGTCCCCTTCCACCCGGACGAAACCCGCCTGACCGCCACGGTGGGAAACGTCCACCGACCGTACGCCATCAACATCAACGTAACTGGCGACGAAAAAGGTGTCCGCCTCAGCAATCATCGCTTTAGCCGCATCATCCAGTTCATTGAATTGCTGCGCGGGACGTGTTGCCGGATCCGCCAGGGGCACCGATCGGAACTGCCTCAGTTGAATGTACTGCGGGCAGTTTCCATAGGACTGATCCACCGTCACAGCAAATTCGCTCGCGGTCATTGCGCTGATATGGCCATTAATACGATTGCGACGCCGGGTATGCAGTTCAATGCCCAGCAGGCCGATCGCCGAACCCGCGCCCAATTGCGCAGGGTCATCAGCAGCCGGCAAGCTGCTAAATTGCAATAAACCTGGATCGGGGGAATGTACGAAACCCGGTTGACCTTCAAGCACACTGGCCCAGGGACGACCGTCAGCATCAACCGCGCCATACAACATGAACGGAAGTTGCTGATAGAAGGTGCGGTGTTGATCCGGCATCTGATCGCGAATCACCCTGCGCCCGAGTACGTCCATTCGCTCGCTCACACCGAGATGAGCCTGCAACTCTTTTTCGCCAGCATGCCACGGTGAATAGTCCATTGCGGCTTCTCCCCTGCGCCATCGGCACAGCGTGAAGGGCCCGACAAAAGTCGGGCGAAAATATCAGGCAGTTTTTTGCAGGCCGGCGACAGTGCGCGGCATGCCGATAAAACCGGGCAAGGCTTCGACCCTCGCCAACCAGCCGCGGATATTGGCGTAGTCGTCCAGCGAGACATTGCCTTCCGGTGCATGGGCGATGTAACTGTAGGCAGCCACGTCGGCGATGGTCGGTTCGCTGCCGGTAAGGAAAGCTGTGTTGGCCAGTTCCTGATCGATCACCTTGAGCACGCTATGAGCGTAAGGAATCACTTCATCAGGATTGTACGGTGCACCAAATACTGTGATCAGCCTTGCCCTGGCGGGCCCGAAGGCGATTGGCCCGGCAGCAACCGACAACCAGCGCTGCACTTTGGCGGCACCGACCGGATCATCTGGCAGCCAGCGACCTTTACCGTATTTTTTCGCCAGGTAGACCAGAATCGCATTGGAATCCGCCAGCACCACACCTTGATCGTCGAGCACCGGCACTTGGCCAAAAGCGTTGATGGCCAGGAACTCCGGCTTTTTATGCTCGCCCTTAGCCAGGTCGACGAAGACCAGCTCGGTCGGCAGTTGCAGCAGCGAAAGCATCAGTTCCACGCGATGCGCGTGGCCGGAACGTGGAAAGTTGTAGAGTTTGATGGCTTGCATGGTCGACTCCGCTGGGCAGTGGCGCTGTGAGGGGAAAGATCAGCACCGATGGCAGCCATCTTCTACCAGTCACCAAAACAACAGAATAACCAGCAAACGCAATTAATTATTTCATCCAGAGAAATAAATCATCAGGCCCGCAAAGCAGGATGCTCGCGGAGGGCCTTCACCGTAAAGTCGACAAAACTACGGACCCGCGTCGCAGCCTTACGCCCGCCTTGATAAAGCACATGGATGGGCAAAGGCGGCATTTCGAAATCCGCGAGTACAATTTCAAGCTCACCTGCCGCCACTTTGCTCGCCGACTGATAGGACAGAATCCGGGTATAACCCAGTCCAAGCCCGGCCGCCGTGATTGCTGCTTGATTCGCCGTTACTGTCAGACGCGGTTCTACCCGGACACTCAGGGGCTCGCCACGCTCGAGAAAGGGCCAGTGCTTCAACTGTCCAATCGCGGACGTCGCAATAATCGGCGCCTGAGCCAGCTCTTGTGGATGTCTTGGCCGACCATGGATACCCAGAAATTGCGGCGATGCACAGATCACTCGCCGCACTTCGCCCACCCGAATCGCATGCTGGTTGCTGTCAGGCAACTCACCGATGCGGATGGCCACATCCACACCTTCCTCGACGATACTCACCACCCGGTCCACCAGCAGCGAATTGATCGTCACGTCAGGAAATTGCGTGAGAAAATTCACCATCAATGGAGTGACGAACAACTCACCGAACAAAACCGGCGCCGTGATCGTCAGTTGCCCACGGGGCTGGACGTGACTACCCGCCGCGGAATCCTCGGCTTCCTGCACCTCAGCCAGAATTCTCCGACAGTCTTCCAGATAACGCTGCCCTGCCTCGCTCAAATAAACACTGCGCGTAGTGCGCGTGAGCAACTGCGTGCCAATGCGCTTCTCCAACGCCGCCACCGCCCGGGTGACGCTGGCGGCCGACAGCCCCAAACGCCGTGCCGCTGCGGAAAAACCCTGGTCCTGGGCGACGGCGGCAAACACCTGCATTTCCTGGAAGCGGTCCATGGGCGTGTCCTTGATTCAGATAAAAAAATCGCAACCAAGTGGCTGCGATTTTTTAAGGTGTGACGAAATAATAAAGATTGTCACAGCGCCCCGCGTATTCCGCAGCCTACAGGGCACTACAAAGCTAGCTCTTTGAATATAAAGTTTGCCACAAAACTCCAAATCTCCAGAAAAACGGCTCCGCTGCAAACAATAAAAATTGTCACAACGTCTTTACCCTTGCCCCAGAAAGCAACTGCAGTTGATAAATCCCCGCTGCTTTCGATTAGGCTGTGAAATTGTTCTAAGGAAACTCTGAAAAAGACTTCCATCTCCGGTGAATACTCGCCTCACACGAATCGAACGGTTGAGCCCCGATGAAACAGATGTCCTTCGCCTATGCCGAGTATGCCGGCAAACGTAAGCAGACCCGCTGTGAGCGCTTCCTGATCGAGATGGATCAGCTCTACGGTTGACACTAGGTGAACTAGGGTTTGTCTGTAGCCAACTCAAACGGGGAGGGGGAATACTATGGCTAGTCGGAATCGTGCCACCGTTGAGCGGATAATCCTACAAGCCCGGATATGGGGATGGGATATGTCATGGTCTTTTAGCATGGCCACGCCTACCGATACCAGGCCAATCGGTCACCATTATTCAGAGCATACTGCGATCAAGCTTTACGGCTCCGTCCGATACCCTGAAGCATTCAAATACCCAACCCTAGAATGCTACCTACACGTTGACCCACTACTCCTAAGCGACAAGTCGACTCCTCGCTGCATCGGCTCTATGCAGGCGACTGGCAAAAGGCTCATCGCATATATCTCCGTTAGCAATGACCGATTCAACAGCTTGATCATCGCTGCAAGTCGACTTGTTGCCCTAGAGATCAATGCGGAGCCACTGAGATACCGCAAGGCCAAGGTGATGGGTATCCACCTAAGCACCGAGCTGGAATCTGATTGGTAATGGTGCTTTTGATCATAGAGACGCTAGTGTGTTGGCGCTGACACCGCATTGACCCAGTGGCCGAGATGTCACTGACCCAGTCTGACTCCTCGAAAAACATTGCCTGCGCGGGATTGTGCCGGTTTGAAGGTGGGCAGCCTTGCATCGGCACATGGATCAATTCGGCATAGGCCTCAACAATTTTCGAGAAAAACCTGGGCGATTCAATCAATATATTTTCACGCTGAAACCAAGCGCTCGGAGAGCCTTGCTGGTTCGGCCATTACGGGGCGGAACGACTTCTGGTCTGGCCCATCCGACTACCTCTGCGAGGGAGTTCAAGCCGTAACGCGAAATGCCATACTCCGAATCACGACCCGCGTGGTAAAGACGTTGCCAAACTTCTTCATTTGGCCCTCCATAGAGTACGTAATGGAGCAATTGGCGCACATCCCAGCCTTTACGATTACGTTGGCGCAAAATCAAATCTGCGAATGGTTCAACGCGTGATTCCCGATCCAGCGTCTTGAGCTCCGGGCACCCTAGCACCGCCAGGGGAACCTTGATGATATGGTCCATGGTTGCGTGTGTGTTTCGACACAGGGTGGCGAACTCTTCACGAGTCAGTCCCTTTACCTTGTCTTGCGCCAGTAAGGCCCGCACTGCCGGAGCACTATAGTAGAGCGCGTAATCCTCCCTTGAGGGAGCTTCCGGCAGTGATTTCCACCAACTCAGCTCAGTTTCCAGCGCCGCTTGTGGGTTGCCCTTGTTGCGCTGGTGATAGTCCTCATAGGGTTTATGAAGGCTGTCACCAACGTGGTTGTAGTAATACGCATGCAGGAACTGATCGACCTGCCAGGCTGCTGGAACATCGGCGCTAACCCAGTTGGGGCGATAGTCACCTAGCTGTTGCTGGATGCTTTGCAAAATACCCAGGGTACTCAACCATTCGCGCTTGAAGTTCTCCTTGCGCCGATCAAATGCTGCTTTCTTCTGTACGAAGCTAGGCCCCTCCCATTCGGGATGTTGCCGTTTCTTGAGGGCGTCGACATAGACTTTTTTGTTCAGGGCATTGAGCCGTTCCATTTCAGCGATGTAATCCGCCGAAATGGGTATGGTCACATCCAGCTCTCGTAGGTATTCGAAGAAGTCCTCCAACTGGTTTTCCATGCCGTTGGCGACCAACTCATCTTCCGAAAGAAAAACCCCCGCCTCGATATTCGTCAGCCAGCCGTTATCCGTGTGGTTGGCTGAGCCGATGTAAGCGCCATAGCCTTTCCACCAGATAAGTTTGGAGTGAAAGCGATCCGGGACGAATCGCGTGAAGATGTTGTTCTGTTGATGCCTTAGTAAACGCTTGAGCAACTCCACCGAGACTGGCACCGTATGGTCGTAGCGCATCCACAGGTCCAATCGCAGCTTGTTAGCCACGCAATGTCCAATCAGGTCCTGGGTTATATCAGAGGCGCTGCTGCCGTAAGCCACTGCAGCCAATACGCCATCCACCTGAACCTCGGCGGACAGCTCTGGCAGTAGATCCCGTAGGTGTATCCCGTTAATTCGGTTGGCGATCAGTTTCAACGCTTGAGTCCCTACAATTCGCTAAATCTGCTGCAAAGACCCTGACTAAAATCATCAAATCAGTGTAGCCGGAGTTCAAGCAATTTTAAATCACACCAAAATTTCTCAAAGTCCCTAGAGCATAATTTCATCCACGATGTCAATCGACTCTCGGGCCTCTATGAAGCGCGCATATAATTCGTTGGAAAATGCCGTATCCATGCAGATAACGTCGGTTTCATGCTCCCGCTCATTATGATCTTCTGGCTCAACAAAGCCTCGATCAAAGCGCAAGCCTGCCTTTTGATTAAACAGGTAGCGAGCATGAAAATCTTGTTCCAGTTGATCGGATGCTACTCGGCAAATAGTGATATTGACACCGCGCTCAATCCACGCCCTAAGATGCTCTTCATATTCATGTTTAACCACAGCTAAGCTACGCGAATCCTTGCTGTGGTCTGAAAATATAATAACCTGATTCGGAATTGCGTCATTTTCGCGACAAATACGTAGCATACCGTCAAGTACTTTTGTACATTTCCGTCTGGACTGAAAATATGGATCCACCAGCACGAAATGATCCGAGGCGGTCAATACATATTTTGCAGACTCTGCCAATGCATTCGCGTTACGCTTGACGCGAACTTCACGTCGATTGTCAAAAAGATTTTCGTGAGCATCATCGATGCGATGAAACTTATCTGAGACGATCTGATCTCTTACTAATACTGCAGAAATCTGATTTAAAACGGCTTCAGCACTGACACTCTCCAGCCAACTAGCACCTTCAAAGGCCAGACCTATCCGCACCAAACGATCATCCTTGGCATTCTGTAATTTTTCCTCTATCCGCTTGAGCTCAACATCACCAAGACCTCTGCGGCGGCAAGCCTCCATCACGAGCCGCATCCAGGTTTTCGGGTAACGCACGATCAACAGCCCCTTGCTGTAGCCAAACTTCTCCAAGGCATAGCGCAAGTCTTGCCAGTTATTGATGGCCTCAGGTTCTATGGCGAATATGGCGTGCATCAGAACAGCTCCTCGCCACGCTCAGCGAAGAAGCCATTGGGCCAACGGCTAGTGAACTCGCCAGTGCGGTCAATTTCGACACGCCTGGTTCTAACGCCGGCTGCACCTGGCTCCATATAGACGATCGAAACATCGGCTGGAGAAACAGACTGTAGGCCCTCAGGCAACACACCTTCGGAAGTTTCACGGATTCGGCGCAAGATCCGGAGGATCAGGTGCTCACTGTGGGTCTCGATCAGGAAAGTGCTTCTATTGTTGGCTTGCGTCAGCAAATCGCCGATGCCAACCTGAACTCTCGGATGGACATGCAGCTCCGGCTGCTCGCAGGCGATAATGCCCTGTCTGGCTTGTACAGCAGCGACCACGAGCGGAAAAAGTTGTGAAATCCCGACGCCCACTTCTGAAAAGGCAACCTCAATATTGTTGAGGTCGTCCCACAGTACCCACTTGCTATGGTGCTCCTTAGCAACCAGCTGTCGGGTGCTGGCTTCAGAAGGCTCCGCCTCTAACTCAAGAATTTTCTTCAGCACGTCGAGGTCGATTGAGCGCCCCTCAGGCAGCGGATTACCCTCCTCATCAGCGCCGGAGACGGTTAGGCTGAGTTCATCCCCAAAAGTATCAACAAATGCCCTCAGCTCACTGAGCGTGTCATCTCCGCCCGAGTAAATAACCTGACTGACCACGGCCTTCGAGCGCAGGGAATACCCTAGGTTCAAGGTACCCGGCGTGTTCAGCCAGTGATTTATTTCCGCTACGTTGGTAACGCTCAATCGACGTGTTACATCCCAAGCGGCGCCACCGGAATACCAGTCCTTTTGCTGCGGGTAGGGATTGGGTTGATGCAGCGCGTCAGGGATAAGACGTAACGGGCCGATGCACAGGCTTTCGTTGAGCAATGCCAGAAGGTTATCGAGGGGAGCGACCAGAACATCTGACAGGATTTCGTGCAGTCGCGCGGTCAGTATCGGATCATCCGCATCGATCACCGTCTCAAGACGTTTGCCCGGTACAGGCAAAGCCCCGGCAAGCCCTTTGAAGCCGATGGCGGCATGCTCGAAGGAAACTTCCACGGTTTGCCCCACATCCTTTCTGGAAACTGCTTCCGGCTTGCGATTGGCATTGAGTAACTCGTGCAGGCGACTTACAAAGTCCCCGTCCACGTATTCGTCCTGGACAACATGGTTCAAAAGAGCCGGGTGTCGATAGTTGAGCCAGGTAATGACAGGCTGCTTGAGGCCGGAATCACTGGTGAGCTCGGCAATCAGACTGTCATCCAGCCACACCTTGTAGCAGGCCACATAGGCCGTATCTTCGGCTTTTGACCAGGCAATATGAAACTCCAAGGTCAACCGGTCGGCGTCAGCCGTGGGGCTGTCGACAGGCAGACCGAAATCATCCCCCACCAGATCCACGATCTGGTTGTAGCTGGCGCCGATTGAGCCGTACTTATCGAGGGTCAACTTGATGACCATCGACTTGGCGATATCCCGGCCATTGACTAGGCTCTTGAACCCACCAATATGCTTTTCGCCCAGCGCATCAATGCGCTGGGGGTCGCATTGGCCCTTCTCCAGCATCTGCTGGATATAGAACAGGGCCAACAGCACCGAGCTTTTGCCTACGCTGTTCGGCCCGAACAGCAGCGTGACAGGTGCCAGCGCGATGGATTGGGTGGCCTGAAAGGAACGAAAGTTGGTGAGGGCAATTTCAGTAATACGCATGGCTTTTATGCTCCGGCTGGGCGGATGGACGGCAAATGTCTTTGATTTGATGTTTAGGCCTAGCCGCCTGATGGCACCCAAGAAGCTTCGGCCTGCGCCAACGCAGCGTGTAGGTTGTCGAACTCACAGGCAATCTCGAACTGCTCGGCCCCCTTAGCCAGGCTGAAGCCATTCATATAGCTCTTGTCGGCCCCGGCACCGTCGGTTTCTAAGAAGATGACCAGCGCTTCGAGGGGGTCAATTTGTCATAGAGATTGCAGTCGATGATACCGGCCATGGCTTCGTCAATGGGAATGACCGTGGTGGCGCGGTAGCCGCGAAAATGAGTGAGCTTGACGGACTTGAGGCGCATGGTGGCTTCCTTATCTACAGCTGGCCAGAAAATGCTTTTTGAGACAATGCACAGAAATTCAACATCTCCAGTTGATGCGCAGACTCTTGATTACTCGTGAGCGATTTGGCTTTCCAATAGATAGAAGAAAACTCTTTTTGTTTCTGCATGCCCGGCACTGGAAGCTCAATATCATAAAGCTCTTTTGTGCGAATCCCTTTTACTGTGCTGCCGGAAGAGCGAGCAAAAATTAAGTCCTGAACGAATGGGTGCAACAACAAGAACATGAGATACTCATGCGTTACTTTCCCTTTAGATCGTAGTGCAATCAAACGCTGACCAATTGCAACTTTCTCATAGTCGCCAAGCAACGCCACATTCCCAAGCGGTGCTTCAGTTGTGAAAAGAACATCATTCTTTCTTGGAAACCCCCTTGTCATCCATGCGTCATAGTTTTGCTCGGGAATGTATTCTCTTGGATCTTCATCAACATATCCATTCCTTACATTCTTGGCCGTAATCAATGGGATTCCGGTCTCCGATTTCTCCGGTGTCTTACCTCGATAATCTATGTAGTCAACTAACCCCGAGATTTTGTACCTCTCTGAAGACTCATACCCGGAAGAAGTAACTACATCACCGAACATGTCCAGAAACACGGCGCGGAGGAAGTCGTCGGCGAGTTGGATGGCTTGCTGGCGCTTGCGACGGATGGCGTCGGCCTTGTCGAGGATGGCGGCGATGCGTTTTTGATCGGGCAGGGGTGGGAGGGGTATTTCAAACTCCTCCACGATTTTTTTGGACACTTCCTTGAATGTTGCACCATTACCAAGCGCCTGCAGCCGCCCAGAGCTATGTTTCATGCAGTAATACAGATAAAGCCCATCCACACTCGCACTTGGAACAAGGCTCTTAAAGCCTTGATTTGTACATAAATCCCTACCGGCAATTGCGATATTCCCAATCGGTGCGCGAGAAGTTACCAGAACACTTCCCTTTGGAACCATTGATGTCGAGCAGCTTCTAAATCCAGCCGCTGATATGTACTCAGGCGCATCCTCCAAAATTGGGCAGGCCAAGTCAGATACATCCTTGGGTGTCACCCACGGTACATCGGGGGAATCCCAATACTCTGGAATTTCACGCTTGGGTGTGGCACCACCTACAACCTCGCAACAATCCTTGAGTTTTACCAACGGCCAACTCACAGCATCCCCTCCAGCTCATTCAGATCCGCCATAATCTCCTGCTCCAACCCCTTGAGTTTTTGCAGTATCACCTTTGGGTCTTCGTACTGCTCCTGCTGATACACCACTTCTTTGTAGCGGTTGATAGAGAGGTCGTACTTGTTGGCAGCGATATCCTCAGCCAGTACGACAAATGCCTTTTTGCTCTTGTCGCCAAACAGGGTGTTGATAGTGCTGGCGCTCAGATTACCTTCGACCATCCGCCGATATTTGTGCCATTGGGCGATAGCATCTGGCAGGTCGTTGCTGCCCTCGCCCTTCAACTCGGTGCGTTTGTCGTCCAGTGAGTAGCCGTCGGCCTGCAAGTCGTAGAACCACACGCGTTCGGTGGTGCCGCCCTTGGTGAAAATGAGGATGGCAGTGCTGACGCCAGCGTAGGGTTTGAACACACCGCTGGGCAGACTGACGATGCCTTCGAGCTGGTTGTTGTCGAGCAGCTCCTGGCGCAGTTGCTGGTGGGCCTTGCTGGAGCCGAACAGCACGCCGTCCGGCACGATCACCGCGGCGCGACCGCCGAGCTTGAGCGAGCGCAGGATATGGGCAACGAACAGCAGTTCGGTCTTTTTGGTTTTCACCAGCCCGAGCACATCGGGGTTGGTGTTGGTTTCGTCCAGAGTTCCCTTAAATGGCGGGTTGGCCAGCACTACGTCAAAGAAGTTCTTCTCCTGACGCGGGTAGTGCTCCTTGATGGATTTGCTCAGTGAGTCCTGGTAGCGGATGTTCGCGCCGTTCACGCCGTGCAGCATCATGTTCATGCTGGAGACGCGCAGCATGGTGGTGTCAAAATCGAAGCCCCAGAACATCTCACTGTTGATGTGCTGACGGTAAGGTTCGAGCAGGTCGCCGGTGTAGTGCTGGTTGCCGTCTTCATCGGTGAAGATGCCGGCCTCGCTAGAGTGCACGCGGTTGAGGTATTCCATGATGCGGGCGAGAAAGCCGGCAGTGCCGCAGGCCGGATCGCAGATCACATCCGTCGGTTGCGGGGCAATCAGCTCGATCATGGCATCGATGATGTGGCGCGGGGTTCGGAACTGGCCGTTGATGCCGGCAGTGGTGAGCTTGCTCAGCAGGTATTCGTAGATATCGCCCTTCACGTCGCTCTGGGTCAGCGGCAGGTCGTTGACCATCTCCACGGCAGAGGCCAGCACGGACTCGTTTTTGATCTCCAGGTCGGCGTCCTGCATGTATTCGCTGATATGCCCGAGACCTTCACGCTCACCGCCCTCGCCGTCGGCGCTGCCCAACTTCGCAAAGAAGGGATAAACCTTCTGTTTGAGGTGCTTGTGCAGCTCCTTGCCGCTCATGTTGCGGAAGTTTTTCCAGCGCAGCAGTTGGCCTTCTGGCGTATTGGGGAACAGGCGGTCGAAGGCATTGCCGGTGCGGTTGGCTTTGCGCTCGGCCACGTCTTCCTGCATGTCGAGCATGCGGGCGAACATCAGGTAGCTAATCTGTTCGATCACAGTCAGCGGGTTGGTGATGCCGCCCGTCCAGAACTTTTCCCAGAGCTTGTCGATATCGGTGCGGATTTTACCAGTGAGCATGCGAGGTACTTCTCTTGTTCAGAAATTTGGAGATCAGAGCTGGGCAGCCAGCTCTTCTTCGGATGATTGTTGGGCGAGTAACGGCATGGCTTCGGTTGGCTCCGGGGTTTCGTCAATGGCTTCGACAATCAATGACAGCCGCTCGCTTTCAAAATCCATGTGAGTAGGCTCCAGCGCCGGCAGGGTTTTGCTGACTTTGGCTGAGAGCTTGTTGAAACGCTCCACTTTGCCGTAGAGACCCTGCTTCCCGGCCAGTGCCTTGACGGTTTCGTTGTAGTGGTTGCTGACGGTATTGAGCGTGGCGCCCAGCTTACCGAGACGCTCAGCCACAATGCAGACTTGGTTGTAGATCTCGCCAGCCTTCTCGCTGATTTCCCGCGCCTCGGCATTGCTGCGTTCGATCATCCACAGGTTGGAGACCGTGCGCAGGATGGGGATCAGGGTGGTATGTGAGACCAGCACGATACCCTTCTTGTAGCCGTACTCAAACAAGTCCTTGTTGTGCTTCATTGCCTCGATGTAGGCCGGCTCAATAGGCATGAACATCAGCACGAAGCTCGGGCTGCGCATACCAACGAGATTGGTGTAGTCCTTGGATGCAAGGTCATCAATATGCTTACGCACAGCTTTGATGTGGTCGGCCATAGCAAGCTGGTACGCCTCAGGTGACTCAGCGCCGACAGCACGATCATAAGCGTTCAATGACACCTTGCTGTCGATAATGATGTGCTTACCATCCGGTATTTTTACAAGGTAATCGGTCTGCTTGCTTTTACCCTCGGCGTCCTTAAAGGCGCTTTGTACCTCGAAGTGTGCTTCTTCGATCAAGCCGCTCATTTCAAGCGTCCTGCGCAACTGGGCCTCACCCCAAGCGCCTCGCTGCTGCGAGTCGCCTTTGAGTGCTGAGGTGAGGTTATTGGCCTCTTTGCTCATTTGCAGACCGATATCAAGAACCTTTTTGATTTCACCATTGAGGCTGGTGTTGCCCTGCTGAGAGGCGTCGTGCACGTCGTTGATACGCTTCTGGAAACCCTCGATCTGCTCTCGAAAAGGCTTGAGAAGACCATCGATACTAGTCTGACTGATATGGGTGAACGTCTTGCCTTTCTCTTCGAAGATCTTGTTGGCCAGGTTTTCAAACTCCTGGGTGAGCGACTTTTTGGTGTCAGACAGTTGGGTCATCTGCTCCTGAAAGTGCTCCTCGCGTTTCTGTAGGGTGGTTTTAAGCTCGGTATGGTCGGAACTGAGCTTATGCAAACGTTCCTGCAACTGGTTGAAAGACTCTATCTGCTGGGCATGCGTTTGCTTGGCCTCTGCAAGTTGCTCGCGCACTTCTCGTTCGGAGGTTTCTAGCGCCTTAGCCCGTTTGCCTTCGCTCGCCAGCTCGTCCTTCAGACCGTCGCGCTCAGTTTGCATGGACGCGTTTTTCGTTTCTGCAGCGGTAAGCCGCTCTCGCAGCTCAGCAACCTGCTCTTGAAAGCCCCGCACTTCAGCCTGGGCCGTTTCCAAGCGTTTGGCCGTCTCATGATGATGTTGGTTCGCCTCTTCCAGTTTCAGCTGCAATGCCGCGCCTGTGTCTTTGCTTGTTAGCAGCTCAGCATGGAGGCGTGTCGCTGTATCGGCTGCAGCGTGCAGCTGTGTCTGCAGCTTGCCTTGCTCCACCTGCAGGTTATGGCATTGCGCTTCTTCTGCTTTGAGCCGACCTTGCAGTGCGGTCTGTTGGGCATCAGCAGACGCTTGGCCTTGCTGTGCCTGTTCTAGCTTCGCAGTCAGCATGCTGACCTGCCGCCCCTGCCGCAGGGCCGCGATAAAGTAGCCAATCACCGCACTCGCAATGGCGAGCACTACGCTGGTCACGATAATTTCCATCGTCCATTGACTGGCTAACATGATGGCTCCTAGAGGGTGCTTGGCGGAGTAGTTCCGCGCAAAAAGGGTTTGATTACTGCAACCAACTCGGTGATATCAGCGGGTGCGAAGACGCCGTCGATACCCTCGTGGGAAACGCTGTCGAACGGTGGTTCGTAGAGTTTTTCCACTACGATGCTGCCGTGCTGAGAGATGTAGTTCTTAAGCAGGTTCATAAAACGCACCTGCTGGGCCGTGAGGCTTGGATGGGCATGGAGGAAGCTTTTGAAATGCTCCTCGATGGCTTGTGCATCCAGACCGATGATCTCGCGCACGGTTAAGTGCAACTGATCGGCCGTGCGACCGTAGAACTCATTGAGCACTTCCAGACTGACGCCAGGGTGGCTTGTGAGGATGGTCGACGTGAGTGTTTTCAGCTCCGGTTCGGCAATGGGTTCGCCCTTGTAGATTTTCTGCAGGGTCGGGTTAGCCGCGAGCATGCCGTCGAGAATGTCCTTGAGGCGACGGCGATAGATCATCGCTTCGCTGGCACCGGCGATGTACACCGCTCGCTCCCCGCCCTGCACGTTGTCATCCCTGGTTTTGGTAGTGTCTATGCCATACCCCGTGGTGGTTCTTGTTTGCCGGTATTTCATGATGCCGCGAAGTTCTTTGCGCGCGTTTTCCAGTTTGTCGATGCTCGGGTTTTGCCAGAAACCGGCGCTGCGCACTTCGGCAATCAGCACATCCTTCTGACGCACGGCCTGGATGTTGACCGCAAGCTTGTCCAACTCGGCCAGCAGGATGATCTTGCCATCATCGAAACAGCTGGCCTTCTCGACCAGGCAACGCTGGATGCCAGCAATCAACTTGTCCAACGCTGTGGCGTGTTTGTCGCGCAGCACCCGGGCCGACATTAGCGGGGCAATGGTATTGCTGAGCAGGTGCTGGGTTTTAGCATCGAACTGTTGCAGCAGATTGGTTTGCTGCAACTGGTGGACGACACGGAGCTCGCGCTTCACCGCCACGCTGTTTTCCGGCAGGTCATTGATGTCTGTACGTAGCAGTTCAATGGCTGTGTCGAACGCTGCTGCATGATTCTGACGGAGTGCGGCCTGGGCAAGCTCCAAACGAACTTCGAAAGTGGTTTGCAGCAGGGATTTGCCGCCAGTGTCATCTGGTTCCTGATAATCCTGCTCGAAGAAATCGAAGTTTCCGTAGTGATCGAAGATCAGGAACTCGCTTTTATGTAGACCAGTGCCGAACAGATTAGGCCGCAGACGCGTGCCACGACCTATCATCTGCCAGAACTTGACCCAGGATTTGACAGGCTTGGCGAATACCAGGTTGACCACTTCCGGAACGTCGATACCGGTGTCGAGCATGTCTACTGAAATGGCGATGCGGAAGTGGTTATCCGGCTTCTTGAATTCCTTGATTAGGGTGTCCACATGAGGAATGTCGTTGTGGATGACCTTACAAACCTTGACCCCATACTGCGGGTAGAGCTTGCAGAAGAGCTTTTCCAGATGCTCGGCGTGGTCCTGGCGTTGGGCGAAGACAATGGTCTTGCCGACCAGTGAACGGGTCTCATCCTTGATGCCGTTGTTAATAAGATTTTCTAGGATAATGCGATCGGTGTCCTCACTGAAAATCTTGCGACCAATGTCCTTGCCGGCAATGGTGGTGCGCTTGGCCTCCTCCTCGCCGAGGTCATCTTCCAGCTGGCGCTTCTGCTCATCGCTTAGGTCGTTGTAATGGATTCCGTCGCGCAGGAAGTCAGTAGTCAGGTCACGTACACGGAACGGTGCCAGATAAGGGGGCTCGTTGTTGATGGCGGCATCCAAACCGAACTCGAAGGTTGGATCGGTGGTTTCACAGTCGAAAATATCAAAGGTGTTGCGGCTGATGAACTTCACTGGAGTAGCGGTGAGGCCAACTTGTAAGGCATCGAAGTAATCGAACAGGTCGCGGTACTTGTTGTAGATGCTGCGGTGACTCTCGTCCGCAATAATCAGGTCGAAGAAACCCACATCGAGCTGAGCGAAGCGGTTCATCATGCCCGGGTAGGTTGCAATGTAGATGCGTGCGGTCTGATCCACCTTGTTTGTTTCACCAATTACACAACGCGGCTCGCTAGGCAGGTTCTGCTTGAAAGCCTCATCAGCCTGCACACGCAGCTCCTTGCGGTCGCAGAGAAAAAGCACGCGTTTGGCCCAACCAGTGCGCAGAAGCAGCTCGGCCAAGGCAATAGCCACACGGGTTTTTCCGGTGCCGGTGGCCTGGATAATCAGCGCCTTGCGGCGCTGCTTTTGGAAGTGCGCAGCAACAGTCTTGATTGCTTCAATCTGGTAGGGCCGGTCGGCAATACTCAGCTCGGGGTTGTGCTTTTCCAGCTCCGCGATGCGGTACTGACGCTGATAGTTCAGGTATTCAAGGCTGTCCTTGCTGTAAAGGCCGTACACTGAACGATAGGTGTTGTACTGCTTATCATCCCAGATAAAAGTTTCGTAACCGTTGCTGTAGAAAATCACCGGGCGCTGCATACCCATGCGCTCGAAGCCGTCGGCGTACATACGGGCTTGTTCGCGCCCTTCCTGCAGACTCACATTGCCGGACTTCTTGACTTCGATCACGGCCAAGGGCTGGCCGTTGTCACCCCATAGCACGTAATCCGCAAACCCCTTTCCGGAAGCGTTATCGGGGAAGTCGACTTCCACCTCCATGCCGACCTGAGCCGGATTGCTGACATCCCAGCCGCCCTGCAGCAGCATGGCGTCGATCATCAGTGCGCGGGTCTTGGCTTCATTCCATTGCAGGCTGTCGGCAACCTTTTGGCTTTGCTGCTGACGCTTTTGTTGATCTGGCTTGGCAGGCTTGTCGAGCTTGTCGAGGTTGCGGGTGCGCTCCTGCTCCAGCTTGTCCATGACGCGCTGCAGCTCTTCCTGTTGCTTCTGCAGTTTTTTCTCGTAACTGGAAAACGATTGCTGAAGCTGGCTGAACGCAGCGGTCGGATCCTTGACCTCAATGAACGCCGGCAGCGCTGCGTGAGTAACGCCGTAGTATTTTACAGCCATGTACTTGGCAAGCTCATGCGCTGCATTCAAAGCGAGCTTGGCGTTGCGCACATCGCCCTCACCACCATGAGCAGTGTCGTTACCCTGAATACGCAGGAAATTAATCTGATAAACCAGAGACTTGCTGGCGCAATCAGCAAACACGGGGTCTTTCACCAACTCATAGAAGCTCGCCTGCGGCAGACGCGGCAGCAGTTCCTCTTTGTAGATCGTTTTGGTCAGCTCCTCAGCAAAGCTGCGCAAGCGGGTGAGCGCGCTGCCCGGATCGATGTGCAGCACCGCTTCGGCAAGGCCAGCCAAGTTGGCCAGCAATTGGTTGCCGGGGCGAAGGAACTCGAAGTTAACTGATTTCATAAAGGCGATTCTGTCCATATCGATCCTATAGCGAGGACCGTGCCAGTTTTAATCGATGCCGTATTTGTCCATCCAGTTGCTCAGCGTTTGCTGGCTTTTAAGGCCTAACAGGCTAGCTGCCCGAGTTTTGTTGTGCCCAGTAATCGTCAGCGCCTTATGTATATATCGGCCCGCGATTAAAGAAATTATCTCTTGTATATCAATGCCTTGTGAAACATCCGCGGCCAAAAAATCGGCTTCCGTCTGCGGTAATTTGAACAGCGCCTGTTCGATATCGCTAGCGGCTATCAGATCACCTCGACACCATAGAGCAGCTCGGAGCAACGTGGATTGCAGCTCACGGACATTGCCACGCCAAGGGTGCTGAAGGATAAGATTTTTTGCTTCTGCGGAAATTTTCTTATTGCCGAGACTGGGGTCTTGGCTGCTAATACCAGACAGCACCTTTTCAGAGAGCAAAAGCAGATCGCCCTCCCGCTCCCTGAGAGGCGGGAGGTGCAAAACGCCGACGGCGATGCGGTAGAAAAGATCTTCACGGAAGCGGCCTTTTGCAACCTCCTGCATTAGGTTGCGGTGAGTCGCAGTGATCAGCCGCACATCAACTTTGAGTTCCTGACTCGCTCCCACTGGGGTGAAGGTGCCTTCCTGTAGCACTCGCAGGAGGCGTACCTGCACATCAGGCGTCAGTTCCCCGAACTCATCCAGGAACAGCGTGCCACTGTGTGCCTGTTGAAAAACACCCGCCCGATCTGCCACCGCCCCCGTGAATGCACCTTTCTTGTGGCCAAACAACGTGGAATCGATCAGCTCAGGCGCAATGGCACCACAGTTGACAGCGACAAACGGTCCAACAGAGCGCGGCCCAGCATTATGAATCGCCCTGGCAAACAACTCCTTACCAGTGCCGGTTTCGCCGTAAATCAGTACCGATACCTGCTTCAGCGCCAGAATCTGCGCCTGCGACTTGAGCGCCAGCATGCGTTCGCTCTGCGCGACGATACTATCGAATGCGGCATCCACTGGCGCATCTAGCCCTGCGAGCTGAACGAGCTTATCGGTGCTGATCGCATTAGCTGCCGGGACATACTCAGCCGCAATTTCGAACGGCACCTCAACTTGCTGAACACCCTGCTCAAGGGAGGACTGGTAAAAGGTTGCCGGGTAGCGAGTCTTGCCTAAAAGAATCCACACCGCTTGCATGGCAGGTGTTCCGGGGCTGAGGAGGATAGACAACTGAGCACCTGGAGTACTCAGATGCTTTAAAAGCTGATTAGCTGCCTGATAGATCTCCCCGAAATGGACGGGGGAAGACAATTTTTCGTAATACGCCGTGATCGGCACATCGATCTGCTCGCGGAGCCAGGCAAGATAGGGCTCAACGCGCTCCACGGGATACGAGTAAAGCAACTGGACGCTATCGGCAGCTACAGCTTTTAGCGTGGACAAAATCGGGCCAGCTTCACCGCCTGAAACTGCATTGAGATCATTCCCGCCAACCCAACTGGCCAACACGCGTTGCTTTTTCACCACTGTCCCTGTACTCCCGGCCTCCCTCTTGCCCATTAGCAAGCTGGGGAAATTGTGCTCTGGTTCGCGACATAGATGGTAAGCCATCGGTTGTTGACACTTCTGCCGAATTGATCCGCGTGCCGACGCAACACTGAACCACATCCGACCGGAACAACTTCAGCACAGCCAATGGTTCGCAAGGAATAAACTAGGTCAAGACATCTCAGCAACTGGGTCAATTCGACGGCGGCGCCAACATAGTGCGGTTTACAGCGCAGAAAAGAGGTTTACACGCCCGGCATTAGCCGCATCGCGCATCAACGGCCATCACATTGGCCTCACCTTTCAGCACGGCAGCTTTTGGGGGCTGGCCGACGGCAGCGTTGAGAGCATTTTCAACAGAATCAGCGCCCATAGTGTGATATCACTGGGCTACAATCAACAGCAGCCTACACGCTCAGCTGTCAGGAACACCTGATGATGGCTGGCCCGAAATACGGATATTTCATGCTCTGGTCCCCTGCACCTCAACCACTCCTACCTCTATCTCCCCTGTCGCGTGCGTTTGCTCCGCGAACGGGCACCTTGGCGCGCGCCGCCGATAGGAATTTCGACTGTCTATGAATTATTTCACCGAAACGGCAGCCAACATCCTTGGCAATAAGAAGCTCCGCAGCCCCCAGATCGAGGCCTACATCAAAGCGCAGGAGCATTTCGAAAACTCCAATGAGGATGCGCTGATCGTCCTGCCGACCGGGACAGGCAAAAGTGGACTGATCTCCATCGTGCCGTTTGGCCTGGCAAAGGGACGCGTTTTGATCATCACACCGGGCTTGGTCACGAAGCAGAGCATCCGAAAGACCCAAGAGCTGCTGGAAGACAATTTCTGGATCAATTTCGATGTGATCTTCAGTGCCGAGGATCTACCGGTCACGTGCGAATTCAACTCGGACACTCACCAGTCCAGCCTTGAGCAGGCTCACTTCGTCTACTCGAACATCCAGCAGGTGCATAACGAGCGTGGACAGCCACTGACGAAGCGGGTGCCGTCTGACTTCTTCGACCTCATCATTATTGATGAAGGACACCATGCGCCGGCTGGTAGCTGGCAAAAAACCCTGGCCCACTTCTCCAAGGCCAAAAAGATTTTCGTCACGGGTACACCGTTCCGAGGCGACAACCAGGAGGTGCCGGGAAAACTGATCCACAAGACACCTTTGTCCGAGGTGATGCGTGATCGGTACGTGAAGTGGCTGAGGAAAGAGACCGTCAATGCTCATGAACTCTACTTCACGATCAACGAGCAGCCGGGCGTTCGTCTCTCCAAAGAACAAGTCCTCGAATTCAAGGAGCCGGAATGGGTGGAGCGCAGCGTAGCCCTGTCCCAAGAATGCTCGATGGATGTGATCAACCTGAGCATTCAGAAGCTGAATGAGCTTCGGAAAACCTCTCCTGATGTGCCACACAAGATTCTCGCTGTTGGCTGCAGCGTCACCCATGCCGAGGACCTGCGCACCTGGTATCAATTCAAGAACCTGACTGTGGCTGTCGTGCATAGCTACATGGATCAGGCCGATATCGCAGCGGCGTTTCGGGTGATCGATAACCACCAATGCGATGTCGTCATCTCCGTGAACATGTTGATGGAAGGTTACGACCATCGGTACCTCACGGTTCTCGCGCTTTTCCGACCCTACCGAAGCGAAAACGCCTTTGCGCAGATCGTGGGCAGGGTCCTGCGGGCTATTCCGGACGAAGAGATCACGGCCTTTGAGATCGATAACAATGCCGTGGTGATCTATCACCAGGAGACCGGCTTGGACTCGATGTGGACGGCCTTCCAGACTGAGGTTGACAGAGCCAAACATCAGCGGACCCGCGACTACACAATCACGGACGAGGACTACACCCGCAAAGAGCAGGAGCTGGGGGGTGTTTCCACCTCCGAAGCGTTTGTGAGTGACCGGGACTCGTACCTTGTAGACTTGGACTTCAACAAAATCTTTTCCGAGAAAAGGGCTGAGGTCGATTCCATCGCGACCCAGAAGGTCCAGGCGCTTCCTGGTATCGAGGGCTACGGCGCAGATGTTCTGGCACAGCTCAAGAGCGTGTTCCTCAACGCCGAGACGAAGAAAGCGGCTCAGATCATAGATCCCAACCTTGTGGAGAAGCGGCCTGAGATCGCTCGCAAGCAGTTGCGAGAGCTCCTGACCAAGAAGGCTCAGGACGAGGTCGCGACCTTGCTCAGCGACCTGCAGATCCCAGAAAAAGCTTCTACCCTTTATCCGATATTCAAAAACCACCTGCCGATGGTGAAATCCAACACACCTAACGACGGTATACTGGTCAGCTTTATCAACACCAAGCTGGCAAAGAAATTCGGTAGGGTTGCCGACCGCGACAATGGCTTGCTGACCAAGTCAATTGAGGACGTAGAAGTGATCATCGATGAACTGAGGAGAATACTGAAATGAGTCTTGAATCCATCAAATTACTGGTTGATGAGCTCTCGACTCTCCACGTAACCCGTGGCGTTCAGCCCAGTGAGCTCATCGACAATCTCTTCGAAGACGACTACATCGAGTCCTCAGCACGGAAAACATCTCAGGGTCTTGTGTTCGAGCTGACCTTCCAAGAGGTGGATGATGACGGGTCGCCGAACAGGGTCACCATGCGCTATACCTACGACCTCAGCCGTCATCTGGTGCTTGTGGAACAAAAAGTCGCGGCCAAGCGGTTCAGCATTCAGTGGGATCGTGCCCGCGCCGTCCAAGAGCGGCTGGGCAAGCTTGACGCGCTGCTCGCTGAGCGGCTGCCGCAGGAAAGGGTCGCCGCGATCCTTTCAACGATGCCCCAAGACTACCTGGCACTCGCTCCTCGTCTGCAGTTGGTAGCCTAACCCTAACCTTTCCCTCACTGCGGCTGATCTTCAACCAGCAATGATCTCGCCGCAGTGAATCTGCACAATGCGCCGATACGTCTCGTACAAAGAGATAAGGTCTCCTTGAGCCATGATCTTCAGAGGGGAACGGCCCTCAAAAAAGGCGTTGGCATCGTTAAAGCCTGGAACCCTCTTACGCTGTCTTGGTTGCTGAACGCTCCACTCAGAATACCGTGGATGCCGATCACCAATCCGATCCGCTGCTGCAGATCCACATAGAGCCTACTCCACGTCACACACCCAGAGTAGAGCGGCGAAAAGTCGAATGGGATATCCGCATGATGCTACAGGCTTGCTTAGCCGTTACCTGCCAGGCGGCGATGATTCGAAGCGCGACCTTCAGGCCGACAGAGCTCTATTCGCCGGTGAGTAGCTGATTGTTAGTCATGGTCTCGATTCCTGCGCTTTGATTCACTGATCACTCAAACCCTTGCCATATTTATTCGACGGTTCAGCACATGCATCGCAGCCGACCAGGATGCCGAGACCGAACAAACCCATTCCTGTAATCACCTTGCGGCGGTTCAACAAAAAGCTCATTCGCAACTGCCTTTGGGAAGTCGGAGAGATCATAGAACGCTATGTGTTGGTCGGCCTGAGCTTAAGAACCTTATCAAAATTACGTTGAGCAATCCCTTCCTCCAACGGCGTAATTGCCAAAGATTGAAAGCAGCCCAAATGATTGCCCACAGACCCACCCGGAGGACTGCACGGAGAGGCAATTGCGCGCTAGATGTCGATGCAGAACAAAGCCCTCGGCGAAATTACTCCGATCATGCATTGCGAAACCGAGATCGGAGCCAAGCAGGTTCTCCGTATACTTCAAGCTTTAGAGTGCGGTGGTCCTGTCTGATGCTGGCTTGGCGACTAGCGAAGGTTAAGTAATTTGGAATCGGCTGCTGCCTGAGGAAGGTGTGTTTGCCAGCCGTTTACCCTTCTCCGCCATGGTTGTCCGCCTATAATTCCATTGATCGGTACCAAAGGAGCGCCCGGCAACATGACAATGGTCCATGAACGTACCCGCAGCGTTGTCCAAACAGAAGCTTTTTTGCGAGATATTGTCAGAGACGTCACCCTGCCTGAGAGGGTGCGGCTTCGAGCCGAAGGTCTTCTGCGCCATTACCCCGCGCCCGATTACATTTGGCTCGCCGGCCGGCTAGAGGAACATCGGAGGGCCGAGCTAGCTCGGCTAGACGAAAAACACGGACCGTTGCCAGCGGTATTAGGGACTTGGCTGGCGGTAGAGCCTATGTTCTGCGACGGCTCCAACTCAGAGCCCGCCCCATAGCATCGAAGCGTCTGGATAGATGTCGCGCCCGGTTGAGTTAAGTGGCGAGCCTGGCCAGTCGCCTTGATCAAAGGTCAGCCATTTCACTGAATCTTCCTAGAGCCAGCCTACACCCTGACGGGAAATCGTACTGAAAGCGACGTATGAACCCAGTTGGTCTGGGTCAATGCACGGATGCCGTCGGCTCCCACGTTTGGAATACCATCAAGGGCTCGTAGGGTAACAATGATGAACACCGGCAATCGCTGAGTCATCGCCGGCTCGTTGGCCCCTAACGTTGCCTTAGCCTATGAAGCCCCAAGTCTCAACGGCGGTTCTCTGGGGGAAACTCTTGCGATGCACCTTCACGGGAGACCACTTGCTTCCGTGTTCGACTTGAGCTGCCTCGTAACCGTAGGCGACTCCGGTAAAATGCCCACCGCAGTCGTGCCACTGAAACCACCATATGTCACCAATAACGCTAATACGTGGGGATTACGAACGCTGTACTTCACCACGCGCCAATTTAACAACTCATCGCCTTCCATCATGTCGTGCCGGGTACTTTTGGTTTAATTTGGGGATAACTATCAACTATGAGATGTGCTTACTGTAGAAAAAATAGTGAATGATGGTTCAACCATGTCGGCGCTGACTGAAAACTGAGCCAGGTTAAATCGTATCGGCGCCTACACACACCTTCCTGGTGCGATGTTCCAAGCCCGCTCGCAGATAGTAGAATCAGTCGGTTCGAACACGTATTGTGCCCTCTAGAGAACCTGAGCTTCGGCCACCGGCGCCTGACATGACGAGAGGTCTTGTCAGGGCTTTCTCTTGACAGGAGACTGGTAGCGATGGCTTGCGAGGTGCGATATGCATGACCAAATCATGGGAGTGAGATGATCATAAATTGGGTAAAATAGCCCACACCTACAAGAATAGGGCTATCTGATAACGCCCTTAGGGAATTTAACCTGTGAGAATCTTTACGCCGTTGCCAGGTGAGTACATTGCTTCAGCACTCAAACGAGGAAATGAGTTGCTAAGTTTCGAGTCTCTAGCGACAGAAGATTTCTATATAAAGCCCGTACCAAGAGCTGGTTTCGGAGTAAGCAGATCACGTGAACGTGTAAAGGCAGAATTCCGCGAGCATACAGTATTCAATTTCCCGAAATTCCTGACTGAACACAACATAGCCGAAGATGTGTTAACCAACCACACTTTGTACCCCATAAATGCAGCACTGGGCCGTTCACGTGCGCACACCAATGTCACTCCGAAGGTTTGGGCAAAGATGTGCCCAGAATGCGCAGTGGAAGACCTTGAAACTCATGGCAGCTCATATATACATAGCAGGCATGTCCAAGCCTATGTTGAGGTGTGTAATATCCACGGCTCTAAATTATTAGAAATTTGCCAACACTGTTCAACACCTATAAGCCGCCACGCTGTAGCTAAATTAGGGCAATGCAGCCAAAAACACAAAATCTCAAAAAGATCTAAGCGCCAACTAAATTCGCCTCCACATCTGTATGCATCATTCATCGCAGAACTCCTCAACTATCGCGGCCCAATGGTCAATCGATATCTTGCTGATTTTATAGCATACATCAGCATATTCAAGCATTACGCCAAGAATCTAGCCCCCCCGAACAAGAAGCTAGACATGACTTCTATTATAAAGCGCGAACTTGGGCTATCAGTTAACTTTAGTACATTCGCTAGGCCACTTGATAATAAGCTTCCAATTTATGCCTTCATAGGCTGTAGGACTGCTGATAGATACTTTGAGCTACTAGATAACGAAAAGATTCGAGACTCATTAAGAGATACCGTTCATTACGCAAACCTTATGAAATGGCGACTTTATTAACAGCTACTTAATACGCAGTAGGTTTATGACTTCGTTATCAGACACTTGAGAAACTCTGATTCCAGCAAAGCTGGCATACGACGCTCATCGCACAACTTTCGTTAAGAGAATAAGTTTTGGCTGCCCATTTTATCTTACGAACTTGATAATCATGGGTAGACTCAAGTAAGTCATCCACCAGTGCGATGCTTATGGGAAAATGGTATGGCTGTCTCAAAAAATCATGGCGATTGGCTACAAGGCTGCAGAGCGCGCCGCGTGTGACCTTCTGTGGTTTGCCCTCCGCGAACATTATCCGGTCATTAGCAACCAAAGCTCTCGCCGAAGGTCAGCGTCCCGAGCCTCCCAATCGATCAAGGTCGTTTGCAGCCTGATGACGAGAGCACGGACTGCCTTTACATCATGGAGGTAAAGACTACTGGCGCCGCCGTGTTGACCTAGCCGCAACGCTGCCGACGTCTCCCTATCTGGTAGCAGAGGTGGAAGGCAAGGTGGTTGGATACGCATTCGCAAGCCAGCATCGAGCGAGGGAAGCCTATCGTTGGTCGGTGGATGTCACCGTATATGTTGACCCCGCTGTGCACCGAAAACGTAGGTGCTTTGCTTGAGGTCAATATCCTCCTACGTCGGATGGGAAACCGCAGTATCGCTTCTCCTTGCGTACGAAACGTTGGCGTTGAACAATCGTAAGACGCTATCCATTGAGCCCAAGTGACTGCGCTTAGGTACAGAAAGCTTTGTTTCTTATGGAAAGGTGTCGCGGTAGTGGCTTACGCTGTCACGGGCCAGGATCAATGGCGCTGATGCAGTAGATCGGGCATGAAGCCCATGAGCAAGTATGGTTTTTCGAAACAGGCATCAATAAGCGTGTGGACGAAGAGTGTGCCGTCTTCCAGCACGAAGGGAACAGCCGACTGATCGATCTTGAAAGTCTTCAGTCGCTTACGTGCGTTGCCTTTCTGGTAGGGATCATTGGCGCGCAGGTCAAATTCTTCTAGGGTGTAAAAAATCAACTCGTGGTCAATATGTGAAACAAAGAATCGGCCGTCGTTGACGAAATATTCCAAGTGGATCATTCGAGTAACTGCACAGTCTTCAAGCAGCTCTGGGATGTGGGCAATTTCCTCAAAAGTCATGCTATTTTCAGTAATAGAACACCAAGCCTTGTCCTCACTTCCCGGTTTGTAAAATTTCGAAACCGAAGGTCTCGCGGCATTGCCATCAGCTGTGAGACCTCTTTTTCGGAAAACTGTACTTACCATTACCTCGTCCGGCTGTGGTTGCAAGTTATTCACATTCAGTGGTTGTGGAATACTCTGGATGCCCAGTGAGACGAATATGTGTTGGTTCGTTTTAATTACTACATCATCGCTAGTCAGCAGAGCCAGATTTTGTATAAGTCCTTCACTGCGTAGGAGTTCGAACAGCGTGAGAACATAACTCGGGGTGTGTTCGATGAGAAGCTGCACCTGATGCTGCGGGTCTAGGATCCTGTTGGGGATTCCTATAAGCAGTTCGGAAGTTTCGGTAACAGAGTGCAAATTATATTTTCTGTATTGCGCGTCGGTCGCAAGCAGGTCTACCTCTGCAGCCTTGTAATACTGGTAAATCGGAGTAGTTTTCTGTGGTGCACGCATGTATCTGCGTTGCACGCTTTGATCCGAGCGATGTATTTCATACACGGTGCGCAGCAATCTTGTGAGAGCAAAATTATCCTTACATTGGCGAGCATTAAAGTCTTTTGCGTCAGTCAAGGTAGAGCAGTAATCGTCAAAGGTTTGCTCAGCCTGCCTGTGTAGTGTTTCTGCGGAGAGTTCATCCAGCTCTCGTTTCTTGCTGTCGATTGAACGGCGATCATGAATGGGATCGCTGATCATCTGCTCCAATTCGATTTCGAGCCTGCTACGTTCAAAGCGCAAAATGCTTCTCATGAAGGTGACTTCTTGCAGTGCTTCCTGCAACCACGGTAATGCAAGCTCAAATAGCGTTGGATCGTCGTCAAAAAAACAATCTGTCATTAAGTGATATGTACCGCCATTGCTACCGAACTTATCACCTGTGCTGCTGAAGTCATCTTCCAACCGACGTAGGAGTATCTGGAAGCGCTCCTCGTGAAGTTCGTCAAAGTAGCTTACAAATTCAGCGGGCATCTTCATGTCATGGGGCTCCTGGCTGATGTGGCTGGACACGGGGCAGTAGTGGCATTCTGCCGAAATTGAAGCTAGTTTTGGGCCATGTGCTAGCTGGATGTCATTGGCGAGGGATGCTGGTTCTTTCAGTGAGCTTTGTCCAAGCGTGGCGGCCTCGGTGGCTACCATCGGGCTAGGTGACTTACTCTACCAGATCGGTAAGATGCGCCCGGGCCTGCGGGTTTGAGGTTGTGCCGAGGGCGATCATGCCGATGACATTCCCGGAGTGAATGGCGAAAAGTTTCCTGGTTTTACGTCCGCTGATCTCTCAAGCCGAGGACTTGGCAACAAGCATCATTGCGGAAATGTAGTGGGAGCGCCGCTGTTCATATGCAAGAGGCCCCGCATCAAGTTGCTTTGCATTGAAAGGTTGAGGAACTGGATTGGAGCTCAGGGACATGAAAGGCCTGTGGAACGCATTGAAGCTTAGGCTTGCTAACCTACGGGGAAAGCCAAGCGTAGCTCCCCTTGTACCTCCGCCAATGGAAATAGGTACTGAGGCTCCCATACGCACCAAAGGTGAAGACCGTCTGCGCAGAGTAGGTTATGCATATCGCATCGCTGACGTTCTATCGGAGCTCAGCCCTCGTGAAGGGCGGATTTTCGCGATTCGCGGGGGCTGGGGCTTTGGCAAATCGTCCCTCAAGCACCTTGTCATTGAACAGCTTGAGGCCAGAGATAAGCAATCAGACTGGCTTGATTTTAACCCTTGGCAGTGGGGGGACGGGAACGCTATCAGCCGAGCACTCTTCGGGCAAATCGCGGACAGATTGGGCGGTGACCACTCTCAGGACGCGCTAGAACGCGCCGATACCCTTCGAAAGTACGGCGCCATACTGTCAGGCGCAAGTGCTCCGCTCAAACAGGCAGGTGGATCGCAGCAAAAGATTGCGACGATCTTCACCAATGCGTCGTTGCTTTCCTTTGCTTCCTCCATCGGCTTCAAGCTGCCCTCAGCAGCGATATTCGCTGGTGTTCTGGCAGCCATAGCGATTGCCATATCTCTACTTGGTCGCTGGTTAAGTCACCTCGGACGAGATCGTAGCGGAGAGTCACTCGACAAAATCCTCAAAGCCCTGGAAGAGCGCCTCAGGGAGCTGAAGCGCCCGCTAATCGTCTTTGTCGATGACATAGATCGGCTCGAACAAGACCAGATAAGAGTGCTACTTCGCCAGGTCAAAGCCAATGCGAACCTGCCCAACATTATTTTCGTTTTGCTGTACCAGCCAAGCATCGTGGAGAGCGCACTGGACCCAGTAGCAGACGGGGATGGACGAGCCTTTCTGGAGAAAATCGTCCAAGCGAGTTTCGACCTTCCGATGGTGCCAACGCACATGGTGCATCGGATTTTCACTGAAAATTTATCACAATTGGCAAGCCCCTACGCCACAGAGAAAAACGGTTTTGATCAGGTCCGCTGGGGTAATGCATTGATTGGTTCCATTCAACCACGGCTTCGGAATATGCGGGATGCCCATCGGCTGGTTTCCTCTATCGCGTTACATTTACCGCTGCATGCGTCCGGTGATTTGCTCGAAGTGAATATTGTGGATTTCCTGGTTTTGGAAACACTTCGGGTTTTCGAGCCGTACTTGCATGAAGCGCTTTTTCAGGAAAAATCGCTGCTACTGCAGGACGGTCGGTACCGGGGAGATGGCAAAAGACCGATAGCGGAAGCAGCCATGAAGGATCTACTCATTAGCGTGCAAGAAGACCACCGCGAGCTCGCCAAGGAAACCATAAAACTGCTGTTCCCTCAGGTCGAGTGGGTAATGGGCGGCCCTCATTACGATCATGGTTTCCAGCAGCAATGGGCTGAAGCCAAGCAGGTATGCAGTTCTCGATTCTTTCCGCGGTATTTCGAACTGCAGACCGCCCTCGGTGAGATTTCAGAACGTCGCTTTACTGATTTCGTCGATGCAACGCTGACGGAAGAGCAGCTGGCTGCCTCGATCGCTGCAATCGAAGCTGACGGATTACTCCCTGCGCTCGTGGCGAGGCTGGACGAGTCAGTCAATCGACTGCCGGTTGAGAACGCGGCAGTGCTGCTACCAGGATTGTTTACCATCGCACAGAAACTCGTGGACCACGAGGGTGACCCTTTTAGCTCCCCATGGGTTCGTGCATGGAGAGCGACGTCATGGTTCTTGAAGTTTATCCCAGAGCACAAGCGTGCTGGCCTGGTAGTCGAAGCCTTTCGGGAGACCAAAGCCTTGTCCGTGGCCGTGATGCTTATTCACCTCAGTGACCCTGCAGATCACAAAGACGCGGCTGACTTCAAGCCTACACTCGACCTCCCGACAGTCGAGGCGATGAAGGCAATCTGGTTGCAGTTGGTTCGGAGTCGGGCCGCAGACAAGAATGCCCTGTTGGCGGAACCAGACTTGGCCTCACTTCTTTATCGGTGGAAGAGCTACTCCGGATCGGTTGATGAGCCACGTAGGTGGCTACTCAGTGCCATCGGCACGGATCAAGAATTCGCGATTATGGCTTCAAGCCTTATGAGCGTTGGCACCAGTCATACGCTCGGTGATCGAGTGGGCAAAGTGCAGCACATGTTCAGCAGGGACACGATCGAAACGTTCATCGGGCTAGACGTCGCCATCGCGAGGTGCGAGTCAATCAATCCAGCCGACTTCCCGGACCACGAACTTCCACTGACAACTCTTCGACGCCACCTTGAAGCCTGGGCGCAAAACAAAGGCGAAATTTTGCACTGGTAAGCCCGTGGTGAGCGGCACAACGCCGCGCCGTAGTGTGACTACCTCCTGGCGTAGTGAGGCGCACCGCCAGGCGGGCTGACCAGCTCGTTCTAAAGGCTTAGCAATGAGCTACTGCCCATATCTGAACTCTCACGCCAGCAATTTATATAATAACCGGTAACTTCGACAAGTTTTTTGGCCCACTTACCTGAACCCGGCCCGCCTGTCTTAACGGATGCGATACGAAATATTGATTAAATATGTGTTGAAGTTTTTTTTCGCCTGTTGACTTCACTTCCGCCTGAATATCATTAACAAACTTTACTGAAACAGTATATTTCTTTACTGCCCCGGAAATCTTTTCAATTTCCAGCCTGGATTTTTCAGAAATCTTACCTGTTGTCCAAAGTTCAAAATGAATCGACGTATTTTTCCAGTCAGGGTGAGTCAGGCAGTATTTATATGTATTAGGGATACGAATGGTCAACCAACGAGTGATCTCATCCTCAGATATCAATGCGTATGGAGCGTAGCCTTTGCACTCGATGAAGTAAGTCTTCAGTCCATGCGCTTCCACAAGCACATCAGTTTCGCTCTCTTGCCCACCCTGGTTCCGAATTTTCTCGTTCAGACGCACCCTGTACGAATTCCGGGTTCGACCTACGACATCCGCTACAAAATACTCAAACAGTGTGCCTCTAAGATTGCCAGTTGCACCTTCGAACTTTTTAAGACCCACGAACAGTTTTTCAAGGGTGTCAGCATCGATAGCTTTCTGCCCAGCCTCGGTCAAGGTTTGCATCAATAAGCGCAGCGCCGATGCTACATCTTTGCCAAACAAGCTTGTAGGAGTAGCGGGAATAATTCCCTTTCGCTTCAGTAGATTGAACGCATCGTTGGAATAGCTTTCTGCGATAAAGAAACAAATGCAGGCACCGACATTCTTCAGGTTTTTAACAGTCTCGACCTTTGTAATAAAAGCCAACAGTCCAGACTCGGATACTTCGACATCAAAAAGAATGTCTGCCAGCAAAAATCCTGGTTTTTGCATTCCATCAGCCTTTATCTGACTGATACCAGACAGATAAGAAGGTGCTGTGAGGTCCCAACAGAAGGTACCAACCTGCGGTTGATCCTTCTCTTCAAGATGTCTTAGTTTAACCTTCTCGAAACTGACCAAACCCAAATTTTTGCACCAAGTTTCAAACCCTGCGAGGAAGATATCCTCGGCGGCCGTTCTTGCTCTGAGGGCTGCCACAGCGCCGTCGTACATGCCGGGGCCTTTAGCCAGCGCAATACAGTTACCCGAGCTGGGGACGTACTGTCGCTCTACAAGCTGGGCGCGGAGCAGTTGATCAACCATGGTAGTACTGGAGACGTGCTTTTTTAGCCGTAGAGGAGCACCGCAGGCAATGTGAAAAAATGGCTCCGCCACAATGCCACCCCGCTCTATTAACGCAGCGAGTGCTTTGCCATACGCAGCATTGGCTTGAAGCAGCGCCCCGGTGAGCTTGAGCCAGTACTCATCGGAGCCGAAGTACTCTTTGATATACAGGAACACAGTGTTTCGGGGAAATAGATTGTAGACCCGCCCGATACGCTCGTCAGCACGGCTGACTCGCTTTCTCGCGGCTACGTGAGTGATGCCTTCCTCATTCACCATAGCCGCAACCAGGTCACTGGATAGACATGGTCCCTTGTCCTCAAGCAGCTCATAGACGCTGGTCATCACCCCTCCATGTCACACTGCGCTATTAATATTACAATCCTATCCTCCAAAGCAGCAAAACGGTTTGTTTCCGGGAGGCGCCGAATCTCGAGGGCTGTAGAGGTGTAGACACCGAAATCAGCAGGAGGGCTGTCACAGTCGCAAAAATTTGATGCTCGGCTACGAGGCTTCAATAGCGATGACGCAACGAAGGTTACCATCACCGAACATCGGGAGGAAATCGTGATGTCGATCCTGATTCGAGTCAACCCAGACCGGAGGGGGCAGCACTCATCAACACAAATGCTCGCCGCCTCGAAGTAGATTTATGACTTCGCTATCAGACACCTGAGAAACTCTGATTCCAGCAAAACGGTATACGACGCTAATCGCACATCTTTCGCTCAGGAGATAGGTTTTGGCTGCCCATTTTATTTTTCGGACTTGATAGTCATGGGTAGATTCGAGTAAGTCATCCACCAGTGCGATGCTCATGGGAAAATGGTTTGGCTGTCTCAAAAAATCATGGCCATTGGCTACAAGTCCGCAGAGCGCGCCGCGTGTGACTTTATGTGGTTTGCCCTCCGCAGACATTATCCGGTCATTAGCTACCATAAGCTCTCGCGCAAGGTCAGCGTCCCGAACCTCCCAATCGATCAAGGTCGTTTGCGGCCTGATGAAAGGATGTGCAGACACATATTGCTTCAACCACTCCCGATCGTGACGGTACAGCCAAAGATAGCCAGGCTTCTCGTGACATTTCAGATTGGCGCTGTTGCAAAACGCTGACCGGCGCTCCTCAATATCGCCCTCACTTGCAGCGTTCACTGCATGATTGCCGCCCGGCAAATCTTCACTGAGATAGTCTGCTTTTGGCCGAAAGAGTTTGAGTTGCTCCAGATCTAAACCAAGCAGCCAACAAAGAAAGTAAAATTTCAAAGGCTGCACTACTCCACGTGGACGCAAGACTCGGAAAACCCAATCAGTGGAACTTGTCATCTCCTGAAACTCAGTCGCGTCAGGAATGCAGAGGAGAGGCGAAGCTAGGAATGCTGCTAGCAACTGCTGCCTGATCCGGCCAGATTTGATAAACCCCATCTCATCGAGGCGGTACCTTAGAAAATTACCTGCGAAAAGTGCATGCACCTCCCTTGGATGACCGAGTCCCCAGAACTGCATTTCAGCAATGCTTCGAGCCGCTGTTCTGCCTAGTGAGTGTATTACCGGCGTTCCACCTGCTTCAGCCGGTAGGAGCATGCAACGCCAATCGGCTCCATTCGGAAATATCAGTGCGTGAAGCACTTCTCCGTGGTGCGGGCAAATACAGGTGCCTGCAGCTTGATGAGTTCGGTGCCAGTAGGCAGAGCCGAATTTCAGGACGTCTTCTCTGACGCACCTGTCGCAGTATCTGAAAGATGCGTGTTTAAGAAAACGCGAGGCGGTGATGCCCAGACTCATCTTGAGGCCTGTACCATCGCTGCCGGCCATAGTGATAATGGAAGCTCTGTACTTCGTATCGTCCACAAATGGCCGGTAGAGCGGCAAAAGCGTGAAGCGCTCGATCAAATCGACTACCGGATAGCCTGCCCCAAGCCGTTGGGACAGAGCCCCCAAGCAACACGGCAGAATGGAGCCACAGGTCCTGGAGTAAGTCCCGAACAGTTCTTGGCTTTTGAGGCGATAGCTGCGGTTCGCCGCCAGCCGATGATAACGGACAGCCAAGCTGTAGAGCGACTCATCAGGAAACGGCTGAGGAAAGAAAAGAAGACTCTCCATAGGCCTGAACCCCCGCGAATCATGTCACCAGGCTAAGTCTTTATTCACCCAGCCGCGCTGTTCGAGTTGAGTTTGCACGTCTTCGTCCTTTGAAAAATGTGCGCTTTTTAAGGATCCATCGGCGACCGGGACTAACGGCCTACTGGCACCCTTGGCGATTGGATTAGCAATAGGTTCTGCAGGAGTGGTAAACGAAGCCTGAGTAAGAAGCGAAAGATGTGTCCTATCAGCTCGCCGCGCCAGATCGTAATTCATCATCTGAGCGATCTGGTCCTTTGTAGGCATCATGTCCTCGAAGTCCGCAATTTGCAGAGGATCACCGCTTCGAAGGGCCTCAATGGGCTTGTGCAGAAGCCTCATCTGGGTGTCATACACCTGCTGCAATACCGCTGAAGTAATCGAATCAATGCCCTCCCAAATTACGTGCCGCTGGGTCAGCATGAGAAGCTTGGCCAGGAAGTCCGTGTTGCCTTGAGTGAGGTCGTAAATCGTAGCCAGAAGCTCATCTGTCAGCGGAGCACAGGAAGCCGTCCAGTCATAGGCCCAGAGCTGCGACACCAGATGTGACCAAAATGGATCGTCCTCGGTGAATCGGTCGAAAGCGATGGGACCCATCCCCGCAGCTCGCCGGGCGTTTCGCAAAACGCCGGAAAATAGCGGCAGCATTGCATTCGTTCCGACGTAGACCAGCGGAACGCCGGCGTCGTTTGACAGCGTCACGAAAAAATTGAGCAGCTTCTCGCGGTCTTGCCCGCCCCGCGACGAGCAAAGATGTTGCATCTCATCAATGATCAAGGCACCGATATAGAAAGTTTTGCACAACTGACTGAGGTGCTGAAGCATCACACTGATACTGTTACCTGCACCACCTTTGCGCGAGTACTTGTCAATTCCTAGCGCTACATCCAGTGCCGAAAAGAACGCTGAGCAAAACCCTCGTAGGGAACCGTCGTGCGGGCACTCGATCTTGAGCCAGACTACTTGGGTCTCGACGAAGATCTGCTCCTTGTATCTGCTATGGCTGATGACCTGGGGATAAAGCTTCGCTATGGAATTAAGGGCGGTCGTTTTACCCATACCGCTCAGCCCAATGAGCGTCATCGTTTCCGCAGTGGACATGAAGCCTTGGCGTTGAATCTCGGCAGATGAAGGCATCCGATGCCTGACGGACGAAGCGAGTAGCGGGTTACGACCCGTATAACCGTACCGGATCAACTGGCTGAACAAATCCTCAAGCCGCAGGTGGATCTCAAAAGGAACGACGACGTCCTTCAGCCTGTTTATCCCATGGCCACGAAGCTTAGGGTCCAATGCCCGCTCTGCTTCGTCAGGCCTCGTGGGATGATTACCAACACGCCTGACGACATCAATATCCGACAAAATCCTGGGCAGGCACTCTATTAGGGGATTACCGTCGTATTGAGGCATCCCGGTTGGAGTATAATCAGCGGGCGCAAAACTGAAGTCACTCATAGGTCTCTCCACCCGAATTGACCACCAGTTTCAGGAAGGCAGCGCTTCGCGCAGAATTGGGCTTGCTTACGGCTGGTTTGGGATTTTCCGCCGTAACAGACGGGTTATCCATAACGCGAAGCTGGTTCAGATCAGCGGTATGGAGATCGCGCTCACTCTGAGCTTCTGTGGCGCGCTTGGAACGTTTGTCCCGTTTGAAATCAGCGTTCGACTTCGGGTCACCTTGTGCTATGCGCTTGGTTTTCGCCCGGTCAAGGATGTCCTCCTGCCGGGCTTTTAGTAGCGCCGCAGTGTTGTCAGCTTCATATCGAGCATCCGGCGAGACCTGATTCACGATCTTAATCATATCTAGGACCTCCTCCATACGGAGTCCGCCATATTTTTGCCGTTGTTGCGGCACTATCGTGAGGGGCTCGAATCCCGCATCAGATTTAACCCAGCAATTTTCTATAGAGTTTGGATCATAATAAACCCTAATGTATCTCGTTTGGAAATTATGTGACCGCTCTAGCCACTCCTCACGAACTGCTGTTTGACAAGTATATTGCACGCCTTGGAAATTAATTCCGCCTCGGCTGATACGGCATTCCTGCGAAGGCAATAAGGCGATCTTGAGTTCTGCAGGAGAAACCACCTTAGAATTAAGCATGCTGTTTGCCATGGACCATTTCCAAAGTTCTATTGGAGTTGGTGCTACTTCTGCAGCAACCATCTCGCGACTGAGAACATGAGGTACCCGAAGGCTTTTGTTGTGTGCCAGCACTCCCACGATTACCATTTCGGTAAATTCATCGATATCGAGGATTGCATCTAGCTGGTAGTCTCGGTCGCCTCGCTCCATTTTTCGGGCGTCCACGCCCCCTGGTACAAACTTCAGGTCCAACTTTTCATTTATCAGCCGAAAGCGGCTTTCAATGATACTTTTCCAGTCAGGTCTAAAAGGTGGCAAAATCTTAACGGCAGTACCCAGAACCTTCGTCATCGCCTCGCCGGCCTCGCTTAAAAGCTCAGCGCGGTCCGCAACGAGCTCAACCGGCAGATGAAAGCATGGCCAATCAGACTCACCAATATCAATACCATATCGCTTGCAGAAATCTACTTTAGGTGTACAGGCGTTATAAATAGCGTGCCTAGCACCATTCCAACTTGGCCCCTCAAGACCAACGTGGATGCCCACAATCATTCTGGTGAACGTATCTACAACAACGTAGAGGACTGGCCGACCAATCAGCCACAATCTGTTGACACGGTGCACCAGATAAACATCGGCAATAGTCGAATCTATTTCATAGCGATGGCCAGCACCAAACAATCCCATAGATGCTGACCCAACGAGCGGGCGATGGTCTTTGTTATAGCGAATGGCTCCTCCGCGCTTCTTCAACTTATAAAGAGCGTCGAAAAACAATTTTCCATTATGCCTAAGCTGGTGGATGGATGGATAACTGCCTCGTACCACATCTCCTTTAGAGCCATCGGTTAGCGTTTCCCTATAGAATTTGTTCAACATCCACTTATGTGCGTCTTGAATCGTACCGCACCTGCCACTAGCAACCCGCCCATAAGCAAGGCGGATGTGGGTAAGATGCCGGTTCTCAAGCAGAATAGCGCCATCTTCGCTGATCACGACGCCGAGATATTTGGCCGGCCGCCCGGGAATAATGCCAGATGCGCGGCTTTTTTTCTTTCCTCGACCGCCACATGGACTGGTATTCCACAAGAATGCGTTACGAGTCTGCCCCATGCTCCAGTATCGATAAAGAAGACGATAGATTTGCTTACGATCTACTCCCATCGCCATAGCATGACTCGAAACGAGAGCGCCAAAATCCGAGGTTAAAATATCTAGGGCAGTTTGGTTTTCCACCAGGCCCCGAACAAGGCTCCAATTTCTATCTCTGCTATTTCTTTCATTCTCGCTTATCTGATCTTCACTTCTGAGCAAGTGCATGGGAACCTTTTCCGGACTTAGCACAGCCGCACCGGAATCGATCTCTTCCAGCAAAAGTGATTTCTCCACCCGCCATGGTTTGGTCGGATTTGTGGACAGTTCAATCACTAAAAAAAAACAGTCTTTTTGACCCAAAACTCTAACTGGCTTCTCCAACAGGCTAGAGCCTTCACCTGGAGAAACGATGCAGTTAACTCGCAGACTTAGCATTAATGGATACCTCGATTGGTGCCGTAACAGCCGAAGGCGGTTGACTAATCCATACATGTAACGGCTGAGATAGGCTAATCACCTTGGATGTGAGATCCATGTCCAACCGACCGATCCATAGAAGATGATGGAAAAGATGCTTTACGCCCATGTAGTCTATATAGATATACTTGGAAGCTTTATCCAGTAACACCTTGAGCGCGACTTCGTCAGTTTTACACCGCCCTATGAATTCGAGTAAATTTTTTATGTTCTTTTCTGTAGGCAAAGAAGGATGGATGTTCGCATAGGTCCGCAGAATGGTGAGATTTGCTATCTTGTTTCGCGACAGGTTTTCGTGCAGAACTAGCTTCCATTCTACATTCCTAATCGACCAATACTTTTCTTCGATAGCAAGTTTCTCAGCCATTCGATTCCGCACGCCAATGTCTGCATCCTCGAACTCCTTCCGGTGCTTGACAGAACGCGCAGCCAGCCTGACTTCGCCCGATGAATCTAGGAAGGTGATTAGGAAGTCGGTCGTCATGACTACAGGAACCTGAGTCCCTGGGTAGACCGGATGGCGATAATTAAAGCTGGTGGCGATTGCCTGGGTTTCGGCTTGCGTTAAGAGGGGGTACTGCTCGCGGATATCGATTACTGAATTATCACGTTCTAGGACGGTGAGATAGTCGCGCTCAGCGTTTGATAAGAGGTGATGAGTGCGTTGGAATTTTACGCCCGGCACTAGGTGGGACACGCCCTTGGATTTGATGTCCCAAACCCTGATCCAAGGTGCATAGGTTTCTCTTACGCCGCTACCACGACCAGATTTGATTCTTTTATCGATTTTCTGCTGAGTCATCAGCTTGGAAGGCGCTGGCTTAACCGGCGCAGCGGGAACAGATGTCATTTCGAGTCGCTCATCGTAGGGCGACCCACTCGCTCAGAACGGCACATGAGGAGCGTGGCGTGGAGGTGTCAGGAGCGGGCTCAGCCAGGACAGCGGTCACAGGTCCATTGAGGATCATGATCCTAATTTCCAAGACCTGCTCCTGCTCCGATGTACGGTCGAGGCAGGAGCTTGTGACAACCTTTATTAAGTTGTGACAACCTTTATTGTTTTGTGACAACCTTTATTGTTTGCAAACATAAGGTTCGATCAGCTGTGGATAACTTATTCCACAGTCACCGATTTCGCCAGGTTGCGTGGTTGGTCGACGTCAGTGCCTTTGAGCACAGCCACGTAGTACGACAGCAACTGCAGCGGGATGGTGTAGAGGATTGGTGACAGGATGTCGTGGATGTGGGGCATGTGCACTACGTGCGTGCCTTCACCATTGGTCATGCCAGCCTTCTCATCTGCGAAAACGATCAGTTGGCCACCCCGGGCGCGGACTTCCTGGAGGTTGGACTTCAGTTTCTCCAGCAGCTCGTTGTTTGGCGCTACGGTCACCACTGGCATGTCGTTATCCACAAGCGCCAGCGGGCCGTGCTTCAGCTCGCCAGCCGGGTAGGCTTCGGCGTGGATGTAGGAAATTTCCTTGAGCTTGAGGGCCCCTTCCATCGCGACCGGGAACTGTGCGCCACGACCCAGGAACAGGGTGTGGTTCTTCTCGGCGAACAGTTCAGCAATTTTCTCCACGGTGCTGTCCATCGCCAGCGCTTCACCCAGGCGGGTTGGCAAGCGACGCAGTTCTTCGACCAGTGTCGCTTCAACGCCTTTGGCCAACGATCCGTGAACCTGGCCCAGGGACAGGGTCAGTAACAGCAGACCCACCAATTGCGTAGTGAAGGCTTTGGTAGACGCCACGCCGATTTCGCGGCCGGCCTGGGTCAGCAGGGTCAGGTCCGATTCACGCACCAGGGAGCTGATGCCGACGTTGCAGATTGCCAGGCTGGCGAGGAAACCCAGTTCCTTGGCATTGCGCAGCGCAGCCAGGGTATCGGCGGTTTCGCCGGACTGGGAGATGGTCACGAACAGGGTGTCGGGTTGCACCACGACTTTACGGTAGCGGAACTCGCTGGCAACTTCGACTTGGCAGGGGATGCCGGCCAGTTCTTCGAGCCAGTAACGCGCAACCATGCCGGCGTGATAGCTGGTGCCGCAGGCAACGATCTGCACATTGCGCACTTTGGCGAACAGTTCAGCGGCCTGTGGACCGAAAGCCTGTACCAGCACGCCGTTCGGGCTCAAACGACCTTCCAGGGTGCGCTGTACCACGGACGGTTGCTCGTGGATTTCCTTGAGCATGAAATGGCGGAACTCGCCTTTTTCAGCCGCTTCGGCGCCATCGCGATACTGCACGGTCTCACGCTCGACAGCCTTGCCGCTGACATCCCAGATCTGCACGCTGTCGCGGCGAATTTCGGCGATATCACCCTCTTCCAGGTACATGAAACGGTCAGTCACCTGACGCAGTGCCAATTGGTCGGACGCCAGGAAGTTCTCACCCAGGCCCAGGCCGATCACCAGCGGGCTGCCACTGCGGGCTGCCACCAGGCGATCAGGTTGCTTCGCGCTGATGACTGCCAGACCATAAGCACCGTGCAGTTCCTTTACTGTTGCCTTGAGGGCCTCAGCCAGGTCAGGAAGGTCCTTGAGTTTATGGTTCAGCAGGTGGGCGATGACTTCAGTGTCCGTGTCTGAAGTGAAAACGTAACCCAAAGACTTGAGTTGTTCACGCAGGGCTTCGTGGTTTTCGATGATGCCGTTATGCACCACAGCCAAATCGCCAGAGAAGTGCGGATGCGCATTGCGTTCGCAAGGTGCACCGTGAGTGGCCCAGCGAGTGTGGGCAATACCCAGGCGCCCAACCAGCGGTTCTTCGACCAAGGCCAGTTCAAGTTCGCTGACCTTGCCCGGGCGACGCGCGCGCTCGAGCTTTTGATCATTGGTGTACACCGCTACACCCGCGCTGTCATACCCACGGTATTCCAGGCGCTTGAGGCCCTCGACCAGGATGGCGGTGATGTTACGTTCTGCAACTGCGCCGACAATTCCACACATGTTATTTCTCCTGACTGACAGCCGCGCAAATCAAAGTGATACCGCGGGCTTGAATCTGATCCCGCGCATCGAGCGACAGGCGATCATCGGTAATGAGGGTATGGACGCTGCTCCAGGGCAGTTCCAGGTTGGGAATCTTGCGACCGATCTTGTCGGCCTCCACCATCACGACTACTTCACGGGCGACTTCGGCCATCACTCGGCTGAGTCCCAGCAATTCGTTGAAGGTGGTTGTACCGCGGGCCAGATCAATACCATCGGCGCCGATGAACAATTGATCGAAGTCGTAGGAGCGTAGTACCTGCTCGGCGACCTGCCCCTGAAAGGACTCGGAATGCGGGTCCCAAGTGCCGCCGGTCATCAACAGCACCGGCTCATGCTCGAGTTCGCTCAAGGCGTTGGCGACGTGCAGGGAATTGGTCATCACCACCAGGCCCGGTTGCTGACCCAGTTCCGGAATCATCGATGCGGTAGTGCTGCCGCTGTCGATGATGATGCGTGCATGTTCGCGAATCCGCGCAACAGCTGCGCGGGCAATGGCCTGCTTGTACCTGGAGACCGGTTGACTCAGGTCGGCCACTAATTCCTGAGGCAAGGTGATGGCGCCGCCATAACGACGCAGCAACAGACCATTGCTTTCAAGTGCGGCCAGATCCTTGCGAATCGTAACTTCAGAGGTTTCGAAGCGCTTTGCCAATTCATCCACACTGACTTCGCCCTGCTCGTTGAGCAAGGCCAGGATGTTGTGGCGCCGCTGAGGTGTGTTGCGCTTCGACATGATCTGATAAGTTTCGATTCGAAAGATAACGGAAGCAATCAAAACCTATCGAGGAAACTTCGTCAAGCGCGGATCGATCAAAAGACTCTGTGGATAAAATAATTAACAGCAAGCCCCCTGAAGTGAGCGAGGCTTGCCGATTAATATTATTAACAGTATTTTGGTTGTGAATAACTTCTGAAAAATATCGAGGTGTGGATAACTTAGCTCTTCTTGATCTTCTCTGGTCGCTTCCAACCGTCGATGTTCTTCTGGCGAGCACGGGCTACTGCCAACTGCGCTTTATCCACAGTAGAGGTAATAGTCGAACCGGCTGCCGTAGTCGCACCAGACAAGATATCCACAGGGGCCACCAATGAGTTGTTGGAACCGATGAACACGTCCTCGCCCAGCACCGTTTTCCACTTGTTGGCCCCATCGTAGTTGCAGGTAATGGTGCCAGCACCGATGTTGGTGCGTGCGCCCACTTCGGCATCGCCCAGATAGGTCAAATGGCCTGCCTTGGCACCTTCGCCCAGATGAGCATTTTTCAACTCGACAAAGTTACCCACATGCGCCCGCGCTTCGAGCACAGTGCCTGGACGCAGACGCGCGAACGGACCGGCATCGCTGCCTTCTCCGAGAATCGCCCCTTCGATATGACTGTTGGCCTTGATCACGACGCCTTTACGCAAGGTGCTGTCCTTGATCACGCAGTTCGGGCCAATGACCACGTCGTCTTCAATGACGACGTTACCTTCGAGGATCACATTGATATCGATCAGCACGTCGCGACCCACACTGATATCACCCCGCACATCGAAACGGGCCGGGTCGCGAAGAGTCACTCCTTGAGCCATCAAGCGACGGCCGGCGCGCAGCTGATAATGACGCTCAAGATCGGAAAGCTGCTTGCGGTCATTGGCGCCCTGCACTTCCATGGCGTCGTGGGGCTGTTCGGTGGCCACCACCAGACCGTCGCTGACTGCCATTTCAATCACGTCGGTCAAGTAGTACTCGCCCTGCGCGTTGTTGTTCGACAGGCGGCCCGTCCAATCGGCCAGGCGATCGGCCGGAACCGCGAGGATCCCGGTATTGCCTTCCTTGATGGCGCGCTGGGCTTCGTTGGCGTCCTTGTGCTCGACGATGGCAGAGACCTTTCCATCATTGTCGCGAACGATGCGGCCATAACCGGTTGCATCATCCAGCTCGACGGTAAGCAGGCCCATCTGCCCAGGCACTACCAGCTTGAGCAAACGCTGCAGGGTTTCGATTTCAATCAAGGGCACATCACCGTATAGCACCAGCACGGTGTCGGACTTGATGAAAGGAACGGCCTGGGCCACCGCATGACCGGTACCCAATTGTTTGTCCTGGAGGACGAAGTTCAGATCGTCGGCGGCCAGGCGCTCGCGTACCACATCGGCACCATGGCCGATCACCACGTGAATGCGCTGTGGATCAAGTTGTCGGGCGCTGTGGATAACATGGCCGAGCATCGAATTGCCGGCAATCGGGTGCAAGACCTTTGGCAGGGCCGAACGCATGCGGGTGCCCTGGCCAGCAGCGAGGATAACGATTTCAAGAGACATGACTGGCTACCAATCCTGGGTGGTCAGCGGCTGCGACCAACGTGATGAATATCGGGAAAATAAAAAAGGGTAGCCGAGGCTACCCTTTTTAATCAATCACACAACAAGCGCTGCCTTAATGGCCGAACTTCTTGCGGATCTGCTGGACGGTACGCAGCTGGGCTGCGGCCTCGGCCAGACGTGCGGCAGCGGAACCGTAATCGAACTCCGCGCCCCGCTCATGCAAGGCCTTCTCGGCAGCCTTGACGGCTTCCTGAGCGGAAGCTTCGTCCAGGTCGGCAGCACGTTGCACGGTGTCGGCGAGAACCTTGACCATGTTCGGCTGAACCTCGAGGAAACCACCAGAGATGTAGTACACCTCCTCTTCCCCGCCCTGCTTGACCAGGCGGATCGGACCTGGCTTCAGATTAGTGATCAGCGGCGCGTGACCCAGGGCGATACCAAGATCACCCAGTGCACCGTGCGCAATCACCATCTCGACCAGACCGGAAAAGATTTCCCCTTCCGCGCTGACGATATCGCAATGGACTGTCATAGCCATCTGATTGCCTCAACCTAAATTAGCGCCCGTTTCCGGGCGCCGGGATTACAGTTTCTTGGCTTTCTCGATCGCTTCTTCGATGCCGCCAACCATGTAGAACGCTTGTTCTGGCAGGTGGTCGTAGTCACCGTTGAGGATGCCTTTGAAGCCAGCAATGGTGTCTTTCAGGGAAACGTATTTACCCGATGCACCGGTGAAGACTTCAGCCACGAAGAACGGCTGCGACAAGAAACGCTGGATCTTACGAGCACGGTTTACCAACTGCTTGTCGGCTTCCGACAGCTCGTCCATACCCAGGATCGCAATGATGTCCTTCAGTTCTTTGTAACGCTGCAGAACGTACTGGACGCCGCGAGCGGTGTCGTAGTGGTCCTGGCCGATAACGTTCGGGTCCAGCTGGCGCGAAGTCGAGTCCAGTGGGTCTACCGCTGGGTAGATACCCAGGGAAGCGATGTCACGGGACAGAACGACGGTGGCGTCCAAGTGGGCGAAGGTGGTCGCTGGCGACGGGTCGGTCAAGTCGTCCGCAGGTACGTATACCGCTTGGATCGAAGTGATCGAACCTTCCTTGGTCGAAGTGATACGTTCTTGCAGAACGCCCATCTCTTCAGCCAGGGTCGGCTGGTAACCTACTGCCGAAGGCATACGGCCCAGCAGTGCGGATACTTCAGTACCGGCCAGGGTGTAACGATAGATGTTGTCGACGAACAGCAGAACGTCGTTACCTTCGTCACGGAACTTCTCGGCCATGGTCAGGCCGGTCAGTGCTACGCGCAGACGGTTACCCGGCGGCTCGTTCATCTGACCGTAAACCAGTGCCACTTTGTCCAGAACGTTGGAGTCCTTCATCTCGTGGTAGAAGTCGTTACCCTCACGAGTACGCTCACCCACACCGGCGAACACGGAATAACCGCTGTGCTCGATGGCGATGTTACGGATCAGTTCCATCATGTTTACGGTTTTGCCTACACCGGCACCACCGAACAGACCAACTTTACCACCCTTGGCGAACGGGCAAACCAGGTCGATAACCTTGATGCCGGTTTCCAGCAGGTCGTTGCCGCCTGCTTGTTCAGCGAACGAAGGCGCTGCACGGTGGATACCCCAACGCTCGTCGGTGGCGATTGGGCCAGCTTCGTCGATCGGGTTGCCCAGTACGTCCATGATCCGGCCCAGGGTCGCTTTACCGACCGGTACGGAAATGGCTGCGCCAGAGTCGGTCACTTCCAGACCGCGCTTCAAGCCCTCGGTGGAACCCATCGCAATGGTACGAACCACGCCGTCGCCCAGCTGCTGCTGAACTTCCAGGGTGGTTTCAGCCGCGCTCACTACTTTCAGCGCGTTGTAGATGCTCGGTACGCTGTCGCGTGGAAATTCCACGTCGATAACGGCGCCGATGATTTGAACGATACGTCCGCTACTCATAGCTGGATCCTCTGAATATTTGAACCGTTAAACCGCGGCAGCGCCGCCGACGATTTCCGAGATCTCTTGGGTGATCGCAGCCTGACGCGCCTTGTTGTAGACCAGCTGCAAATCGCTGATCAAATCACCGGCGTTGTCGGTAGCGTTCTTCATCGCGATCATCCGCGCAGCTTGTTCAGCCGCGTTGTTCTCGACCACCGCCTGGTAGACCTGCGACTCAACGTAGCGGACCATCAAGCCGTCAAGCAGCTCTTTGGCATCCGGTTCGTAGAGATAGTCCCAGTGGTGCTTGAGGTCCTGATCCGGGGTTGCCACCAGTGGAATCAATTGCTCCACGGTAGGCTGTTGCGTCATGGTGTTGATGAACTTGTTGGAAACCACGGACAGGCGGTCAATACGGCCGTCCAGGTAGGCATCCAGCATCACTTTGACGCTACCGATCAAGTCGTTGATCGACGGCTCTTCACCCAGGTGGCTGATAGCTGCTACGACGTTGCCGCCGAAGTTGCGGAAAAAGGCCGCACCCTTGCTACCCACTACACACAGATCAATCTCGACGCCTTTCTCGCGGTTTACCGCCATGTCCTTGACCAGGGCCTTGAACAGGTTGGTGTTCAAGCCACCGCACAGACCACGGTCACTGCTCACTACGACATAACCAACACGCTTGATTTCGCGGTCGATCATGAACGGGTGGCGGTATTCCGGGTTGGCGTTGGCCAGATGCCCAATAACCTGGCGGATGCGCTCCGCATAAGGACGGCTAGCAGCCATGCGCATTTGTGCCTTGCGCATTTTGCTGACCGCCACTTTTTCCATGGCGCTGGTAATTTTTTGCGTGCTTTTGATGCTCGCAATCTTACTGCGAATCTCTTTTGCGCCTGCCATGTAACACCTATCAGGTTAGCAAGCGGGAGCCTTGCGGCTCCCGCTGCGGCTTACCAGGTTTGGGTGGCCTTGAACTTCTCGATACCGGCTTTCATGCCAGCGTCGATATCGTCATTGAAGTCACCCTTCACGTTGATCTTCGCCATCAATTCGGCGTGATCGCGGTTGAAGTAAGCAATCAGCGCTTGTTCAAAGCTGCCGACCTTGGCGATTTCGACGTCAGTCAGGAACCCACGCTCAGCGGCATACAGCGACAACGCCATGTCAGCGATCGACATTGGGGCGTATTGCTTCTGCTTCATCAGCTCGGTAACGCGCTGACCATGCTCAAGTTGCTTACGGGTCGCTTCGTCCAGGTCAGAAGCGAACTGGGCGAATGCCGCCAGTTCACGGTACTGAGCCAGAGCGGTACGGATACCACCGGACAGCTTCTTGATGATCTTGGTCTGAGCGGCACCACCCACACGGGATACCGAAACACCGGCGTTCACTGCAGGACGGATGCCCGAGTTGAACATGGCCGATTCCAGGAAGATCTGACCGTCGGTGATGGAAATCACGTTGGTCGGAACGAACGCGGAAACGTCGCCAGCCTGGGTTTCGATGATCGGCAGTGCGGTCAGGGAACCGGTTTTGCCGGTCACTGCGCCGTTGGTGAACTTCTCTACGTACTCTTCCGAAACGCGGGATGCGCGCTCCAGCAGACGGGAGTGGAGATAGAACACGTCGCCTGGGTAAGCTTCACGGCCTGGTGGACGGCGCAGCAGCAGGGAAATCTGGCGGTAAGCCACTGCTTGCTTGGACAGATCGTCATAAACGATCAGCGCGTCTTCACCGCGGTCGCGGAAGAATTCACCCATGGTGCAACCGGAGTACGGTGCCAGGAATTGCAGCGCAGGAGATTCCGAAGCACTGGCAGCCACGATGATCGTGTTGGCCAGGGCGCCGTTTTCTTCCAGCTTGCGAACCACGTTGGCGATGGTCGATTGCTTCTGACCAATGGCTACGTATACGCAGAAAATGCCGCTGTTCTTCTGGTTGATGATCGCGTCGATCGCCAGAGCGGTTTTACCGATCTGACGGTCACCGATGATCAGCTCACGCTGGCCACGGCCGACAGGGATCATGGCATCGACAGCCTTGTAGCCAGTCTGTACAGGCTGGTCTACCGACTTACGCCAGATCACGCCTGGAGCAACTTTCTCGACCGCGTCGGTCTCGGTGTTGCCCAGTGGACCTTTACCGTCAACAGGGTTGCCCAGTGCGTCGACTACGCGACCCAGCAGTTCCTTACCAACTGGAACTTCGAGGATGCGGCCGGTGCACTTGGCGCTCATGCCTTCAGCCAGAGACTGGTATGCGCCCAAAACAACGGCACCTACGGAGTCTTGCTCCAGGTTGAGTGCCATACCGTAGACGCCGCCCGGAAACTCGATCATCTCGCCGTACATGACGTCGGCCAGACCGTGAATCCGCACGATGCCGTCAGATACGCTGACGACAGTGCCTTCGTTACGGGCTTGGGAGGTCACATCGAGCTTGTCGATGCGGCCCTTGATAATTTCACTTATTTCGGAAGGATTGAGTTGCTGCATTGCTCTGCTGCCCCTTCAAACTCAAGATTTCAATGCTTCGGCAAGTTTCGCGATTTTGCCGCGAATCGAGCCATCGATAACCAGGTCGCCGGCGCGGATTACGACACCACCTATCAGGGCGGCATCCTCCGCAACTTGCAGGCGCACTTCCCGGTTGAGTCGTGCACTGAGAACCTTGGCGAGTTTGTCTTGCTGTTCTTGGTTCAATGCAAATGCACTGGTCACTTCAACGTCTACCGACTTCTCTTGCTCGGCCTTGTACAGGTCGAACAGAGCGGAAATCTCCGGCAACAGCGGGAGACGGTCGTTTTCGGCAACGACGTTGATGAAATTCTGTGCCTTGGCATCGAACTTGTCGCCGCACACGTCAATGAACGTGGCGGCCTTTTCTGCGCTCGTCAGTCGCGGGGCCTTGAGCACGCGCTGCAGGGTATCGTCTTGCGATACCGCTGCTGCCAGGCCGAGCATGGCTGACCAATTGGCCAGTTGCTGGTGGGCCTGAGCGTGCTCGAAGGCCGCCTTAGCGTAAGGTCGGGCCAACGTGGTCAGTTCTGCCATGATCGCCCTCGCTTAGATTTCAGCAGCCAGTTGGTTAACCAGCTCTGCGTGCGCGTTTTGATCGATTGTGGCACCCAGGATCTTCTCGGCGCCGCCGACTGCCAGCAAGCCCACTTGGGCACGCAGGGCGTCTTTGACACTGTTCAGTTCCTGTTCGATCTCGGCCTGAGCCTGAACCTTCACACGGTCAGCGTCGATACGGGCTTTTTCAACAGCCTCTTCAACAATCTGATTACCGCGTTTCTTGGCTTGCTCGATGATTTCAGCTGCCTGAGCTTTCGCTTCGCGCAGTTGCTGACCCGCTTTCTCTTGGGCCAACTCCAGGTCACGAGCTGCACGGCTGGCAGCGTCCAGACCATCAGCGATCTTCTTTTGACGTTCGTGCAATGCCGCAATGACCGGAGGCCATACGAACTTCATGCAGAACAGTACAAAAATCAGGAACGCAACGGACTGGCCAATCAGGGTCGCATTAATGTTCACGCCAACACCTCGCAGTTACGTTGTCCATCACACCAAATTACCCGGATTATCCGAGTAATTAGCCAGCGATCTGACCAACGAACGGGTTCGCAAAGGTGAAGAACAGAGCGATACCAACACCGATCATGGTTACGGCGTCGAGCAGACCGGCAACGATGAACATTTTAACTTGCAGCATTGGAACCATTTCTGGCTGACGCGCTGCGCCTTCCAGGAACTTGCCACCCAACAGGCCGAAACCAATTGCGGTACCCAGTGCGCCCAGGCCGATCAACAGTGCAACAGCGATAGCGGTTAGACCAACTACAGTTTCCATCTTTCCTCCCGACTTTTACGTCGTATGGTTTAGGTTTTTTTAATTTAAAGCGGTAAAACAAATCGTTTCAGATGCCCCGTGAGGAGCACCCTCCCGTTTGACCGGGAGGGACATCAGACTAGTCGAGACTGGTCTTAATGGTTTTCTTCGTGCGCCATCGACAGGTAAACGATGGTCAGCATCATGAAGATGAACGCCTGCAGGGTGATGATCAGGATGTGGAACACAGCCCACGCCCACTGCAGAACAACGCCCAGGCCACTAAGCCAGAGCAGGCCGCTGCCGAACATCACAGCAATCAGAATGAACACCAGCTCGCCGGCATACATGTTGCCGAACAGACGCAGGGCCAGGGAGATCGGCTTGGCGATCAGGGTCACGAATTCCAGCAGGAAGTTCACCGGGATCAGCAGGGCCTGAACGAAGATGTTCTTGCTGCCGAACGGGTGCAGGGTCAGCTCGCCGATGAAACCGCCGAGGCCCTTGACCTTGATGCTATAGAAAATGATCAGAGCGAAAACCGAGAACGCCATGCCCAGAGTCGCGTTCGGGTCGGTTGTCGACACGGCGCGGAATGGGATGTGGTGGTCACCGGAGATCAGGATGGCCAGTTGAGGAATCCAGTCGACCGGTACCAGGTCGACGGCGTTCATCAGGAACACCCAGACGAAGATGGTCAGTGCCAGCGGTGCAATCACCGGGCTACGGCCATGGAAGCTGTCTTTCACGCTGCCATCGACGAATTCGACCAATACTTCAACGAAGTTCTGCAAAGCACCTGGCTGACCGGAAGTCGCTTTCTTGGCCGCCATGCGGAAAAGAAGAACGAAGATCAGACCCAATGCGACCGACCAGCCGAGGGTATCGACGTGGAAAGCCCAAAAGCCCATTTCCTTGGCTTCTGCTGCGGTGTGGGCAAAGCCCCAGCCGCCGGTAGGGTGCTGACCGAAGGTCAGGTTCTGCAAGTGGTGCTGGATATAGCCCGAAGCGGTTGTTTCTGCCATGGTTGCCTCAAACGCCCTAAGGTCTCGAAAGTCTTGTTCTCATCAGCAGGGGAGCGAACCAGCTGACTGACTGAGTCAGCACGAAGACACCGAATACTGCAATCGGTGCCAATGGCTTCACACCTGCGAACACCAGTGCAAACAGCACTGCCGTCAAAATCAGTTTGCCTGCCTCGCCGGCATAAAAAGACCGGACGATGGACTGGGCTGCTCGGGCGCCGGAAAACCGAAATGCCCTGTGAGCAAAATAAACATTGGGCAGCAAGGCTATCAGGCCTCCGCAAAGTCCCGAGTACCCGGCAACGACTCCATGCCATTGCCAAAGCGCCAAAGCAGCAATCAGCAAAACGACAAATTGAGCCATTAACACCGGAAAAACTGCCAGGCGATGGAAGGGCAAGCGGTTTGGCGTGCGGGTTTCCATCACTATTACTCTCCAATGGTCGGCTGCCAGAATTCAATAACTTGGCATAATTTGTGCCGACAAAATGCGCGCAGAGTATAGGGGCGGTTCTGCCCCTATTCAACTGTCAGGTAGTGATTTCCGACTGCGCGCTACATAAGGAATTGTTTCAGCGAATGTGTGCGAGCACACCCTGAAGTTCATCCAAAGAGTTGTAGCCAATAACCAGTTGCCCTTTACCCTTCTTCCCGTGGCGAATCTGCACCGCAGAGCCCAGCCGCTCGGCCAGGCGCTGTTCCAGGCGGGCAATATCCGGGTCCGGTTTGGAGGGTTCCACAGGCTCCGGTTTGCCACTCAACCACTGGCGAACCAGTGCTTCAGTCTGGCGCACGGTCAGCCCGCGTGCGACAACATGTCGCGCCCCTTCGACCTGTTGATTATCCGGCAAACCGAGCAATGCCCGGGCATGACCCATTTCGAGGTCACCGTGGGACAGCATGGTCTTGATGACTTCCGGCAGCGAAATCAGGCGCAGCAGGTTGGCCACGGTTACCCGGGACTTGCCCACGGCTTCGGCGACTTGTTGCTGGGTCAGCTGGAATTCCGTCTGCAGGCGCTGCAAGGCCACCGCTTCTTCAATCGGATTGAGGTCTTCGCGCTGGATGTTCTCGATCAGCGCAATGGCGATCGCGGTTTCATCCGGTACATCACGCACCATCGCCGGGATGGTTTCCTGGCCAGCTTGCTGGCTGGCACGCCAGCGGCGTTCGCCGGCAATGATTTCGTAGCGACCGCTACCGATCGGCCGCACAACGATCGGCTGCATCACGCCTTGTGCCTTGATCGATTGCGCCAGCTCCTCGAGCGCCTGGGGATCCATATCACGACGCGGCTGGTACTTGCCGCGCTGCAGCAGATCCAGCGGCAGGTGCTGCAACTCTCGCTGATCGGCCTGCACCGCCTGTTCTTCCAGCGCGCTGACACTCGGACCACTCAGCAGTGCATCCAGTCCACGTCCGAGACCTCGTTTCTTGACGGCCATGGGGATTCCTTAAGTTGCCTGAGCAGCGGCGATGCGTGAGTTTTTGCGTTGGCGACGGACCATTTCGCCCGCCAGGGCCAAATAGGCCACGGCACCGCGCGATGATTTGTCGTACGCCAGGGCCGGCATGCCGTAGCTCGGCGCTTCCGCCAGGCGAATGTTGCGCGGAATGACCGTGTCGTACAGCTGATCGCCGAAGTGTTCCTTGAGCTGGGCCGATACATCGTTCATCAGGCTCAGGCGCGGGTCGTACATCGTACGCAACAGGCCTTCAACCTTGAGGTTCGGATTGAGCAGCTCGGCGATGCGCTTGATGTTATCCACAAGGTCGCTCAAGCCTTCGAGTGCGAAGTACTCGCACTGCATGGGGATAATCACCCCGTCGGCGGCTACCAGTGCGTTCAAGGTCAGCATCGAGAGTGACGGCGGGCAGTCGATCAAAATGTAATCGTAGTTTTCGCGGATCGGGGCCAACGCACTGCGCAGGCGGCTCTCCTTCATCTGCATTTCCAGCAGAACCACTTCGGCCGCGGTCAGGTCCCGGTTGGCCGGCAACAGCTGGTAACCGCCGTGCTCGGAGAAATGCATGGCCTGGGCCAGGTCGCATTCCCCGATCAACAGGTCATAGACCGAGTTTTCCAGGCCGTGTTTATCCACACCGCTACCCATGGTGGCGTTGCCCTGTGGATCGAGATCGATCAGCAATACCCGACGCTTGGTTGCGACCAGGGATGCTGCGAGGTTGATACAGGTGGTGGTCTTGCCCACACCACCCTTTTGGTTCGCTATCGCGAATACCTTAGCCATTCTTGCTTGTGTTCCCAATCATGCCGTGCGGCGCAGTATCAGCAGATGGCGTTGGCCTTGGCAACCAGGAACGGCCAGGGCGTGTTCGCTATCGAGGTGGAAGTCTGTCGGCAATGCTACCAGCTCATCGGCGGGATGAACGCCCTTCATTGCCAGCCAGCGTGTATCGGTGTCACCGAGGTGGCGCGTCCAGTTGCTGAAGTTTTCCATGCTGCTGAAGGCCCGGGAGATGATCCCGTTGAAGGGTTGTGCAGGCTGGAACGCTTCGACGCGACTGTGGATAACTTGCAGGTTATCCAGTTTCAGCTCGAGCTTGACCTGTGTCAGGAAGCGGGTTTTCTTGCCGTTGCTGTCCAGGCAGGTCACTTGTGACTCGGGAAAGAGGATGGCCAGGGGAATGCCCGGCATACCGCCACCGCTTCCAACGTCGAGCCAGCGACCGTTTTCGACGAACGACATCACGCTCAGGCTATCGAGCAAATGACGGGACACCATTTCGTCGGGATCGCGGACCGCGGTGAGGTTGTAGGCCTTGTTCCATTTTATCAACAGGGCCAGATAACCCAACAGCTGTGCATGCTGGGTTTCGGTCAGAGCGACACCGAGCTGACGAGCGCCTGTGGATAACTCTTCTGCGTGTTGCGGGGTGACCAACGAACTCAAGCGCTTTGCTCCAACTGACGGCCCGCGCCGCGTTTTTTCAGATGAATCATCAACAGGGAAATGGCTGCCGGTGTCACGCCCGGGATGCGTGACGCCTGACCCAATGTCTCTGGACGGGTCGCGCCGAGCTTGCTCTGGATCTCTTTGGACAGGCCGGAAATGTTTGTGTAATCGATATCCACAGGCAGTTTTGTGTCTTCACTGGCCCGCAGACGGGCGATTTCATCCTGCTGGCGGTCGATGTAACCCGCGTACTTGGTCTTGATTTCGACCTGCTCGGCAACCTGTGGATCTTCTGCGCCCCCACCGGTCACGGCGATCAGACCAGCGTAGTCGATTTCCGGACGGCTCAGCAGATTGAGCAAGTTGTATTCATGGGTCAGTGGCGTGCCGAATTTTTCGGCAATCGCATCGCCCTGTTCGGTGCCCGGCCGTACCCAGGTGCTTTTCAAACGCTGCTCTTCCAGCTCGATGCTTTCGCGTTTTTTGCAGAACGCCGCCCAACGCGCGTCATCGACCAGACCCAATTCGCGGCCTTTTTCGGTCAAGCGCAGGTCAGCGTTGTCTTCACGCAGGATCAGGCGATATTCGGCACGGGAGGTGAACATCCGGTACGGCTCCTGGGTCCCGAGCGTAATCAGGTCATCGACCAATACGCCGATGTAGGCTTCGTCCCGACGCGGGCACCAGGCGTCTTTTCCTTGGGCACGCAGTGCGGCGTTGGTCCCGGCCAGCAAACCCTGGGCGCCAGCTTCTTCGTAACCGGTGGTGCCATTGATTTGCCCGGCAAAAAACAGACCGCCGATGACTTTGGTTTCCAGACTGTACTTCAGGTCACGCGGGTCGAAATAGTCGTATTCGATCGCGTAGCCAGGACGCACGATGTGTGCGTTTTCCATGCCGCGGATCGATTGCACGATCTGCAACTGCACATCGAACGGCAAGGAGGTGGAGATTCCGTTCGGGTACAGCTCGTTTGTCGTCAAGCCTTCCGGTTCGATGAAAACCTGATGGCTTTGCTTGTCGGCAAAACGATGAATCTTGTCTTCGATCGATGGGCAATAACGCGGACCGATGCCTTCGATCTCACCGGCAGCGGAATACATCGGCGAACGGTCGAGGTTCGCGGCAATGATTTCGTGAGTCCGTGCATTGGTGTGGGTTATCCAGCAACTGACCTGTCGCGGATGCTGCTCTTTGGACCCCATGAACGACATCACCGGAATCGGTGTATCGCCTGCTTGCTCGGTCATCACGGAAAAATCCACAGACCGTGCGTCGATACGCGGCGGTGTTCCGGTTTTCAGGCGACCAACACGCAGTGGCAATTCCCGAAGACGCTGAGCCAGCGCAATCGATGGCGGATCACCCGCGCGACCGCCGGAGAAATTCTGCAAACCGATGTGGATAAGTCCACCAAGGAAGGTACCTGTGGTCAAAACCACCGAATCGGCGAGGAAACGCAGGCCCATTTGGGTGACAACACCCCGGACTTGTTCTTGCTCGACGATCAAGTCATCAGCTGCCTGTTGAAATATCCACAGGTTCGGCTGGTTTTCCAGGATTTCGCGTACGGCCGCCTTGTACAGAACCCGGTCCGCCTGAGCACGGGTTGCACGTACGGCTGGGCCTTTGCGGCTATTCAACACGCGAAACTGGATGCCGCCTTTATCGGTAGCAATGGCCATCGCACCGCCGAGGGCGTCGATTTCCTTGACCAGATGGCTTTTGCCGATCCCGCCAATGGCCGGGTTGCAACTCATGGCACCGAGGGTTTCCACGTTATGCGTCAGCAATAGGGTCTTGACCCCCATACGTGCTGAGGCCAGTGCTGCCTCGGTACCGGCATGACCGCCGCCGATGACGATCACTTCAAAACGGGAAGGGAAATCCACCACGCACCTCGTGCCTGCTTAATTAGGTAATTCAGGAATAGTTTGAGCTCAGGTTTTCGGACCTGGTCGACAAGTATAGGGACTTCGCCCTTCCTAAAGAACCCTTTGCACAAAATTTAACCAGCTGTGGAAAAGTGGCGGTTATAGAAATTAAAAAGAGAGAAATTTATTAAATCTTTGTTTTTATGTTTATTTCTACTGACCGACCTTTCTGTGGATAGATTGCTACAGCCCAATAAATACGTTGTGTACAGAGATTCAAAACCCTGTGGTCATGTGCCAATGAGGCCCTTGGATAACCGGTTTAAGCCTGTGGATGAATGGGGTGCTTATCCACAGGGGCGGTTATCTTCAGTTTTGAGGCCCTGTTATCAACTGCCTTTAGCCGCGGTTATTAACAGGGCTTAATCCACAGAAAAGCGTCGATCGAAAGAAAGTCGGGCAAGGAAAAGCCGCTCAAGCAGAAAAATCTGCTCGACACTGGAGGGATGGTTTTGAAAATGGAGGGGGCAGACAGGCCAGGACGGCCTGCCTGTAGATAACAGAAAGACTATTTACCGATGCAGAAGCTGGAAAAAATTCGTCCCAACAGGTCATCGGAGCTGAATGCACCGGTGATTTCTCCCAGCGACTGTTGAGCCTGGCGCAAATCCTCGGCAAGTAATTCTCCGGCACCCGCCAGGGTCAATTGCGCGCGGCCGTGCTCAAGGGATGCACTGGCATGACGCAATGCTTCCAGGTGGCGCCTGCGAGCACTGAAGCTGCTTTCCGAGGTTTGTTCATAGCCCATGCAAGCCTTCAGGTGGTCGCGCAGCAACTCCAGGCCAACACCTGCAGACTTGGCGCTGAGGCTAATGGTGACGTGCCCGTCATCGCTGACTTCCAAGGCCATGGCTTCGCCTGTAAGGTCGGCTTTGTTGCGGATCAACGTGACTTTCGCCGGATCTGGGCGGGTTTCGAGGAACTCAGGCCATAGTGCGAATGGATCGAGCGCTTCCGGCGCGGTTGCATCGACGACGAGCAGCACCCGATCGGCCTCGCCGATGGCTTTCAATGCCCGCTCAACACCAATTTTTTCCACATGGTCGTCGGTATCGCGCAACCCGGCGGTATCCACCACGTGCAGCGGCATGCCATCGATGTGGATATGTTCGCGAAGGACGTCCCGCGTGGTGCCGGCGATCTCGGTGACGATGGCCGCTTCACGGCCGGCCAGCGCATTGAGCAGGCTGGACTTACCCGCATTCGGACGACCGGCGATGACCACGGTCATGCCGTCGCGCAGCAAGGCGCCCTGTCCGGCCTCCCGCATCACGGTGGATAACTCATCGCGCACCTTGTCGAGCATGCCCAGTACGTGACCGTCGGCCAGGAAGTCGATTTCCTCTTCCGGAAAGTCGATCGCCGCTTCGACATAAATACGCAACCCGATGAGTTGCTCCGTAAGGTTATGCACACGAGCCGAAAAGGCGCCTTGCAGGGAGCGCAATGCGTTGCGGGCCGCCTGAGCAGAACTGGCTTCGATCAGGTCGGCGATGGCTTCGGCCTGGGCCAGGTCGAGCTTGTCGTTCAGGAACGCACGTTCGCTGAATTCTCCCGGTCGGGCCAGACGACAGCCAAGTTCAAGACAGCGTTGAAGCAGCATATCCAGAACAACCGGGCCTCCGTGCCCCTGTAACTCCAACACATCTTCGCCAGTGAAAGAGTTCGGTCCGGGAAAATACAACGCGATGCCCTGATCGAGCACTTCGTCGTTTTCACCGAGGAACGGGCCGTAGTGAGCGAATCGCGGCTTGAGCACACGACCGCTAAAGGCCTCGGCCGCAACGCTGGCCAACGGCCCGGAAATACGAACGATGCCTACACCACCCCGACCTTGAGCGGTGGCGACGGCGGCAATGGTTTCACGAGGAGCGCTCATAAACCGGTATCCAGACAAAAGTGACAGATAGCAAAACGCCCCACTAGGGGGCGTTTTGAGTGGTTACCCACAGTGTAAGTCAGGCAGTCGCTTTGGCAGCTGCTTCGATCTTACGAGTGATGTACCACTGTTGGGCGATCGACAGGCAGTTGTTCACTACCCAGTACAGCACCAGACCGGCCGGGAACCACAGGAAGAAGAAGGTGAAGATGATTGGCATCAGCTTCATCACCTTGGCCTGCATCGGATCCGGTGGAGTCGGGTTCAACTGCTGCTGGATGAACATGGTTGCACCCATGATGATCGGCAGAATGAAGAACGGATCCTTGATCGACAGATCGGTAATCCACAGCATGAACGGCGCTTGGCGCATTTCAACGCTTTCCAGCAGAACCCAGTACAGCGAAAGGAATACCGGCATCTGCACGAGGATTGGCAAGCAACCACCCAGCGGATTGATCTTCTCTTTCTTGTACAGCTCCATCATGGCTTGCGACATTTTCTGCCGGTCATCGCCATGTTGCTCTTTCAGTGCAGCCAGTTTCGGCGCTACTGCACGCATGCGCGCCATGGATTTGTAGCTGGCGGCCGACAGAGGGAAGAAGATCCCCTTGATCAGCATGGTCAGGAAGATGATCGACCAGCCCCAGTTACCCACAATCGCGTGGATGTGTTGCAGCAACCAGAAGATCGGTTGTGCGATGAACCACAGGATGCCGTAGTCGACGGTCAGTTCCAGACCTGGGGACAACTCTTTCAGGACAGCCTGGCTTTTCGGCCCGGCGTACAGGACAGCGCTGGTTTCAGCCTTGGCACCCGGTGCAACGGTCAAAGATGGACCGGTGTAACCGATGATGTAGTTGCCTTTGCTGTCTTTACGGGTCTGAACGACGTTGTTTTCGCCCTTCGCCGGAATCCACGCGGTCACGAAGTAGTGTTGCAACCAGGCAACCCAGCCTCCGGTAACGGTTTCTTTAAGCGCAGCCTTGTCCATGTCCTTCATGGACACTTTCTTGTACGGTTCCGAACTTGTCCACAGGGCAGCGCCCAGGTAAGTCGCGGTACCAGTGGCGGTGCTGGAAGACGGATCGGAGCTGGCATCGCGCTTCAATTGCGCGAACATTGCACCCGACCAGGGCTGTGCGCTCTGGTTGTCGATCAGGTAGGAAACGGTTACGTCATACAGGCCGCGTTTCAGGGTGAAACGCTTGATGTAGTTGACGCCGTCCTTGCTGAATTTCAGATCCACGACCAGTTGGTTCTGGCCATCAGCCAGTTGATAAACCTTCTTCTCCGCCGAGTAAACCGGACGACCAGCAGGACTTGCATCCGGGCCGTTGCTGCCAATCAGGCCACTTTGCGCCAGATATGTCCGCTCGTTGCCGTTGTCGAACAGCTGGAATGGAATTTCCGGATGGTCCTGGCGACGTGGATACAGCGGCAATCTCAGTTGTGCGACATCACCACCTTGTGGATCGATGGCCAGATCGAGCACATCCGTTTTGATCTGGATGAGGTCGGTACTTGCAGCAACCGGAGTTTCGGCAGGTGCGCTGGTATCGTTTGCGGCGTGTGGAATGTCGTCACTGACGGACGCTTTATTGCCAGTGGCCGTATCCGGGAGGCCCGGTGCGGTCGTACTGGAAGCAACATTCTGAGTCGGCAAGGCAGCTTGGCCATAGTCCTGGTTCCATTTAAGAACCATAACGTAGGACACGATTGCCAGGGCGACGATCAGGATCGTGCGTTTGATATCCATGATTACTCGGCCATCGAAGAAGAACGGGAGGTAGGGATAGATGGAACCGGGTCATAACCACCGGGATTCCACGGATGACAGCGACCTAAACGACGAAAGGTCAGCCAGCCACCGCGCAGAAGGCCATGATTTTCAATGGCTTCTAACGCGTAGCAGGAACAACTGGGGTAGAAACGACAGTGACTGGCCATTAGGGGACTAATGGCGTAGCGATAAAACTGGATCGGAACGAGTGCCAGTTTACGCATCTGGACTGTCTACCCCTACAGTTTCGGTTTTGACTGCTGGTACCGGCGTGCTGCGTGCCAGACGCTTCCAGAGTTTGCCGAAATGCTGAATCAATTCGGGGTTTTCTACGTCACCCAAACCTTTGCGCGCGACGATAACGATGTCCCAGCCGACCAGCAAATCCTGGTTCAGGCGAAACGATTCGCGCATCAGACGTTTGAGGCGATTGCGCTCGACGGAGAGCTTTACGCTCTTTTTCCCGATAACCAGCCCGAGACGGGGGTGATCAAGATCGTTGTTGCGCGCAAGGAGCAGGAGATTTTTCCCCGGTACCTTGCCGGTAGGGGAGTCAAAGACTGCCTTGAAATGCCGGGGAGTAAGCAGACGCTTTTCCCGACTGAAGTCCTGACTCACCTCCAGTGCCGGCTTATCAAACTGCCAGACGCGCACGACCTTTGGCGCGACGACGCGACAGAACGGCACGGCCGTTCTTGGTAGCCATGCGAGCACGGAAACCGTGGGTACGAGCGCGTTTGATAGTGCTTGGTTGGAAAGTACGTTTCATTGTCGTGTTACCTGGTTCGTCCACAACGGGCCGGAATGGCCCCCGTTTTAAGAGACCGGGGATTCTAGAGAAAGCAAGCCTCTAGGTCAATTTCCAACCAACGTTTCCTTATAAATAGATCTCCAGAGGTTTTGTTCGGCCCTGATCCTTCGACAAACATAAAAATAAAGAAGGAAAGTATTTAAAGCTTTTCTGTAAAGCTTATAAAGGCTAGGGTCGCCCTCATCTGTGGATAACTGGCCTCAGCCCTTGTTGTACAAGCTGTACAGAGAATGACAACTACAGTGGAAAACCGTGTTCAGCCTGTGCTGCGCTGTCGGAAAACCTGTGTGTGAAAGGCAGTCTTATCCACAGCCAGGTTATCCACCGAGTTTCGCCCCCACTTGTGCAATGAGCTTAGAGGGGGTTATCCACAGACCTTATGCACAGACCATTGGTCGTCTTTTTGCCGTATAGAACCGTGATTCTTCTCGGTGCACGACTCACCTACGTGTGGATAAGTCGGCGTCTGGCCGTTACAATGGCCGCTTGTTTTTGCCTCACCGGCTTTCAACTTAGGGGATCTCCGTGTCAGTGGAACTTTGGCAGCAGTGCGTGGAGCTTTTGCGCGATGAGCTGCCTGCCCAACAATTCAACACTTGGATCCGTCCACTACAGGTCGAAGCCGAAGGCGACGAGTTGCGTGTCTATGCACCCAATCGTTTCGTCCTGGACTGGGTCAACGAGAAATACCTGAGTCGCGTCCTCGAGTTGCTCGACGAGCACGGCAACGGTATGGCGCCTGCGCTTTCCTTATTAATAGGCAGCAAACGCAGTTCTGCTCCGCGCGCTGCGCCGAATGCACCACTGGCCGCAGCGGCGGCCTCCCAGGTTCAGGCTGCTGCCGCGCCTGCGGCTGTGCCACCTCCTGCACCATCGAACAAGCGTTCGACGCCCAAGCCCGCTGAAGTCAGCGAGCAAGAACCTTCGCGTGACAGCTTCGACCCCATGGCCGGCGCCAGTTCGCAACAGGCTCCGGTTCGCGCCGAGCAACGTACCGTCCAGGTGGAAGGCGCGCTCAAGCACACCAGCTACCTGAACCGCACCTTTACCTTCGAGAACTTTGTCGAGGGTAAGTCCAACCAACTGGCCCGGGCCGCAGCCTGGCAAGTGGCGGACAACCCCAAGCACGGTTACAACCCGTTGTTCCTTTATGGTGGTGTAGGCTTGGGTAAAACCCACTTGATGCACGCTGTGGGTAACCACCTATTAAAGAAGAATCCGAACGCCAAGGTCGTGTACCTGCATTCCGAGCGCTTCGTGGCCGACATGGTCAAGGCTCTGCAGTTGAACGCGATCAACGAATTCAAGCGCTTCTACCGTTCGGTGGATGCATTGCTCATCGATGACATTCAATTCTTCGCCCGCAAGGAACGTTCCCAGGAAGAGTTTTTCCACACCTTCAACGCTCTGCTTGAAGGTGGCCAGCAGGTCATTCTTACCAGTGACCGCTACCCGAAAGAAATTGAAGGCCTTGAAGAACGCCTGAAGTCTCGCTTCGGCTGGGGCCTCACGGTGGCTGTGGAGCCGCCGGAACTGGAAACCCGTGTCGCGATCCTGATGAAGAAAGCCGACCAGGCCAAAGTCGATCTGCCCCACGATGCAGCGTTCTTCATTGCCCAACGCATTCGCTCCAACGTCCGTGAACTGGAAGGCGCGCTCAAACGCGTGATCGCCCATTCGCACTTCATGGGTCGCGATATCACCATTGAGCTGATTCGCGAGTCCCTGAAGGATTTGTTGGCGCTGCAAGACAAACTGGTCTCTGTGGATAACATTCAGCGCACCGTCGCCGAGTACTACAAGATCAAGATCTCGGATTTGCTGTCCAAACGTCGTTCACGTTCGGTTGCCCGCCCACGTCAGGTCGCCATGGCGTTGTCCAAGGAACTGACCAACCACAGCTTGCCGGAAATCGGTGATGTGTTTGGTGGGCGTGACCACACGACTGTTTTGCACGCCTGCCGAAAGATCAACGAACTTAAGGAATCCGACGCGGACATCCGCGAGGACTACAAGAACCTGCTGCGTACACTGACCACTTGATGAACACCAGCGCAGCTTTTAAGGCAAGGGACTAGACCATGCATTTCACCATTCAACGCGAAGCCCTGTTGAAACCCCTGCAACTGGTCGCAGGCGTCGTCGAGCGCCGACAGACCTTGCCGGTGCTCTCCAACGTGCTGCTGGTTGTCGAAGGCCAGCAATTGTCGCTGACCGGTACCGACCTTGAAGTCGAGCTGGTTGGTCGAGTGCAGCTCGAAGAGCCTGCTGAAACAGGTTCCATCACCGTGCCTGCACGTAAACTGATGGATATCTGCAAAAGCCTGCCGAACGACGCGCTGATCGACATCAAGGTCGATGAACAGAAGCTGGTAGTGAAGGCCGGCCGGAGCCGCTTCACCCTCTCGACCTTGCCAGCCAACGATTTCCCTACCGTGGAAGAAGGTCCGGGTTCGCTGACGTGCAGCCTGGAACAATCCAAACTGCGTCGCCTGATCGAGCGCACCAGCTTCGCCATGGCCCAGCAGGACGTACGGTACTACCTCAACGGCATGCTGCTGGAAGTCTCGGCAGGCGTTATTCGCGCCGTGGCCACCGACGGTCACCGCTTGGCGATGTGTTCGATGCAGGCTGATATCGGCCAACCGGACCGCCATCAGGTGATTGTGCCGCGCAAGGGTATCCTTGAACTGGCACGTTTGCTGACCGAGCCGGACGGTATCGTCAGCATCGTCCTGGGTCAGCACCACATTCGCGCAACCACCGGTGAGTTCACCTTCACCTCGAAACTGGTAGACGGCAAATTCCCGGACTACGAGCGTGTTCTGCCAAAAGGCGGGGACAAGCTGGTGTTGGGTGATCGTCAGGCGCTGCGCGAGGCATTCAGCCGCACCGCGATCCTGTCCAACGAAAAATACCGCGGCATCCGCCTGCAACTGGCTCCTGGTCAGCTGAAGATCCAGGCGAACAACCCGGAGCAGGAGGAAGCGGAAGAAGAAGTTGGCGTGGAGTACAACGGCGGCTCCCTGGAAATCGGCTTCAACGTCAGCTACTTGCTCGACGTACTGGGCGTGATGACCACCGAGCAGGTCCGCCTGATCCTGTCCGACTCCAACAGCAGTGCGCTGGTACAAGAGTCTGACAACGACGACTCGGCCTACGTCGTCATGCCGATGCGTCTGTAATCATGTTCAGCAGAAGCTAGATGTCCTTAAGTCGCGTCTCGGTCACCGCGGTGCGCAATCTGCATCCGGTGACCTTCTCCCCCTCCCCCCGAATCAATATTCTTTACGGCGCCAACGGCAGCGGCAAAACCAGTGTCCTGGAAGCCATTCATCTGCTGGGGCTCGCGCGTTCGTTTCGCAGCACCCGCCTGTTACCTGTCATTCAATACGAACAATTGGCGTGCACGGTATTCGGCCAGGTCGAACTCGCCGAAGGCGGACACAGCGCCTTGGGCATTTCGCGGGACCGCCAGGGGGAGTTCCAGATCCGGATCGACGGGCAGAACGCGCGTAGCGCGGCGCAACTGGCCGAGATCCTGCCGCTGCAGTTGATCAACCCGGACAGCTTCCGCTTGCTGGAGGGGGCGCCGAAGATTCGCCGACAGTTCCTCGACTGGGGCGTGTTCCACGTGGAACCTCGTTTCATGTCTACCTGGCAACGCCTGCAGAAGGCCCTGCGCCAGAGAAACTCTTGGCTGCGGCATGGTACACTTGACGCCGTTTCGCAAGCGGTTTGGGACAGGGAACTGTGCCAGGCCAGCGCTGAAATAGATGAATACCGCCGCGCCTATATCAAAGCCTTGAAACCGGTGTTTGAACAGACCTTGAGCGAACTGGTTGAGCTTGAGGGCCTAACGCTCAGCTATTACCGGGGCTGGGACAAAGACCGTGAACTGAGCGCTGTGCTCGCCGGATCCCTTCAGCGGGATCAGCAGATGGGGCATACCCAGGCAGGACCGCAACGAGCTGATTTGCGCCTCAGATTGGGCGCTCACAATGCCGCGGACATCCTGTCCCGAGGACAGCAAAAGTTGGTGGTCTGCGCATTGCGGATTGCCCAAGGTCACCTGGTCAGCCAGGCCCGACGCGGTCAGTGTATTTATCTGGTGGATGACTTGCCGTCCGAACTGGACGAGCAGCATCGCCGTGCGCTTTGCCGCTTGCTGGAAGACTTACGCTGCCAGGTGTTTATCACCTGTGTAGACCACGAATTATTGAGGGAAGGCTGGCAGACGGAAACGCCAGTCGCCCTGTTCCACGTGGAACAGGGCCGTATCACCCAGACCCACGACCATCGGGAGTGAAGGCATTGAGCGAAGAAAATACGTACGACTCAACGAGCATTAAAGTGCTGAAAGGCCTGGATGCCGTACGCAAACGTCCCGGTATGTACATTGGTGACACCGACGATGGCAGCGGTCTGCACCACATGGTGTTCGAGGTGGTCGATAACTCGATCGACGAAGCGCTCGCCGGCCACTGCGACGACATCAGCATCATCATTCACCCGGATGAATCCATCACCGTCAAAGACAACGGTCGTGGCATCCCGGTAGACGTGCACAAGGAAGAAGGCGTTTCGGCAGCCGAGGTCATCATGACCGTGCTGCACGCCGGCGGTAAGTTCGATGACAACTCCTACAAGGTATCCGGCGGCCTGCACGGTGTAGGCGTGTCGGTAGTGAACGCCCTGTCTGAAGAGCTCGTCCTCACCGTTCGCCGCAGCGGCAAGATCTGGGAACAGACCTACGTCCATGGTGTTCCGCAGGAACCGATGAAGATCGTTGGTGACAGCGAAACCACCGGCACCCAGATCCACTTCAAGGCTTCCAGCGAAACCTTCAAGAACATCCACTTCAGCTGGGACATCCTGGCCAAGCGGATTCGTGAACTGTCCTTCCTCAACTCCGGTGTCGGCATCGTCCTCAAGGATGAGCGCAGCGGCAAGGAAGAACTGTTCAAGTACGAAGGCGGCTTGCGCGCGTTCGTTGAATACCTGAACACCAACAAGACCCCGGTCAACCAGGTGTTCCATTTCAACATCCAGCGCGAAGACGGCATCGGCGTGGAAATCGCCCTGCAGTGGAACGACAGTTTCAACGAGAACCTGTTGTGCTTCACCAACAACATTCCGCAGCGCGATGGCGGTACTCACCTGGTGGGTTTCCGTTCCGCCCTGACGCGTAACCTCAACACGTATATCGAAGCCGAAGGCCTGGCGAAGAAGCACAAGGTCGCGACCACCGGTGACGATGCCCGTGAAGGCCTGACTGCGATCATTTCGGTAAAAGTGCCGGATCCGAAGTTCAGCTCCCAGACCAAGGACAAGCTGGTCTCTTCCGAAGTGAAGACCGCGGTCGAACAGGAAATGGGCAAGTACTTCTCCGACTTCCTGCTGGAAAACCCGAACGAAGCCAAGCTGGTTGTCGGTAAGATGATCGACGCGGCACGTGCTCGTGAAGCGGCGCGCAAGGCCCGTGAGATGACCCGCCGTAAAGGCGCGCTGGACATTGCCGGCCTGCCGGGCAAACTGGCTGACTGCCAGGAAAAGGACCCTGCCCTCTCCGAACTGTACCTCGTGGAAGGTGACTCTGCTGGCGGCTCCGCCAAGCAGGGACGCAACCGCAAGACCCAGGCGATCCTCCCGCTCAAGGGTAAGATCCTGAACGTCGAGAAGGCACGTTTTGACAAGATGATCTCGTCCCAGGAAGTGGGCACCTTGATCACCGCGCTCGGCTGCGGCATCGGTCGCGAAGAGTACAACATCGACAAGTTGCGTTATCACAACATCATCATCATGACCGATGCTGACGTCGACGGTTCGCACATTCGTACCCTGCTTCTGACGTTCTTCTTCCGTCAGCTCCCAGAGTTGATCGAGCGCGGCTACATCTATATCGCCCAGCCACCGCTGTACAAGGTCAAGAAAGGCAAGCAAGAGCAATACATCAAAGACGACGACGCCATGGAAGAGTACATGACGCAGTCGGCCCTGGAAGATGCGAGCCTGCACCTGAATGAAGAGGCACCGGGCATCTCCGGCGAAGCCCTTGAGCGCCTGGTGAATGACTTCCGCCTGGTGATGAAGACCCTCAAGCGTCTGTCGCGCCTGTACCCACAGGAACTGACCGAGCACTTCATCTACCTGCCGGCCGTGAGCCTGGAGCAACTGTCCGATCACGCAGCGATGCAGGATTGGCTGGCCCAGTATGAAGTGCGTCTGCGCACCGTCGAGAAGTCTGGCCTGGTCTACAAGGCCAGCCTGCGTGAAGACCGTGAGCGTAATGTCTGGCTGCCAGAGGTCGAGCTGATCTCCCACGGTCTGTCGAACTACGTCACGTTCAACCGCGACTTCTTCGGCAGCAACGACTACAAGACCGTCGTATCCCTGGGCGCTCAGTTGAGCACTCTGCTCGACGATGGAGCATACATCCAGCGTGGCGAACGTAAGAAAGCGGTCACCGAGTTCAAGGAAGCCCTGGAATGGTTGATGGGTGAAAGCACCAAGCGCCACACCATTCAGCGATACAAAGGACTGGGTGAAATGAACCCGGACCAGCTCTGGGAAACCACCATGGACCCAAGCGTTCGCCGGATGCTGAAAGTAACCATCGAGGACGCCATTGGCGCGGACCAGATCTTCAACACCCTGATGGGTGATGCGGTCGAGCCTCGCCGTGACTTCATCGAAAGCAACGCCCTGGCGGTTTCCAACCTGGACTTCTGATCCCGGTTCAATCGCCAAATAAAAAAGGCCAACGTCGAGCGTTGGCCTTTTTTGTGGTAAAAAATAAATCCTCTGCGAGTGTGAAACACCCACATTACAGGCATAAAAAAACCGGCTATATCAGCCGGTTTTTTTGCGCCCAAAAAAAACTTATGCACGTTTTTCGGTTTTTTTATGGTTTAAGAAATATCTATATAAATCATCAAGTTAGAATCAAAAAACAGCACTTTTCTCACAAACGGTACACAGGTTATCCACAGAACCTCAGACAACCACCTGATCGTTGGCAGCAGGGGCTTGTGGAGCCGGTGGCAGAGAGCCCATTTCCCGCTGCATCTGCTCGTTCCAGGCTTGAACCCGATCGTTCAAATCGGCGATGGCGCGTGGTCCGCTTCCTTCGGCATACATCGGCGCGCCGATGATCACGGTGATGACACCCTGCTTCTTCGCCCAACCGTTTTTTGGCCAGAACTTGCCAGCGTTATGTGCAATCGGCAGCACCGGTAGCTCGGCATTTACGGCCAACGCCGTACCGCCTCGCGAGAATTTGCCGATGGTGCCGTAGGGAACGCGCGTGCCTTCGGGGAAAATCAGCACCCAGACGTTATCCTTGAGCAATTCATCGCCTTTCTTGGCGACGTGCTTGAGTGCCGCTTTCGGGTTGTCCCGATCGATGGCGATCGGGCGCAGCATGGCCATGGCCCAGCCGAAAAAAGGCACGTAGAGCAGTTCGCGCTTGAGGACCTGGCTCAAGGGCTCGAAATAGGCCGAGAGAAAGAAAGTCTCCCAGGTGCTCTGGTGGTTCGACTGAATCACGCAGGGCTGTGCCGGAACATTTTCGGCACCCTTCACTTCGTAGCGAATGCCCAGGAACACCTTGCTCAGCCACAAGGCGCAGCGGCACCAATACACGTTGATGAACCGATAGCGCGCCTTGAACGGCAGAAAGGGCGCGATAAAAAAACTCAGGCTGCACCACAGCAGGGAACTGGTGCCCAGCAGCAGGTAAAAGAGAAATGTTCTGATGGCCTGCAGTATCGACATGGCGACGTTTACCGTTACGGGCACTGCCCGACTGTTCAAGCGCACTCCCGATCTGTCGAAAGCGCTCTAATTGTGGATAAGTTCTGCGGCAATCGCCGCCAGATCGTCGAAAATCAAAGTGCCTGACGGTAGGGTCTTGCCCAAAGTCTTTTCGCCTTTCCCGGTCTTAACTAAAACTGGCTGAGAATCGACGGCTTTGGCGGCTTCCAGGTCACCGAGACTATCGCCGACAAACCATAGATCAGTCAGCGATACGTTGTAATGTGCGGCGATGCTTTTCAACATCCCGGGTTTGGGTTTGCGGCAATCGCAGCCGTCGTCCGGCCCGTGCGGGCAGTAGACGATCAGGCCGACTTCACCACCCTGCTCCGCCACCAGTGAGCGCAAGCGCTCGTGCATGGCGTCGAGGGTGGCGAGATCGTAATAGCCGCGAGCGATGCCCGACTGGTTGGTGGCAACCGCCACCGTCCAGCCAGCCTTGCTCAACTGCGCGATGGCTTCGATCGAACCGGGGAGTGGAATCCACTCCTCCACCGACTTGATGTAAGCGTCGGAGTCGTAATTGATCACCCCGTCCCGATCGAGAATCAGCAGTTTCAAACAGTCTTACCCCAGCAACGAAATATCGGCGACGCCGAGGAACAAGCCACGCAGGCGCGCCAGCAGTGCATAACGGTTGGCGCGCACATTGGCGTCTTCCGCATTGACCATCACCGCTTCGAAGAACGCATCCACCGGCTCGCGCAATGCAGCCAGGCGAGCCAGCGATTCACTGTACTGACGTGCCGCGGCCATAGGCTGGACAGCCTGGTCAGCCTGCTGGATCGCCGAGTACAGGGAGAACTCGTTGGCATTGTCGAAGTACTTGGCTTCCACCACGGTCGGTACCGAGCCTTCGACCTTGCTCAGCAAGTTCGATACGCGCTTGTTCACCGCCGCCAGGGCCGCCGCTTCCGGCAACTTGCGGAAAGCCTGCACCGCTTGCACGCGCTGGTCGAAGTCCAGGGCCGAACCCGGGTTCAAGGCACGAACCGACAGGTAGGTGGCCACATCGACGCCTTCATCCTCATAACGGGCACGCAGACGGTCGAAGATGAATTCCAGTACCGCATCGTTGAGGCCGGCAGCTTTGACCTTGGCACCGAACGCATTCACGGCGAACGCCACGGCGTCGTTCAGGTCCAGATCCAGTTGTTTCTCGATCAGGATACGCAGCACGCCCAGGGCGGCACGGCGCAGGGCGTAGGGGTCTTTGCTACCGGTTGGCAGCATGCCGATCCCGAAAATCCCCACGAGGGTGTCGAGCTTGTCGGCGATGGCCACGGCCGCACCGGTCAGGGTGGCAGGCAATTCGGCACCGGCACCGCGCGGCATGTATTGCTCGTTCAGGGCCAGGGCGACATCTTCCGGCTCGCCGTCATTGAGGGCGTAGTAGTAGCCGGCGACACCTTGCATCTCCGGGAACTCGCCGACCATTTCGGTGGCCAGGTCGCATTTCGACAGCAAGCCTGCGCGAGCGGCCCACGAAGCGTTGCCGCCGATGCGCGCAGCGATGTAGGCGGCGAGCTTGGAAACGCGCTCGGCTTTGTCGTAGACGCTGCCGAGTTTTTCCTGGAACACCACGTTCTGCAGACGCTGGTTGAATTCTTCGAGCTTCTGCTTCTTGTCTTGTTTGAAGAAGAACTCGGCGTCGGTCAGGCGTGGGCGAACCACTTTTTCGTTACCGGCGATGATCTGCTGCGGGTCTTTGCTTTCGATGTTGGCCACGGTAATGAAACGTGGCAGCAACTTGCCTTCAGCATCCAGCAGGCAGAAGTACTTCTGGTTGTCCTGCATGGTGGTGATCAGCGCTTCTTGTGGCACGTCGAGGAAACGTTCCTCGAACGAGCACACCAGCGGCACCGGCCATTCGACCAGCGCGGTCACTTCATCGAGCAGCGCTGGCGGAACGATCGCCGTGCCTTCCTGGCGGGTGGCCAGCTCTTCGGTGCGCTTGCTGATGATGTCGCGACGCTCGTTGGCGTCGGCCAGCACGTAAGCGGCACGCAGGTCGGCCAGGTAGCTGGACGGCGAACCGATGCGCACGCTTTCTGGATGGTGGAAGCGGTGACCACGGGAGTCGCGGCCAGACTTCTGGGCAAGGATGGTGCAATCGATGACCTGGTCGCCGAGCAGCATCACCAGCCATTGAGTCGGACGCACGAATTCTTCCTTGCGGGCACCCCAACGCATGCGTTTCGGGATCGGCAGGTCGTTCAGCGAATCTTCGACAATGGTCGGCAGCAGGCTCGCGGTCGGCTTGCCAGCAATGCTCTGGCTATAACGCAGTTTCGGACCGCTCTGATCGATTTCGCTCAGGTCGACCCCGCATTTCTTGGCAAAGCCCAGTGCCGCTTGAGTCGGGTTGCCTTCGGCGTCGAACGCGGCCTGGCGTGGCGGGCCATCGAGGTTGATGCTGCGATCCGGCTGCTGGGTGGCCAGCGAGGTGATCAGCACCGCCAGACGGCGCGGCGCGGCATATACGGTTTTGGTCTCGTAGTTCAGGCCTGCAGCTTGCAGGCCCTTGTCGATACCGGCAAGGAATGCCTCGGCCAGGGTGTTCAGGGCCTTGGGTGGCAGTTCTTCAGTGCCCAATTCAACCAGAAAATCCAGAGCACTCATTGTGCAGCCTCCAGCTTGGCCAGTACTTCGTCACGCAGGTCCGGGGTCGCCATCGGGAAGCCCAGCTTGGCGCGAGCCAGCAGGTAGGCTTGCGCAACGGAACGCGCCAGGGTGCGAACACGCAGGATGTATTGCTGACGCGCGGTCACGGAAATCGCCCGGCGCGCATCCAGCAGGTTGAAGGTGTGGGACGCCTTCAACACCATTTCGTAGCTCGGCAACGGCAGCGGCTGGTCGAGTTCGATCAGGCGCTTGGCTTCGCTTTCGTAGAAATCGAACAATTCGAACAGCTTCTCGACGTTGGCGTGTTCGAAGTTGTAGGTCGACTGCTCCACTTCGTTCTGGTGGAACACGTCGCCGTAGGTCACTTTGCCGAACGGACCGTCAGCCCAGACCAGGTCGTAGACCGAATCCACGCCTTGCAGGTACATGGCCAGGCGCTCGAGGCCGTAAGTGATCTCGCCGGTTACCGGGTAGCATTCGATGCCGCCCGCTTGCTGGAAGTAGGTGAACTGGGTCACTTCCATGCCGTTGAGCCAGACTTCCCAGCCCAGACCCCAGGCGCCGAGGGTCGGCGATTCCCAGTTGTCTTCGACGAACCGAATGTCATGCACCAATGGGTCCAGGCCCACGTGCTTGAGGGAGCCCAGGTACAGTTCCTGGAAGTTGTCCGGGTTCGGCTTGAGCACCACCTGGAACTGGTAGTAGTGCTGCAGACGGTTCGGGTTTTCGCCGTAGCGGCCGTCAGTCGGGCGACGACTTGGCTGTACATAAGCGGCGTTCCAGGTTTCCGGGCCAATGGCGCGCAGGAATGTAGCGGTGTGGAAAGTGCCGGCGCCTACTTCCATATCGTAGGGCTGAAGTACCACACAACCTTGCTCGGCCCAGTATTGCTGGAGGGCGAGGATCAAGTCTTGGAAGGTACGCACGGCTGGCGTAGGCTGGCTCACGAAATTCACCTGTTTCTTGGGCTGCGATTTAAAGAGCGGGAGTATACCCGATTCGTTGCTGCGCACGCCCCCTGGAGCCCTATGCCACGCTGCTTTTGGTGTACCGAAGATCCGCTGTACATGGCCTATCACGATCAGGAGTGGGGCACGCCGCTACGCGATGCGCAGGCATTGTTCGAGTTGCTTTTGCTCGAAGGGTTCCAGGCCGGCCTTTCCTGGATCACCGTGCTGCGCAAGCGCGAGCATTATCGCCGGGTGATGTACGGCTTCGACGTCCAGCGCGTGGCGCAGATGAGCGACGCGGAAATCGATGAACTGATGCTCGACCCGGGGATCATCCGCAATCGCCTCAAGCTTAACGCGGCCCGACGCAATGCCCAGGCCTGGATGGCACTGGAGGATCCGGTGGCGTTTCTCTGGTCCTTTGTCGGCGGTGTGCCGAAGATCAATCATTTCAAGGATCGCAGCGAAGTGCCGGCGATCACACCCGAGGCAGTGGAGATGAGCAAAGGCTTGAAAAAGGCCGGGTTCACCTTCGTTGGCCCGACCATTTGCTACGCACTGATGCAGGCATCGGGCATGGTCATGGACCACACCCGCGATTGCGATCGCTACGCGATGCTGGTCAACGGCGGTTAGAATGGCCGCCTCGCGCACAGCACAAGATCAGGAGTGACCTGTGGATAAGTTGAAAGGCGCCTTGCTGGTAGGCGCTCTGCGGCTGTTTGCCCTGCTTCCGTGGCGGGCCGTTCAAGCCGTGGGCTCGGCGATAGGCTGGGTCATGTGGAAAACCCCGAACCGTTCCCGCGATGTGGTGCGGATCAATTTGTCCAAGTGCTTTCCCGACATGGACCCCGCCGAGCGTGAGCACCTGGTGGGCCAGAGCTTGCGGGACATTGGCAAGTCCCTGACTGAAAGCGCCTGTGCCTGGATCTGGCCGGCCCAGCGCTCCATCGACCTGGTCCGCGAGGTGGAAGGCCTCGACGTATTGAAAGACGCCCTCGCCTCCGGCAAAGGCGTGGTGGGTATTACCAGTCACCTGGGCAACTGGGAAGTGCTCAACCACTTCTACTGCAGCCAGTGCAAACCGATCATTTTCTATCGCCCGCCAAAATTGAAGGCGGTGGATGAGTTGCTGCAAAAGCAACGGGTTCAACTGGGCAACAAGGTGGCCGCTTCCACCAAGGAAGGCATCCTCAGCGTGATCAAGGAAGTGCGCAGAGGGGGTGCGGTGGGTATTCCAGCCGACCCGGAACCGGCCGAATCCGCGGGGATCTTCGTGCCGTTCTTCGCCGTACAGGCGCTGACCAGCAAGTTTGTGCCGAACATGCTCGCCGGTGGCAAAGCGGTGGGCGTGTTCCTGCATGCGTTGCGGTTGCCGGACGGTTCGGGCTACAAGGTGATCCTGGAAGCCGCGCCCGAGGCCATGTACAGCACCGATACCGCCACTTCTTGCGCAGCCATGAGCCAGGTCGTCGAGCGCTATGTGAGGGCGTATCCGAGCCAGTACATGTGGAGCATGAAGCGCTTCAAGAAGCGTCCTGCGGGTGAAGAACGCTGGTACTGAACCGGATGGCTTGCGCTATCTGCAGTCAGTGCGCCTGACGGTCGAGTTTCTTCAGAAACACTGTCATTTCTTTTTCGGCCTGTTTGTCGCCGTGGTTTCGGGCGGCTTCCAGGCCTTTCTCCCAGGCTTGTCGCGCAGCCGCGACATCCGCCAGCGCCAGATGAGCCTTGCCTAACAGCTTCCAGGCGGCCGAGTACTTCGGATCGATCTCAACGCAACGCTGGAAATGCTCGACGGCCTTGGCGTTTTCCCCGAGATCCAGGTAACCCTTGCCCAGGCCGAAGCGCAGCAATGAGTTATCCACACCCTTGGCGAGCATTTTTTCCAGGGATTCGATCATGGAATAAACTCCGAATAGGTGTCGTTTTCGATATCGCCTTCGCCGGCATGCCGGCTCCTACAGGTTATGCGCGATCCTCTGTAGGAGCTGGCTTGCCAGCGAAGGCGTCCTAAAGGTTCAGAAGAAGCTCAACCCGACGTGGAACAGCTTTTCCACATCGCGAATATGCTTTTTATCCACAAGGAACAGGATCACATGGTCACCGGCGGCGATCACGGTGTCATCGTGCGCGATAATGACCTCTTCATCGCGAATAATCGCACCAATCGTCGTGCCCGGTGGCAAGCCGATGTTTTCGATGGCCTTGCCGATCACCTTGCTCGATTTCGCGTCGCCGTGGGCAATGGCCTCGATGGCTTCCGCAGCGCCGCGGCGCAGTGAGTGCACGCTGACGATATCGCCGCGCCGCACGTGTGCCAGCAAGGTGCCGATGGTTGCCAGTTGCGGGCTGATGGCGATGTCGATGTCGCCGCCCTGGATCAGGTCGACGTAGGCCGGGTTATTGATGATGGTCATCACCTTCTTCGCCCCCAGGCGCTTGGCCAGCAGCGACGACATGATGTTGGCCTCGTCGTCGTTGGTCAGGGCCAGGAAGATGTCCGCGTCGGCGATGTTCTCTTCCAGCAGCAGGTCACGGTCCGAGGCGCTGCCCTGCAACACCACGGTGCTGTCGAGGGTGTCCGAGAGATGCCGGCAGCGTGCCGGGTTCATCTCGATGATCTTCACTTGGTAACGGCTTTCAATGGCTTCGGCCAGGCGTTCGCCGATTTGCCCGCCACCGGCGATGACGATGCGCTTGTAGGTCTCGTCGAGACGGCGCATTTCACTCATGACCGCGCGAATATTCGCCCGGGCGGCGATGAAAAATACTTCGTCATCCGCTTCGATCACCGTATCGCCCTGGGGCAGGATCGGTCGGTCGCGACGGAAAATGGCGGCCACGCGGGTTTCGACATTCGGCATGTGTTCACGCAGCTGGCGCAGTTGCTGACCCACCAGCGGCCCGCCGTAATAGGCCCGCACCGCAACCAACTGCGCCTTGCCCTCGGCGAAGTCGATCACCTGCAAGGCGCCCGGATGCTGGATCAGGCGCTTGATGTAGTTGGTGACCACTTGCTCGGGGCTGATCAGCACATCCACCGGGATCGCTTCGTTGTCGAACAATTCGTTGCGGGTCAGGTACGCCGCTTCACGCACGCGGGCGATCTTGGTCGGTGTATGAAACAGGGTATGGGCAACCTGGCAGGCCACCATATTGGTTTCATCGCTGCTGGTCACGGCGACCAGCATGTCGGCATCATCGGCGCCAGCCTGGCGCAGAATACTGGGCAGCGAACCGCGGCCTTGTACCGTACGGATATCCAGCCGGTCGCCGAGGTCACGCAAGCGTTCGCCATCGGTGTCGACCACGGTAATGTCATTCGCTTCGCTTGCCAGGTGCTCCGCCAGCGAACCGCCGACCTGCCCCGCTCCGAGGATGATGATTTTCATCCAGTCACTCCGTTGAATCCGTTTAGCCGCGTGCGGCGGCGATCTTGATCAGCTTTGCGTAATAGAACCCGTCGTGGCCGCCTTCCTGGGCGAGCAGTTGCCGACCATGGGGCTGCTTGATCCCGGCCGTCGTGGCCAAGTCCAGTTCGCGGGCACCCGGGGTGCGAGCGAGGAAGGCCTCGATCACTTCGGTGTTTTCGGTCGGCAGCGTGGAACAGGTGGCATAGAGCAGAATGCCGCCGACTTCCAGTGTCATCCACAGGGCGTCCAGCAATTCTCCTTGCAGCAACGCCAACGCGGCGATGTCATCGGCCTGGCGCGTCAGCTTGATGTCCGGGTGGCGGCGAATCACGCCGGTGGCCGAGCACGGTGCATCGAGGAGGATGCGCTGGAAGGGCTTGCCGTCCCACCAGGTGGCGGTGTCGCGGCCGTCGGCGGCGATCAGTTCAGCACTCAATTTCAGGCGTTCGAGGTTCTCGCGCACCCGCACCAGGCGTTTGGCTTCAAGGTCCACGGCGACGACGCCGGCCAGTTTGGGTTCGGCTTCGAGGATATGGCAGGTCTTGCCGCCGGGTGCACAGCAAGCGTCGAGCACGCGTTGGCCCGGCGCCAGGTCCAGCAAATCGGCAGCCAGTTGTGCCGCTTCGTCCTGCACGCTGATCCACCCTTCGGCGAAGCCTGGCAGGCTGCGCACGTCGGCGGCTGCATCGAGGATGATGCCGTCGCGGCTGTAAACGCATGCATTGGCGGCGATACCCGCTTCACTGAGCAGGCCAAGGTAGGCCTCACGGCTGTGATGGCGGCGGTTGACCCGTAGGATCATGGGTGGGTGCGCGTTATTCGCCTTGCAAATGGCTTCCCACTGTTCGGGCCAAAAAGCTTTGAGCGACTTTTGCAGCCAGCGCGGGTGAGCGGTACGCACTACGGGGTCGTGCTCCAGCTCGCTCAACAGGGTTTCGCTTTCCCGTTGCGCGCGGCGCAGTACGGCATTGAGCAAGGCCTTGGCCCAAGGTTTTTTCAGCTTGTCGGCGCAACCCACGGTTTCGCCGATCGCGGCGTGGGGAGGGACTCGGGTGTAGAGCAGTTGGTAGAGGCCCACCAGCAAGAGCGCTTCAACATCGGCGTCGGCAGCCTTGAACGGTTTCTGCAGCAGCTTGGCCGCCAGCGCCGATAAGCGCGGCTGCCAGCGAGCGGTGCCAAACGCCAGATCCTGGGTGAAACCGCGATCACGGTCTTCGACTTTGTCCAGTTGTGTCGGCAATGAACTGTTGAGCGAAGCTTTGCCGCTCAGGACAGCGGCGAGTGCCTTGGCGGCGGCCAAACGCGGGTTCATTGAGCGTCCACCGCTTGACCGAGGACGGTGCCGATGGCGAATTTCTCACGACGGCTGTTGAACAGGTCGCTGAAGTTCAGCGCCTTGCCACCGGGCAATTGCAGGCGGGTCAGGCACAGGGCCTGCTGACCGCAGGCAACGATCAGCCCGTCTTTGCTGGCAGCAAGAATTTCACCCGCTGTCCCCTGCCCTTCGGCCACGTTCGCCGCCAGCACTTTCAGCGCTTCGCCGTTCAGTGTGCTGTGGGTGATCGGCCAAGGATTGAAAGCGCGAACCAGACGCTCCAGCTCAACTGCTGGCCGCGTCCAGTCGATGCGCGCCTCATCCTTGTTCAATTTGTGTGCGTAGGTGGCCAGGCTGTCGTCCTGCACTTCACCTTCCAGCGTACCGGCGGCGAGGCCGGCAATCGCCTGGAGCACGGCGGGCGGACCCATTTCGGCCAGACGGTCGTGCAGGCTGCCACCGGTATCCTGGGCGCTGATCGGCGTGATGACTTTGAGCAGCATCGGCCCGGTGTCGAGGCCGGCTTCCATGCGCATCACCGTCACGCCGCTTTCGCTGTCACCGGCTTCGACGGCACGCTGGATCGGCGCCGCACCGCGCCAGCGAGGCAGCAGGGAAGCGTGGCTATTGATGCAACCCAAGCGCGGAATATCCAGTACCACTTGCGGCAGGATCAGGCCGTAGGCAACCACCACCATCAAGTCCGGCTTCAGTGCGGCCAATTCGGCCTGGGCGTCGGCATTGCGCAAGGTCGGGGGTTGCAATACCGCAATATTGTTTTCAAGGGCGAGTTGCTTGACCGGGCTCGGCATCAGCTTTTGCCCACGCCCCGCCGGACGATCCGGCTGTGTGTAGACCGCAACGATCTCGTAAGGGCTGTCGAGCAGGGCCTTGAGGTGTTCGGCGGCGAATTCCGGGGTGCCGGCAAAGACAATGCGCAGTGGCTCAGTCATGAAAGCTCTCGATTACAAAGCATCTTGAAAAGAAAAAGGCTTGCCGCGGCAAGCCTTTGAAGAGGGGCATCAAGCGTTCTGGCGATGAAGTTTTTCCAGTTTCTTCTTGATACGGTCACGTTTGAGCGTGGACAGGTAGTCGACGAACAATTTGCCGTTGAGGTGGTCGCATTCGTGCTGGATGCAAACGGCGAGCAGGCCTTCGGCGATCAGTTCGTATGGCTGGCCATCGCGGTCCAGGGCCTTGACCTTGACCTTTTGCGGGCGATCGACGTTTTCGTAGAAACCCGGCACCGAGAGGCAGCCTTCCTGGTATTGCTCCATCTCGTCGGTCAGGGGCTCGAACTCGGGGTTGATGAACACCCGTGGTTCGGTGCGGTCTTCGGAGAGGTCCATCACGACGATACGTTTGTGCACGTTGACCTGGGTCGCGGCGAGGCCGATGCCTGGCGCTTCATACATTGTTTCAAACATATCATCGACCAGCTGACGCACTTCGTCGTCCACTACGGTCACTGTCTTGGCGATCGTACGCAGGCGCGGGTCAGGGAATTCGAGGATGTTTAAAATGGCCATAAGCTCTGATTACTGCACGTGTGAAGTAAAGTCGGGTCGATGGCCTGGCTGCTCCAGAGAAGATGCAGGCTACCGTTGTAAAACGTAGCTCCCTTCTTTTCATAAGCAAGCGGGGAGCGAGCCACCGAGGGCTCTGGCGTTTCACGCGAACATACATAATAAAGGGATTCATCGCATGAGGAAATCACTACTCGCCCTGCTCCTTCTGGCCTCGGCAGGTTTTGCGCATGGGCAAGTGCAACTTCGGGAGGGGTTTCCACAGCAGTACACCGTCGCCGCGGGCGACACACTTTGGGACATATCGGGTAAGTACCTGCGTGAGCCCTGGCAGTGGCCGCAACTCTGGCAGGTCAATCCACAGGTTGAAAACCCGAACCTCATCTACCCCGGGGATACGCTATCGCTGGTCTACCTCAACGGCCAACCACGACTGACCCTCACCCGCGGCACCTCGCGAGGCACCATTAAGCTTTCGCCACGGGTGCGCAGCAGCCCTGTGGCCGACGCCATATCGAGTATCCCGCTGAAATCGATCAACAGCTTTTTGCTGAGTAACCGCATCGTCGACAACGCCGAGGATTTCGACAAGGCGCCTTATATCGTTGCCGGTGATGCCGAACGCGTACTCAGTGGCACCGGCGACCGTATCTTCGCCCGCGGCCTCGTCGACCCGGCTCAACCGGTGTATGGCATTTTTCGTCAGGGCAAGGTCTACACCGATCCGCAGACCCAGGAATTCCTGGGCATCAACGCCGATGACATAGGCGGTGGTGAGATCGTCGCCACTGAAGGTGACGTCGCGACGCTGGTGCTGCAACGCACCACCCAGGAGGTGCGTCTCGGCGACCGCCTGTTCAGCGGCGAAGAACGGTCGATCAATTCGACGTTCATGCCCAGCGCTCCCGACACCCAGGTCAATGGCCTGATCATCGATGTACCGCGCGGGGTCACGCAGATCGGTGCGCTGGACGTAGTCACCTTGAACAAGGGAAAACGCGATGGCCTGGCCGAAGGGAATGTCCTGGTCGTGATGAAAACCGGTGAAACCGTGCGTGACCGGATCACCGGACAGCCATTGAAAATTCCGGATGAACGCGCCGGTCTTCTGATGGTTTTTCGCACCTACGACAAGCTCAGCTACGGACTGGTGCTGAAGGCCTCGCGTTCTTTGGCGGTGCTGGACAAGGTGCAGAATCCTTAGCGAACTTCACAAGTTACCAACAGAGTTATCCACAGCTTATTCCCATTTCGATGGGGGCTCATAACGATCAAGGATGATCCATGTCGATACCCGCTGTTTCATCGGTTTCCCCTGCGGAACTGGAAGCACGTTTACGTCTGCACCGGTTACCGGAACTTGGTCCGGCGCGTTTCCGGAAATTGCTGGAAGCCTTCGGTTCGGCGTCCAAAGCCATCAGTGCACCCACCAGTGCGTGGCGAGCGTTGGGCTTGCCGCAGGTGTGTGGCGAGGCCCGGCGCGCCCCTGAAATTCGTGACGGAGCCAGCCACGCATTGGCCTGGATAGAGCGTCAGGACCAGCATTTACTGATGTGGGACCAGCCCGACTACCCGGCGCTGCTGGCGCAAATCAGCGACGCGCCACCGTTGTTGTTCGTGGCGGGCGATCCACAGATCCTGGAAAAACCGCAGTTGGCGATGGTCGGCAGTCGTCGTGCTTCACGGCCAGGCATGGACACCGCTGCCGCGTTTTCTCGCAGCCTGGCGGGTGCCGGGTTTGTCATTACCAGCGGTCTGGCCTTGGGGATCGATGCAGCCGCGCACCAGGCGGCACTGGATGTTGGTGGGCGAACGGTCGGGGTACTTGGCACGGGCCTCGAAAATTTTTATCCACAGCGTAATCGGCGCCTGGCGGACGCAATGATCGCATCGGGCAGCGCGGTGCTCTCGGAGTTTCCGCTGGACGCCGCTCCGAGCGCCAGCAACTTCCCCCGACGCAACCGGATCATCAGCGGTTTGTCCCTCGGCGTGCTGGTGGTTGAAGCCAGTGTTGCCAGTGGTTCGTTGATCACGGCCAGGCTGGCGGCGGAACAGGGGCGCGAGGTGTATGCGATTCCAGGGTCGATTCATCATCCCGGTGCTCGCGGTTGCCATCAGTTGATCCGCGACGGCGCCGTGCTGGTGGAAACCATCGAGCATATCCTCGAAGCCTTGCGCGGCTGGCAGCAGCTACCGTTTTCAACAGAAACACTCGCGACCGTAACGAGTCATCCGCTACTTGTACTGCTCCACGCGGCCCCCCACACCAGTGAAGCACTGGCCGATGCCAGCGGTTGGACCTTGCCCAAGGTCCTGGCGACGTTGACGGAGCTGGAAATGGATGGCCGCGCAGTCTGCGAAAACGGGCGCTGGTTTGCGCGGGTAAGCTAGGTTTTACGAGGAAGATCGGTAAACTGCGCAGAGCCTTATTCTGGAGAATTTTTCATGGTCAACAGTTGGCGTGTGCAGCAAGCCGCACGAGCAATTCGCGCAGGGGCGGTGATTGCCTACCCAACCGAAGCTGTCTGGGGTCTGGGTTGCGACCCGTGGGATGAAGAGGCAGTGGATCGTTTGCTGCTGATCAAGGGGCGGTCCGTGGACAAGGGCCTGATACTGGTGGCCGACAATATCCGCCAGTTCGACTTCCTCTTTGACGATTTTCCCGAGCTGTGGATGGATCGCATGGCCAGCACCTGGCCGGGGCCGAACACCTGGTTGGTGCCGCATCAGAACATGCTGCCGCAGTGGATTACCGGCGTGCATGAAACGGTGGCGCTGCGGGTCAGCGATCACCCGCAGGTGCGGGAATTGTGCGCACTGGTCGGGCCGTTGGTGTCGACGTCCGCCAACCCCCAGGGCCGGCCGGCAGCGCGCACGCGGATTCGCGTGGAGCAGTATTTCCGTGGTCAGGTTGATCTGGTGTTGGGTGGGAACCTGGGTGGGCGCAAGAACCCGAGTGTTATCCGGGATCTGGCGACCGGGCATGTTGTGCGCCCGGACTGATACCGCGTCATCGTTCTTCGCTGGCAAGCCAGCTCCTACAGGGTTCTGTGATCGACACAAAACCTGTAGGAGCGGGCTTGCTCGCGAAGAGGCCTTCAAGGCAATAAAATGACCGATCCGGTCGTACGCCGCGCGGACAACTCGGTCTGCGCCTTCGCTGCGTCCGCCAATGGATAACGCTGGCTGATATCCACCTTCACTTTGCCGCTGATGATCATCTCGAACAGTTCATCGGCCATACGCTGCAGGTTTTCCGCGTTATTGGCGTAGGTCGCCAGCGTCGGGCGAGTGACGTACAACGAGCCTTTCCCCGCCAGAATCCCCAGGTTCACCCCGTCCACCGCCCCGGACGCATTGCCGAAGCTCACGACCAGCCCACGGGGCGCCGCGCAGTCCAGAGAGGTCAGCCAAGTGTCCTTGCCGACGCCGTCGTACACCACCGGGACCTTTTTGCCGTCAGTCAATTCCAGTACGCGTTGCGCGACGTTTTCATGGCTGTAGTCGATGGTCGCCCAGGCACCATTGGCCTTGGCCAGCGCGGCTTTCTGCGCCGAGCTCACGGTGCCGATCAACTTCACGCCCAAGGCCTTGGCCCATTGGCAGGCCAGGGAACCGACGCCACCGGCAGCGGCGTGGAACAGGATGGTCTCGCCCCCCTTGAGTTCATAGGTCTGGCGCAGCAGGTACTGCACGGTCAGGCCCTTGAGCATCACACCCGCAGCCTGCTCGAAACTGATGGCGTCCGGAAGGTGTACCAGGTTGGCCTCGGGCAAGACGTGGACCTCGCTGTAGGCACCCAACGGGCCACTGCCGTAAGCCACGCGATCGCCGACCTTGAATCGGGTCACTTCGCTACCGACCGCTTCGACAACGCCCGCGCCTTCCGAACCGACCCCCGATGGCAGAGCCGGTGGCGGATAAAGGCCGCTGCGGTAATAGGTGTCGATGAAGTTCAGGCCGATGGCCTTGTTGGTCACGCGGACCTGCTGCGGGCCGGGCTCGGAGGGCTGATAATCGACATACTCAAGCACTTCGGGGCCACCGTGGGCACGGAACTGGATACGCTTTGCCATCTGCACTCTCCTGAGATTGTTTTACCAAGCGACCTATGGGACTGCGAAGCGTGATCTGCGTCAACTGCGACGAGCGCTTCGGCGGTGGTATGCTACGCGCCCATTTGCGCAGGCTGGCTCCTGTGGAGCGCCGCGTAGCTTTGCCCGATCCAAGGTGATGCCATGACTACCCGCACCGAGGCCGTTAAAGCCTACCTGCTCGATCTGCAAGACCGTATTTGCGCTGCCCTGGAGGCCGAAGACGGCGGTACGCGCTTCGTCGAAGACGCCTGGACCCGGCCTGCCGGCGGTGGCGGACGCACCCGAGTGGTCGAAAATGGCGCGGTCATCGAAAAAGGCGGCGTCAACTTTTCCCACGTCTTCGGCAGCGGTTTGCCACCGTCGGCCAGTGCCCACCGGCCGGAACTGGCCGGACGCGGTTTCGAGGCCCTGGGTGTATCGCTGGTGATCCACCCGCACAACCCGCATGTACCGACTTCCCACGGCAACGTGCGGTTTTTCATCGCCGAAAAAGAAGGTGAAGAGCCGGTCTGGTGGTTTGGCGGCGGCTTCGACCTGACACCGTACTACGGCAATGAAGAAGATTGCGTGCACTGGCACCGCGTCGCCGAACAGGCCTGTGCGCCTTTCGGTGCGGACGTCTACCCGCGTTACAAGGCCTGGTGCGACAGCTACTTCTACATCAAGCATCGCCACGAACCGCGGGGAATCGGCGGCTTGTTTTTCGATGACCTGAATGAGTGGGATTTCGACACCAGCTTCGCGTTCATGCGTGCTATCGGTGACGCCTACATCGAGGCGTACCTGCCCATCGTGCAGCGCCGCAAAAACGACGCCTATACCGCCAAGCAGCGGGAGTTCCAGGAGTACCGTCGTGGGCGTTACGTCGAATTCAACCTGGTCTACGACCGTGGCACCTTGTTCGGGCTGCAATCGGGCGGTCGCACCGAGTCGATTCTCATGTCGCTGCCACCGCAAGTCCGCTGGGGTTACGACTGGAAAGCCGAGCCTGGCAGCGAAGAAGCGCGCCTGACTGAGTATTTCCTGCAAGATCGCGATTGGTTGGCCAAGGCCTGAACGAGGAATCCAGATGGACCGTTACGTCGTATTCGGTAACCCGATTGGCCACAGCAAATCGCCGTTGATTCATCGTCTGTTCGCCGAGCAGACCGGGCAGAAACTCGACTACAGCACTTCACTGGCGCCACTCGATGATTTTTCGAGCTGTGCCCGGGCGTTTTTCCTCGAAGGCCGTGGTGCGAATGTGACAGTGCCATTCAAGGAAGAGGCTTATCGCCTGGCCGACAACCTCACGGCGCGGGCACAGCGGGCCGGCGCGGTGAACACACTGAGCAAGCTGGAAGATGGCAGTTTGCTGGGCGATAACACCGACGGTGCTGGCCTGGTACGGGACCTGACGGTCAATGCCGGGTTCAGCCTCAAGGGCAAGCGCATCCTGCTGCTCGGTGCCGGTGGCGCAGTGCGCGGTGCGTTGGAGCCGTTGTTGGCTGAGCAACCGGCGTCGGTGGTCATCGCCAACCGTACGGTGGACAAAGCCGAGTTGCTGGCCGAACTGTTCTGCGATCTGGGCCCGGTATCGGCCAGTGGTTATGACTGGCTGCAAGAGTCGGTAGACCTGATCATCAATGCGACGTCCGCGAGTCTGTCGGGCGATGTGCCGCCGATTGCCGCCAGCCTGATCGAACCGGGCAAGACGGTGTGCTACGACATGATGTACGGCAAGGAGCCGACCTCGTTTTGCCGTTGGGCCAGCGAGCATGGCGCGGCGGTGTCGATGGATGGGCTGGGGATGCTGGCCGAGCAGGCGGCGGAAGCCTTCTTCCTGTGGCGCGGGGTCCGTCCGGATACGGCGCCGGTGTTGGCCGAGCTTCGTCGGCAACTGGCTGCGTAAGCCCCCTGTAGGAGCGAGCCTGCTCGCGAAGAACCCAAGGACAACGCATGCATCCTGAATGCACGCGTTATCGTTGACGTCCATCGCGAGCAGGCTCGCTCCTACACGTATCAGGTTGTTTCAGTCTTCAAACCGGATCGGGCATTTCTCTGCCCCTTCCAGCTTCCTCAATTCATCCACCACCTGCGGCCGAGCCCGGCGCAGGGTCAGGCTGCGGTCCTGGCGCAGTAACCGCCGTGCTTCCTGATGCAGCATCTCAACCCCTGAATAGTCGATGAAGTTGATCTGCTGCGCCTCGATCACCACGCGTGCACCCTGCATTCGCTGCAGGCGAACTTGCAGGTAGTGGCTTGCGCCGAAAAAGATCGAGCCCCCGACCCGCAGAATGTCTTCATCGCCGTCACGCAAATGCTGCACCCTTGGTTGCGAGGTGCGCTTGAGGTAAAAGAACAGCGATGCCAGCACCCCGGCATAGATCGCTGTCTGCAGTTCCAGCAGCAGCGTGGCGACACAGGTCAGGCCCATGACCACGAACTCGGCGCGGCTGACCCGTAGCAACGCCCGAATGCCACGATGGTCCACCAGGCCCCAGGCGATCAGCAAAATACTGCCGGCCATGGCCGGGATGGGAATGCGTGCGATCAGACTGGCACCGAAAACGGCGAACAACGCTACCCACAAAGCCGAAAAGACTCCCGCCAACGGCGAACAGGCCCCCGCTTCGTAGCTCAGGCCTGAACGAGTGAAGGAGCCGGCCGACAGCGATCCGGAAAAAAACGCGCCGGCAATATTGGACAAACCTTGGGCCCGGACTTCCTGATTGGCGTCGAGCAACTGTTGCGAGCGCGCCGACAGCGAACGGGCAATCGACAGGCTGGTGACCAGCCCGAGCATTCCGACCGCCACGGCACTGGGCAACAGGCGCAGGATCAGGTCGAGGTCCAACGGCAATGGGCTAAAAGGCGGTAGCTTACCGGTGAAGGCGCTCACCAACTTTACGTGACCGAACATGGAGGGCCAGAGCCAGACCAGCACGGCAGCCAGCACCAGGGTAATCAGCAGCGTCGGCCAGCGCGGCAAGCACAGCTTGAGGATCAAGCCGACCGCCACGGTGGCCAATCCGAGAATGAGCGAAGGTTTATCCACTTCACCCAGGTGTGCGGTCAGTGTGATGAAACTGTCCAGTGCGGTGGCTTGGCTGGGCAGCTCCAGCCCCAGCAAGTTGGGCAACTGGCCGACGGCAATGACCACCGCCGCGCCAAGGGTGAAGCCAAGCACCACCGAATGAGAGACGAAATTGACCAGCGCACCAAAGCGCAGCAACCCCAGCAGCCACTGGAAAATCCCTGCCAGAAGGGTCAGCAACAGGATCACGGTGACGTAGTCCTGCGTTGCAGGAATGGCCAGGGGACTGACGCTGGCGTACAGGACGATGGAAATGGCCGCCGTCGGACCGCAGATCAAATGCCACGACGAGCCCCACAGGCAAGCGATCAACACCGGGATGATCGCCGCATACAAGCCGTATTCCGGTGGGAGGCCGGCAATCAGCGCGTAGGCGATGGATTGCGGCAACGCGAGAATCGCGCCACTGAGGCCGACGATCAGGTCACGACCGACGCTGGCGCGGGTTTGCCTGGGTAACCATGTGAGGAATGGGAAGAGTGAATGGCGGCTGGGAAGGGCCATGGGTCCTCTCGGATTGGGTTTTGCACAAGGGTATCAGGACGACGCAATCCATGTGGCGAGGGGATTTATCCCCGTTCGGCTGCGAAGCAGTCGTTAATTAATTGCATGCTTTGGGGCCGCTTCGCGGCCCAGCGGGGATAAATCCCCTCGCCACAGGTCGGGTGGTCAGAGCTTGGCTTTCACTGCCGGCAACGCATCTTTGCCATCCACGGTCTTCACGCCATCGAGCCACTTGTCCAGCACTGCCGGGTTGGCCTTGATCCACGCCTTGGCCGCATCGGCATTGCTGACTTTCTTGTTCACCACCTCGGCCATGATGCTGTTCTCCATCTCCTGGGTGAAGCTCAGGTTGGTGAGCAGCTTGCCGACGTTCGGGCAGGCCTGTGCATAACCTTTGCGGGTCAGGGTGTGGACGCTGCCGGTATCGCCAAAGTACTTCTCGCCACCCTTCAGGTAATGCATTTTCAGCTGCACATTCATTGGGTGCGGCGTCCAGCCGAGGAAGGTCACGAACTTCTGTTTCTTCACCGCGCGGGACACTTCCGCAAGCATGGCCTGCTCGCTGGATTCGATCAGTTTCCACTGACCCATGTCGAAATCATTTTTCTTGATGATCTCTTGCAGCGAAATGTTCGCCGGTGCGCCAGACCCGATGCCATAGATCTTGTGGTCGAACTTGTCGGCGTATTTGTTCAGGTCGGCAAAGTTATGCACACCGGCATCCCAGACGTAATCCGGGACAGCGAGGGTGAACTCGGTGCCGTCGAGGTTCTTCGCCAGTTGCGTGACGTCCCCGGTGGCGACGAACTTGTCGTAGAAACCCTGCTGCGCCGGCATCCAGTTGCCGAGGAAAACATCCACCTGGCCATCCTTGAGCCCGCCAAAGGTAATCGGCACCGCGAGGGTGTCGACCTTGGCCTTGTAGCCCATGCCGTCCAGCAGAAACCCGGTGATGGCGTTGGTGGCGGCGATATCGCTCCAGCCAGGGTCGGCCATTTTCACCGTCTCGCAACTTTGATCGGCATACACCGATGCACTGCCCAGGGCCAGAAGTCCGACCGTCAGTACTGTGGATAACCTTTGCATGGACTTCCCCTTAACATTATTGGTTTTGGCAGGGTTGTGGATAACGTGCTTTGCGCTCCAGATCGTCGAGGTCGATGTGATTGCGCATGTATTGCTGACTGGCATCCACCAGTGGCTGGTGATCCCAGCTCTTCAGCTTGCCGATGGTCAGGGCATCGGCGACGAAACGCCGGCGCCGCTGGCTCGCGAGCACCTGTAGATGGATGGCTGGAATGTCCCATTTGGCGCGAGCTTCGGCGAGAAAATCGTCGAAAATTTGACGATGTTGCGGCGATTGGCTGAGTTCTTCCAGTTCTCGCGGGTCATTGACTACATCGAAGAGCAGACAGGGGTCATCTTCACTGTAGATGAACTTGTAAGCGCCACGACGAATCATCATCAATGGACTGATAGTGCCTTCGGCCATGTATTCGCCGAACACTTCATCGTGTCCGCCCTGCCCTCGCAGATGCGCAACCAGCGAACGACCATCGAGCGGCAAGCCCGGATCCAGAGTGCCGCCGGCCAGTTCCACAAAGGTCGGCAACAGGTCGGCGGTGGATACCGATGCACTGACCCGGCCGGCGCCGAATTGCCCTGGAGCACTTATCAACAGGGGGACACGAGCGGCCATCTCATACCAGTGCATTTTGTACCAGAGGCCCCGTTCGCCGAGCATGTCACCGTGGTCGCCGGAAAATACGATGATGGTGTCATCGATCAGCCCGGTCTCCTCAAGGGTTTGCAGGAGTTTGCCGACGTTGCTGTCGATATAGCTGCATGCACCGAAGTAGGCACGGCGAGCGTCGCGGATTTTATCCACAGGCAGCGGTTTGTCCCACAGGTCATAGACCTTGAGCAATCGCTGGGCGTGTGGATCGAGGTCGTGTTGATCCGGTGTTGCCGGCAACGGAATGTCAGCGTCGTCGTACAGGTCCCAGAAGGCCTTGGGAATTGTGTAGGGATCGTGGGGGTGAGTCATCGAGACCGTCAGGCAAAACGGCTGGTCGCCATCCTCGCGAATGTGGTCGAACAGGTACTGCTGCGCCTTGAACACCACCTCTTCATCGAAATCCAGTTGGTTGGTGCGCACGCAGGGGCCTGCCTGCAGCACCGAGGACATGTTGTGGTACCAGGTCGGACGCACATCCGGTGCGTCCCAATTCACCGCCCAACCGTAATCGGCCGGGTAGATATCGCTGGTCAGGCGCTCTTCATAACCGTGCAGTTGGTCCGGACCACAGAAATGCATCTTGCCTGACAGCGCGGTGCGGTAGCCTAGGCGCCGCAGGTAATGGGCATAAGTCGGCACATCGGCGGGGAAATCCGCTGCGTTGTCATAGGCACCGATCTTGCTCGGCAGCTGACCGCTGACCAGGGTGAAGCGCGAAGGTGCGCACAGCGGGCTGTTGCAATAAGCGCTGTCGAATACCACGCCCTCGGCGGCGAGGCGGCTCAGATTAGGCAATTTGATAGGCGAAGGGCCGTAGAACGGCAACATTGGCGCGGCCATTTGATCGGCCATGATGAAAAGAATGTTCTTGCGCTTCATGTGATCGCGGCATTCCATAGTGGATGTTTATGCGAGAGTGCTGGGGTCGAGGATGTAACCCATACACTTTGCGGTAAAGCCCACGGGCGGCAATGACTAGGATAAGCACAGCTTATGTATGACGCGCTTGGTGACCTTTCTCTGGATTTGCTCCGCGCTTTCGAATCAGCGGCCCGGCAACGCAGCTTTACGGCAGCGGCGGTCGAACTGGGAACCACGCAGCCGGCGGTCAGCCAGCAAATCAAACGACTGGAGGAGCAGTTGGGGGCTCGACTGTTCGACCGCATCTATCGCGGCATCGAACTGACTGAGGCGGGAGCTATCCTATTCGAACAAGTTCAGCTGGGTTTGCAGAATATCGATGCAGGATTGAGCGCAATTAGCGCCCAACATCAGCATGAAGTGCTACAAGTCGCTACCGATTTTGCCTTTGCCGCCTATTGGCTGATGCCTCGGTTGCACCGCTTTCACGCGGCCAACCCACAGGTCGACGTCAGTCTGGTGACCAGTGAACGTAGCCATAACATGTTGCGCAGCGATATCGATGTAGCAGTGCTGTTCGGCGATGGCCGCTTCAAGCAAGGCGAGAGTCGTTGGCTGTTCAGCGAGGAAGTGTTCCCGGTGTGCAGCCCGCAACTACTGAATGATCGTGCCCTGCCCCTACCCGCTCGATCATTGTTGGAGTTTCCACTTCTGCACCTGCGTGGCGAAAACAGCAGCCTCTGGTTTGACTGGAGCGGGGTCTTCCGCGAGTTGGGCATCACCTCGCCCCCGGCGCCCGGCCAATTGCGTTTCGATAATTACACCTTGTTGATTCAGGCCGCCATTGGCGGCCAGGGCGTGGCGATTGGCTGGCGGCACCTTGTGGATAACTTGCTGGCACAAGGTTTGTTGTGTCGACCGATTGCCGAAACGGTGATCTCCAGGCTGGGTTATTACGTCGTGTTACCACAACGCAAACGGCGTGGCGCCTTGATCCAGCAGTTTGTCGATTGGTTGATGGCCGAGCAGGCCAGCAGTGCGCAATCGTTGAGCGGGATGGCACTGCCCTCAATTGCGATCTAGCTATCGGTGGCAACAAAATTTACGTGCTCGCCAATATGCAGGTTCAGATGCAACTCATCAGCGATCCCCACTGCCGTGCGGGCCAAACGTGCCAGCGGCTCGGCCAGCCCCGGCTCAAGGTTGCCGCCAATCTGGCTGAAATGTTCGATGGTCAAGCCAGGCACTCCGCGCGGGGCGTTCACCATCGTCCAGTGCAAGGCACTGCTTTGTAGCGCTTCGCGGATTTCTTCCGCAGCGTGGCGCTGCAACCCGTCTTCGATTTCAGGATCGTCCAGGATCTCAAAGTCCCCCACTAGAAATAACCGAGCGATACCCGCTGCCTGCATGCCATCGAGCAATGCATCCACCGCCAACACCTGCTCGACCGGGCCGGGCACAATGTTTTTCTCCACGTGTTCACTGTTGAATGGCAAACCGGGTGCGTCTAATAAACAGATAACCGCCGAACTGCCGGCCACGCTTTGCTTGACCCGTTGCGCGTCGAAAAGATCGCCAGTCTTGGTTCGCAAGCCCGGGCGCGGTGCCAGTGCCGTCAAGTCATCGAGAATGGCGATCACTTCATGTTGGCGCCGCAGCATTTCAGCCATCAGCGCACTGCCCAGGCTACTCATGGCACCATAAAGCACCACTTTCACCACCGGGGTTTCGGCATTTTTCATGGCTGAACTCCCTTGTTTTCCTTCCTGTATGGCATTCGACCTACAGGAAATGGTGAGGGTTCGACTCGGTTTTGGAGGGATTCAGATGCAACGGATCAAGGGTTACCACGCCCATGTCTATTTCGATGCCAGCACCATCGACCAGGCGCGGGCCCTGTGTGAGCAAGCGGCGCAATTGTTCCCGCTGAAAATGGGCCGGGTACACGAACGCCCCGTTGGCCCACACCCGGATTGGAGCTGCCAACTGGCGTTCGGCCCTGAGCTCATCGGTGAGGTATTGCCGTGGTTGGCACTCAACCGCAAGGGGTTGGTGGTGTTCCTGCACCCCGACACCGGGGACGATTTGCTGGATCACAGCGAGCACGCGATCTGGATGGGCGCGATTCGCCCGCTCGACCTGTCTATTTTCTGATCAGAGTGTTTCTTCGGCTTCGCCCGGTAAATGCTCATCCAGATGCAACCACGGCAGGCGGCTGTCGGTCCAGATGTGGCGTTCGGCTGGGGCCTTTTCCGGGTGATCGAGGGTAGCGATGGTTACGTCGATGCTGCCCGGGCTCAGGTGAGTCACCAATGCCAGTTGCGCCCCGCAGTTACCACAGAAAAAGCGCGCGCAGGTTAGCGAAGACTCGTAACGCGCCGGTTTTCCCGCCAGCCATTGAAAGGTCGATGCCGGCACTGTGATCCAGGTGGTTACGATACCGCCGCTGACCCGCCGGCAAATCGAGCAATGGCAATGGGCGATATCGTGCAATGGGCCGCTGAATTGATAGCGAAGCTGTCCGCAATGGCAGCCGCCGGTATGCATATCGACCATGCTGTTTCTCCTGATGCATTTTCACTGACGTCTTCGCGAGCAGGCTCGCTCCCACAGGGGATCAAAACCATTGTGGGAGCGAGCCTGCTCGCGAAGGGCACAACTCGGTCTCCCCTCCCTGCCCCGGTCCGACGACCGGTTGCGCATCCGGTCAATGCTTTCATCGGCGAAAGCTGGCTGAAAGCTTCCCCGATTAGGATCGCCCTCACTGCCGGCAACAGACCGGTTGGCTAAAGCGAATGTTCGATTGTTCGCCCAGCCCATTAAACAACAACAATGGTGACCCTGATGTCCTCTTCTCTTCGCCGCTTCGCTGCAACTCCGCCCGTACGTCTCGTGCTTCCCGTTCTGCGCTGATCCCATCCGATCCGCCCATTTCCCTAGCCGCGCTACGCCTGGAGTATTCCCATGCTGACTTTCCTTGGCTTCGCCATGGTCATCACGTTCATGTTCCTGATCATGACCAAGCGCCTGTCCGCGTTGATCGCCTTGATCATCATCCCGATCGTTTTCGCCTTGTTTGGCGGTTTCGGCCCGAAAATCGGCCCGATGATGCTCGAAGGCATTACCAAGCTCGCGCCAACCGGCGTGATGCTGATGTTCGCAATTCTGTACTTTGCCCTGATGATCGACTCCGGCCTGTTTGACCCGGCCGTGCGCAAGATCCTCAAAATGGTCAAGGGCGACCCGTTGAAAGTGTCGGTGGGTACCGCCGTCCTGGCGCTCGTCGTTTCCCTCGATGGTGACGGCGCGACCACCTACATGATCTGCGTGGCCGCCATGCTGCCGCTCTACAGTCGTATCGGCATGAGCCCGCGGATCATGGCCGGCTTGATCATCCTCGCCGGTGGCGTGATGAACATGACTCCGTGGGGTGGCCCGACCGCCCGTGCCGCCAGTGCGCTGCACGTCGATCCATCGGCCATCTTCGTGCCGATGATTCCCGCGATGGCCGCCGGGGTCCTGGCCATCCTTGCCATTGCCTACTTCTACGGCAAGCGTGAACGTGCGCGTCTGGGGGAGTTGCATCTGGTCGGCGATGAGGTCGATCACAGCGAGATCACCGTTTCGCAATTCCCGGACGCACGTCGGCCGAGTCTGATCTGGTTCAACGGCGCCCTGACCCTGGTCCTGATGTGCACCCTGATCGCCGGCCTGTTGCCGCTGCCGGTGCTGTTCATGGTGGCGTTCAGTATCGCGATGATCGTCAACTACCCGTGCCTGCAACAGCAGAAGGATCGCGTCGCGGCCCACGCCGGTAGCGTGCTGGCGGTGGTCGGGCTAATCTTTGCCGCGGGTATCTTCACCGGTATCCTGTCGGGCACTGGCATGGTCGATGCCATGTCCAAAAGCCTGCTGTCGGTGATTCCGGACTTCCTCGGCCCATACCTGGCAGTGATCACGGCGTTGGTGAGCATGCCATTCACCTTCTTCATGTCGAATGATGCATTTTATTACGGCGTGTTGCCGGTACTGGCCGAAGCCGCCAGCCATTACGGTATTACCGCGGTGGAAATGGCACGTGCCTCGATCGTCGGTCAGCCCGTCCACTTGTTGAGCCCGCTGGTACCATCGACTTACCTCTTGGTGGCCCTGGCTGGCATCGACTTCGGTGATCACCAGCGCTTCACCCTGAAGTGGGCAGTGCTGGTTTGCATGTGCATACTGGTTGCTGCATTGCTGATGGGGATTTTTCCGCTGTTCAGCACTCTATAAGCCCAAGACTCACCATTTCGGGTCCAGGCTTCGCGGTTTGAAGTCGGGGCCCTTTTTGGTTTAACAATCGCTCAAAGGAATACACATGGAATGGCTGACCAACCCTGAAATCTGGGTTGCCTTCTTTACCCTGACTGCCCTGGAAATCGTCCTGGGTATCGATAACATCATCATGATTTCGATCCTGGTCAGCCGCATGCCCAAGCACATGCAACAGCGCACCCGGATTTTCGGCCTGGCGCTGGCCATGGTCACGCGGATTCTGTTGCTGTTGTCGATCACTTGGGTCATGCGCCTTACCTCCGACCTGTTCGAAGTGTTCGGCCAGGGCATCTCCGGGCGTGACCTGATCCTGTTCTTCGGTGGCTTGTTCCTGCTGTGGAAGAGCTCGCAAGAGATGTACCACGCGCTGGAAGGTGAAGACGAAAGCGATGACGAGCCTTCGATGAAGGGCGGCAACTTTCTCTACACCATCATCCAGATCGCGATCATCGACATCGTGTTCTCCCTGGACTCGGTGATCACTGCCGTCGGCATGGTTTCCCATGTACCGGTCATGGTGGCGGCGATTGTCGTGGCGGTGTTGGTGATGATGCTAGCCTCGGGCACTATCAGCGCGTTCATCGACAAGCACCCTTCTCTGAAGATGCTGGCGCTGGCGTTCCTGTTGATCGTCGGTATGGTGCTGATTGCCGAATCCTTCGACGTGCACGTGCCAAAAGGCTACGTCTACTTCGCCATGGCGTTCTCGCTGGCGGTGGAGGCGATCAATATCAAGATGCGCACCGCCATTGCGAGAAAGAAGAAGCAGCAAGACCCGGTGAAACTGCGCAAGGACATTCCGGGGCAGTAAGCCGAATGCGGTAATACGCAAAACCTGTGGGAGCGGGCTTGCTCGCGAAGACGGAGTGTCAGTCGACATCATTGTTGCCTGACACAACGCTTTCGCGAGCAAGCCCGCTCCCACAATTGTTTTGGGTGGGCCGGTCCAGCCTGTTTTCATGACAGTTTCATTTCAATCGCGTCTTTAGCTATGCGATGCTGGCGTCCAGACCGTTAGCCAACTACAGCTTAACTACAGAACGTAGAATGTCGCGCGGCACCGCCAACTTGCTCCTTTGGGGCGCTACCACCACAGGGGGCCAGCATGCTCACCCTGCTCAATTTGCTCTCAGCCGTGGCCTTGCTGATCTGGGGCACGCATATCGTCCGAACCGGCATCTTGCGGGTCTACGGTTCCAACCTGCGCCACGTCATCGGCCAGAACATGTCCAAGCGCTGGTTGGCGTTCATCTCGGGGATCGTCGTGACCGCGATGGTCCAGAGCAGTAACGCCACGGCGATGCTCGTCACGTCGTTTGTCGGCCAGGGCCTGATGGCGCTGACCCCTGCCCTGGCAACCATGCTGGGGGCCGATGTCGGTACGGCGTTGATGGCACGGGTGCTGACCTTTGATCTGTCATGGCTCTCGCCACTGCTGATTTTTCTCGGGGTGATTTTCTTCCTGTCGCGCAAACAGACGCGACTAGGGCAAATGGGCCGGGTCAGCATCGGCCTGGGGTTGATCATTCTGGCGCTACAACTGATTGTCGAAGCAGCCGCGCCGATCACCCACGCCCAAGGGGTGAAAGTGATTTTCGCCTCGCTGACCGGCGACATTTTGCTCGACGCCCTGGTCGGCGCGTTGTTCGCGATGATTTCCTACTCCAGCCTGGCGGCGGTCCTGCTGACCGCGACCCTCGCCGGCGCCAGCGTGATCAGCCTGCCGGTGGCCATCGGCCTGGTGATCGGCGCCAACATCGGCAGCGGCATTCTCGCGTTCCTCAGCACCAGCATGCAGAACGCCGCCGGCCGCCAAGTGGCGTTGGGCAGCCTGTTGTATAAGATGATCGGGCTGTTGCTGATCATTCCCGTGCTCGACCCCTTGGTGCACTGGATCGACAGCCTCGACTTCAGCCCCCAGGAGATGGTGATCGGCTTCCACCTGCTCTACAACACCGCGCGTTGCCTGATCCTGCTGCCCAGTGTCGGGCCGATGGCCAGGTTCTGTGCGTGGATACTGCCCGAACGTCCGCAAACCAACGGTATGGCCAAACCCCGGCACCTTGACCCGACAGCATTGGTCACGCCAAGCCTGGCATTGGCCAACGCGGCCCGGGAAACCCTGCGCATGGGCGATCTGATCGACAACATGCTGGAAGCCACGCTCGACGTGCTGCACGGCAAGCAAACTGCAGTGACCCAGGAGATGCGTCGTCTGAGTGATGACGTGGAGGCGCTCTACAGCGCGATCAAGCTGTATCTGGCGCAAATGCCCCGGGAAGACTTGAGTGACCAGGACAGCCGGCGCTGGGCGGAAATCATCGAACTGGCGATCAACCTCAAGCTTGCCAGTGACTTGATCGAGCGCATGCTGCGCAAAGTCCAGCAACAGAAAACCTCCCAGCGCCGGTCGTTTTCCGAAGTGGGGCTGGAAGAGTTGGCCGGGCTGCACAGCCAGTTGATCTCCAACCTGCGCCTGGGCTTGTCGGTGTTCCTGAGTGCCGACAAGGAAAGTGCCCGCCAGTTGCTGCGTGAGAAACGTCGCTTTCGCGCACAGGAACGCCGCCTGGCCCACGCGCATGTCAGTCGTTTGCAACGTAAGATCGTGCAAAGTATCGAGACCAGTTCGCTGCACCTGGAGTTGATCGCCGACATGAAGCGGTTGAATTCGCTGTTTTGCAGCAGTGCCTACGTGGTGTTGGAAACTTCCGACACTGGCGCGCTGGCGGTCGACGATTTGGCTGATATCACGCATTCGCCTTGAACGTCTGGCACGGTGGTCAGTCAGTAACATTGGTTTCGGGTTCAAGATCATCGCGAGCAGGCTCGCTCCCACAGTTGATTTGAGAACCCTGTGGGAGCGAGCCTGCTCGCGATGGCTGCCTGGAAAGCGACACGGATCTCCAATCAGCCGTATGGAAGCTCGTTATGCGTTGCCTGTTGTTCGCCTGTCTGTTGCTTGGCTCATTCCCTTCGTTTGCCCTGGATCGCTTCCAGGTCGAAGGCTACACCCTGCGCAACGGTTTGCAGTTGTTGCTCAAGCCCGCCCCTGAGCGCGGCCACGTGGCGATCCGGTTGGTGGTCGGGGTAGGCCTGGATGATTTCGGTTGCGCCGATAAAGAATTGCCGCACCTGCTCGAACACCTGCTGTTCAGCGGCATCGACGCCAGCGGTGAAGGCGGCCTGGAGGAGCGCATGCAGGCGCTGGGCGGCGAGTGGAATGCTTTCACCAGCAACGCCGACACCACCTTTGTGATCGAAGCCCCGGCGAAAAACCAGCGCAAGGTGCTCGATCTGCTATTGGCGTTGCTGACGCAGACTCATTTCGACGACGACGCCATCCACGCCGCCAAGCAAGTGGTCGAGCGTGAAGATGGTGGCCACTACACCCACCTGCAACGCTGGCTGGATCGCCAGGACCTGGGCAATACCGCCAGCAAACAACTGGCCGTGGAACTGGGCCTCAAATGCCCTGAGCGTGCGCAAGTCCATCACCTGACCCGCGAACAGCTGGAGAACGTGCGCAAGGGCTGGTACGCGCCCAACAACATGACGCTGATTGTCGTCGGCGACCTCGACCGCTTGCTGCCGGCCTATCTGGATCGGGCTTATGGCGCGCTGACCGCCATCGACCCGACAGAGCACCCGCCCCTGCCACAAATCCAGGCCAGCGCGGCCCATGAGCGCAACCTGATTCGCGGCTTCGTCGGTGGTGGGGCCAAGCTGCACTGGCTGGTACCGGAGCCGGTACTGGACAATCAGCACGATGAAACCTTCGACCTGCTCAAGGACTATCTGGACTGGGCACTCTATCGCCAACTGCGCCTGGCGCACAGCTTGTCCTATGGTCCCTGGGCCGAGCGCGAGGTGTTTGGCGGCGTTGGCTTCATGAGCCTGAATGCCGACCTGGATCGCGACGACGTGGCCGAAGCGCAAGAGGTGCTGGATGAGCTGAAGGCCGGTTTGCTCAAGGATGGTCTCAACGCCGAGACCTTCAATCGCCTCAAACAGGCCGCCATCGCCCGCCAGTCGTGGGCCGTTCAAGGCAACAGCGCCCTGGCCGATTACTACTGGAGTTCTCTGGGAGACTATGCAGACGGCCGTTTCGCCAACCCGGTCAGGGAGTTGCAAGCCGTCACGCTGGCGCAAGCGAACAAGGCCATGCGCGAATTGCTCTTGCAACCGGGCTATATGCGGATCGAAAAACCGTTGGTGAGTTATGACCAATTGATGTGGATGATCGCCGGGTTGTCGGGGTTGTTGCTGCTGAGCCTGGCGGCATGGCGTTTTCATCGCAGAAAGTAAGCACGTTCGCCGATGAGGCGGTAATCTGTCAGGGATTTTTCCTACGACTAATGTGAACCGCCGAATGCCGACCCTGACCCTCTTCGTCCAGCGCATCCTCGAGCTGATGAAGCGTTACCCCGGGGTCATCGCGGCCGGTGGCTTTATCTCCGGAATCGGCAGCTTCATTCTGGTGGATCGCCAGCAGGGTCTGGCGAGCTGGATCACCACCATCATGCTGATCAGCTGGGTCTGGCTGATGCTGGAAAACAGCCTGACCAAGCTGTTCACCAGAATCTTCAAGCGGGAAATCCCCCAGCCACTGCTGCGTTACGCGACGCAGATGATTCACCAGGAAAGCCTGTTCTTCGTCCTGCCGTTCTTTTTCATCACCACGACGTGGAACAGCGGCCAGTTGTTCTTCACCGGGCTGTTGGGTATCGCGGCGCTGATTTCCATCATCGACCCGCTCTACTACAAGTGGCTGGCACCCCGGCGTTGGGCGTTTCTGGCGCTGCACACCCTGACCCTGTTCGCCGCCCTGCTCACCGCATTGCCGGTGATCATGCACCTGACCACCTCGCAAAGCTTCAAATGGGCACTGGGCATCGCCGTGCTGTTGTCGTTCCCCAGCCTGGCGTCGATCTTTCCGATCCGCACCGTGCGCAATGCCCTGGCGATCCTGAGTATTACCGTGGGAATCGGCGGTGTCGGCTGGGTACTGCGTTCGTGGGTACCGCCCGCGACCCTGTGGATGACCGACGTGGCCATCAGCACGCAGATGCAGGATCGCACCCCCGGCGCCAGCCTCGAAGAAGTCAGCGCCGAGCAGATCCGCGGCGGTGGCCTCTATGCCTACACGGCGATCAACGCGCCACGCGGACTGGACGAGCGGATTTATCACGTGTGGCAATTCAACGGCAAAGAGGTCGATCGCATCCCTCTCGATATTCACGGTGGACGCAAGGAAGGCTACCGGGCCTGGACTCACAAGCAGAACTTCCCTGGCAATCCGGCAGGCAAATGGCAGGTGCGGGTGTTGACCGAAGACGGCCAATTGATCGGTGTGCTGCGCTTCAAGGTATTAGACAGCACACCGGTCAAAGAAAAGTGAGTGAGTTCGTGTTATTACATAGCTCTGCGTAATAGCCGAAAAAGCACGGAGCTTATGACCAGCAGCACAGTGGCCGGCAATGCCCAACTGGACACCTCGCACTCCCCGCCTCAGATTCGGGTGACGGGAGACTGGACGCTTGCCCATTACGCCGACCTCAAGCACCTGAGTGAAAAGCTCGAAGGCCAGTACGACGACAGCACCCACATCGACCTCAATGGCCTCGGCGCCCTTGATACGGCCGGCGCCTCGCTGCTGGTGGAACTGTTGGGTTCCGAGCGCCTGGGTCGATCCGCCGAACATCCCGATTGCACCCTCTCCACTGCCGACCGCGCGTTGTTGCAAACCGTCTATCAGTCGATGACGGATTTCTGCGTGCCGCTCAAGGAGCCGGAAATCAGCGTCGGCATTCAATTGCTGACCCGCATCGGCCGCGCGGTGGACGCGGTCTGGCAGGACACCCTGCAATTGTTGGGGTTCGTCGGCCTGATTCTGGAAACCATCGTGCGTGGTCTGTTTCGCCCCAGCCGCTGGCGCATCACGCCGATGGTGGCGCACATCGAACAGACCGGTCTCGACGCCGCGCCCATCGTTGCCCTGTTGACCTTTCTGGTGGGCGCCGTGGTGGCTTTTCTCGGGGCGACGGTGCTTACCACCTTCGGCGCCAGCGTGTTCACCGTGGACCTGGTGGCGTTTGCCTTCCTGCGCGAATTCGGCGTGCTGCTGACCGCAATCCTGATGGCCGGGCGCACCGCCAGTGCGTTCACCGCGCAGATCGGCTCGATGAAAGCCAACGAGGAAATCGACGCCATTCGCACCCTGGGCCTGGACCCGATCGAGTTGCTGGTGGTGCCGAGAGTCCTGGCGTTGCTGGTCGCCTTGCCAATGCTGACCTTTCTGGCGATGGTCTCGGGGATTATCGGTGGCGGCGTCGTCTGCGCGGTAGCGCTGGATATTTCGCCGGCGATGTTTCTGTCGCTGTTGCAGTCGGACATCGGCGTCCAGCACTTTCTGGTGGGGATCGTCAAAGCGCCGATCTTCGCGTTTCTCATTGCAGCGATCGGTTGCCTGGAAGGCTTTAAAGTCAGCGGCAGTGCGGAGTCCGTTGGCGCCCACACCACCTCCAGCGTGGTGCAGTCGATTTTCGTGGTGATCGTGCTCGATGCCGTGGCCGCGCTGTTTTTCATGGAGATGAGTTGGTGAGTCGTTTACCCCGAGCGCCCGCCGAGGCGGTGATCGAAGTCCGCGGGCTGTGCAATCGTTTCGGTAGCCAGAGCGTGCACGAAAACCTCGATCTGGATCTGTACAAGGGCGAGATCCTGGCCGTGGTCGGGGGATCCGGCAGCGGTAAATCCGTGCTGCTGCGCAGCATCGTCGGTTTGCGCCAGCCCAGCGAGGGCGTGGTGAAAGTCTTCGGTAAAAACCTGCCGACCCTGCCCGAGCACGAGCGCTCCCTGATCGAACGGCGCTTTGGTGTGCTGTTCCAGAAAGGCGCCCTGTTCTCTTCGTTGACGGTGACCGAGAACGTCGCCCTGCCCCTGATCGAACACGCGGGATTGAGCCGTGACGAAGCCGAGCACCTGGCGGCGGTAAAACTGGCCCTGGCTGGCTTGCCGCTGTCGGCGGCGGACAAGTACCCCGCGTCCCTGTCCGGCGGCATGATCAAGCGTGCGGCACTGGCACGGGCCTTGGCGCTGGACCCGGACATCCTGTTTCTCGACGAGCCCACCGCCGGTCTCGATCCGATTGGTGCCGCCGCCTTCGATCAACTGATCCTGACCCTGCGCGATGCCTTGGGCCTTAGCGTGTTCCTGGTGACCCACGACCTCGACACGCTCTACACCATCACCGACCGAGTGGCAGTGCTGGCGCAGAAGAAAGTGCTGGTGGCCGATGCCATTGATGTCGTCTCGGAAACCGACGACGCGTGGATTCATGAATACTTCCATGGCCCTCGCGGCCGCGCGGCGCTGACGGCCGCTCAACAGCTCAACGAGGTCTGACATGGAAACCCGAGCCCATCATGTATTGATCGGCCTGTTCACCGTGATTGTGGTGACAGGCGCCCTGCTCTTTGGCCTGTGGCTGGCCAAGTCCAGTGTCGACACCGAGTTCAAGGACTACGAGGTTGTATTCAACGAGGCGGTCAGTGGTCTATCCAAGGGCAGCCCGGTGCAGTACAGCGGGATCAAGGTCGGCGACGTGGTGCTGTTGCGGCTGGACCCGAAAGACCCGCGTCGGGTGCTGGCCAGGATTCGTCTGGGCGGCGAAACACCGATCAAGGAAGATACCCAGGCCAAGCTGGCGCTGACCGGGGTCACCGGAACATCGATCATCCAGCTCAGCGGCGGTACGCCCCAGAGCCCGCCCCTCAAGGGCAAGGACGGCAAACTGCCGACCATTGTCGCTTCGCCCTCGCCCATCGCCCGGTTGCTCAATGACAGCAACGACCTCATGGCCGGGGTGAACATGCTGATGCACAATGCCAACCTGATGTTTTCCACGGAAAACATCGAGCGTATCAGCAAGACCCTGGAACATCTGGAAGTCACCACCGGCACCATCGCCGACCAGCGTGGCGATATCCGTCAGGCCATGCAGCAACTGGCGGCGGTCGGCAAACAGGCCAGCACCATGATGGAACAGACGTCGACACTGATGCGCAGCGCCAACGGCTTACTCAATGATCAGGGCAAGCAGATGTTCGGCAGCGCCGAACAGGCCATGAAATCGCTGGAACAGAGCAGCGCGACGATCAGCAAGCTGCTCAGCACCAATCAGGACTCGTTGAACAGCGGCATGCAGGGCCTCAATGGCCTGGCGCCGGCAATACGCGAGCTGCGGGAAACCCTGACCTCGTTGCGCTCCATCTCCCAGCGCCTCGAGGCCAACCCCAGCGGTTACCTGCTGGGCAGTGACAAGAACAAGGAGTTCACCCCATGAAGCTGTCTACCCTCGCCCTCCTCGCCAGCTTCACGTTGATCAGCGCCTGCTCGATCCTGCCCAAGCCAGAACCCTTCGATCTCTATCGATTGCCTTCGGCGCAAAGCAGTGTGGCGCCTGCTCACGCCACGCCGCAGCACTGGTCGTTGCGCCTGAACAAACCCCAGGCCAGTGAAGCGTTGAACAGTCCGAACATCGCCGTCATCCCCCAGGGCGACGTGATCAGCAGCTACAAGGGTGCACGTTGGAGCGACCCGGCGCCGGTGCTGATGCGCAATCGCCTGCTCGATGGTTTCCAGCGTGACGGTCGGGTGACGCTGCTTAGCACCGATGACAGCAACTTTCAGGCGGATCTGGAGCTGGGTGGCAGCTTGCAGGCGTTTCAGACCGAATATCAGGGTACCAACGCCGACGTGATCGTGCGCCTGGACGCCTTACTGGTGCGTGGTTATGACCAGCGAATCCTCGCCAGCAGACGTTTTGAAGTGCGCCAGCCTTTGAGCGATGTGAAGGTGCCGGCGGTGGTGGCCGGATTTGGCCAGGCCAGCGATCAACTGACGACGCAGGTGGTGGCGTGGGCGGTTGAGCAAGGGAAAAAGGTCGCACCGCCACCAAGGCCGTGAACCTGGCGCAAAACCCCTGTAGGAGCGAGCGTGCTCGCGATGGGCGCTAAAACAACACGGGTTACCAGACACCCCGCGTTATCGTTCAGCTCATCGCGAGCATGCTCGCTCCTACAGGGATTGTGGTTAGCCGAAGAACCAGTAGCAGACGCCAATGGCGCCCAATACACCGGCCAATTCCGCCAGTAACGCACACCCCACCGCATGCCGCGCTCGCTGGATGCCCACTGCGCCGAAGTACACCGCCAGCACATAGAACGTGGTTTCTGTACTGCCCTGAACCGTCGCCGCCACCAGCGCCGGGAAGCTGTCCACACCCGACGTTTTCATCGTTTCGATCAGCATCGCCCGGGCAGCGCTGCCGGAGAAGGGTTTGACCATCGCCGTTGGCAGCGCATCGACGAAGCGCGTGTCCCAGCCGGCCCATTCCACCAGGTGACGAATCCCGTCCAGGCCGAAATCCAGGGCGCCGGACGCGCGCAACACGCCCACGGCGCACAGCATCGCCACCAGATACGGCAGCAGGTTCTTCGCCACGTCAAAGCCTTCCTTGGCGCCTTCGACGAACGCTTCGTAGACCTTGACCTTGCGCAACGCGCCAATCACCAGAAACAGCATGATCAAGCCAAATAGCGTCAAGTTGCCGAGGATCGACGACAAACCTGCCAGTGCGCTCGCTGACATCGTCCCCAGAAGCGCCATGAAACCACCGAGGGCGAGGGCGCCGGGAATCAGGTACGCCAACACCACCGGGTCCCAGACGCGCAGGCGTTGCATGAAGGCCACGGCCAGGAAGCCGACAATGGTCGAGCAACTGGTGGCGAGCAGGATCGGCAGGAACACCAGCGTCGGGTCGGGCGCACCTTGCTGGGCGCGGTACATGAAGATCGTCACCGGCAGAAGGGTCAGGGAGGAGGCGTTGAGCACCAGGAACAGGATCTGCGCGTTACTGGCAATCGTATCGCTGGGATTGAGCTCCTGCAGCGCCTTCATGGCCTTGAGGCCGATCGGCGTGGCGGCGTTGTCCAGGCCCAGGCCGTTGGCGGCGAAGTTCAGGGTGATGAGGCCGATGGCGGGGTGGCCAGGCGGGACTTCCGGCATCAGGCGCAAGAACAGCGGCCCCAGGGCCTTGGCCAGCCATTCGACGATCCCGGCCTTCTCGGCGATCCGCAGAAAGCCCAACCACAGGGTGAGGGTACCGAACAGCAGAACCATGACTTCGACGGACAACTTGGCCATGGCGAAGATGCTTTCCACCATCGCCGCGAAGATCCCGGCGTTGCCGCCGATCAACCATTGCGCCAGCGCCGACACGGCAGCCACGATGAAGAAGCCAAGCCACAGGCCATTGAGCATCAGTCAAATCCCCCAAAAGATGCGCGAATGATAGCGGGGTGGCCAGAAACGACAAACCCCGGATTTTCTCCGGGGTTTGTCGTAGGAGCGAGCAAGCTCGCGATGGACGTCAACGATGACGCGGGCGTTCTGGATGCGCGCGGTGTTCCGGCCTCCATCGCGAGCATGCTCGCTCCTACAGGAGGGGTATTTGCATTAGTTGCTGGAGGTTTCACCCGCTGGGAGCTTTTCCTTGCTGCGCCAGTGCGGCAGGGAGTTCCAGTAGCGCTGCCCCTTGGCGTCGTCGTACATGCCTTCCCAACGAGCGATGACCAGCACGGCCAAGGCATTGCCGATCACGTTCAGAGCGGTACGTGCCATGTCCATGACACGGTCGACACCGGCGATGAATGCCAGGCCTTCGAGCGGGATGCCGACGCTGCCCAGAGTAGCGAGCAGTACTACGAAGGACACGCCAGGTACACCGGCGATGCCCTTGGAGGTGACCATCAGGGTCAGCACCAGCAGCAATTGCTGGCTGATCGACAGATCAATGCCATAGAGCTGGGCAATGAAGATGGCCGCGATGCTCTGGTACAGGGTCGAACCGTCCAGGTTGAACGAGTAACCGGTTGGCACGACGAAGCTGCAAACGGCTTTGGGCGCGCCATAGGCTTCCATTTTTTCGATCACACGCGGCAGCACGGTTTCGGAGCTGGCGGTGGAGTAGGCCAGTACCAGCTCATCCTTGAAGATGCGCATCAGCTTGAGCACCGAGAAGCCGAACAGGCGAGCGATAAGGCCCAGCACCACGAAGGCGAAGAAGGCGATGGCGAAATAAACCAGGATGACCAGTTTGGCCAGTGGCAGCAGGGAAGCGAAGCCGAAGTTGGCCACGGTCACCGCGATCAGTGCGAATACGCCGATCGGTGCGTAGTTCATGATCATGTGGGTGACCTTGAACATGCTTTCCGATACGCCCTGGAACATCTTCACCAGCGGCTCGCGCAGGTCCGCCTGCAGGCTTGACAAGCCGAGGCCGAACAACACCGAGAAGAAGATAATTGGCAGCATTTCGCCGCGAACCATGGCGGCAAAGATATTCGACGGGATCAGGTTGAGGATGGTTTCGATGAATGCGTGTTCATGCTGAACCTCGGCCGCCGTGGCCTGGTACTTGGAAATGTCCACAGTGCCCAAGGTGCTCATGTCGATACCGGCGCCCGGGTGGAACAGGTTGGCCAGCAGCAGACCCACGACAATGGCGATGGTGGTGACGATTTCGAAATAGACAATGGTCTTGAAGCCGATACGCCCCAGCTTCTTGGCGTCACCGACGCCAGCAATGCCGACGATCAGGGAAGAGATGACGATCGGAATCACGATCATCTTGATCAGACGGATAAAGATATCGCCTGCCGGTTGCAGGACGTTGCTGATCCACCAGGCTTTTTCGGCACTGAAATGGTTGAGCAGCGCACCGATTGCAATCCCCAATACCAGACCGATGAGGATCTGCCAGGCGAGGCTAAGCTTTGCCTTCTTCATATCTTTACCCTTACTTCAGTTTGACTCGGGCAGATGCATGAACGGCCTCGCTTGTGGCGAAAACGTCAGAGCACTTGCCCCCGTATAAGGAGCCCCGGAGCGCTTGTTAGTGGCTCTCTGGCAGGCGAAAAAAGGCGCAACTATTCCGATGCAAGGAAGCGACGTCTAATGCCGTAAACGCCTACCCTATGCCGAATCGGCATGAGGTTTTTTGACTGAAACGCGCGTCCCAACCGGTTCGAATACGACATATTGGCAGGCATAAGTGCCGTGAACCGGCCATCACAGAGCAGATTGTATGTTTTTTGAGCAGTGGGGAAGGGTGTCAAAATGACTGGAATTCAGCAGATCTGCGCACAGATATGAGCGCAAAAGAAACGCGATTTTTCTCGATGTACGGTCGCTCATGACGCTTCTGGAGACTTTTCCCGCAGGTGCTGCAACCTTCAAGCACTACGCAAGCTCGTCGAACCCAGCTCGGCCGGCGAACTTGCGTGGCAGCTTTACCTGACCCGGCCCTTGCGCAGGCACTCCCTGTACCCGTAGGTCACTCCGCCCCTGAAGCAGGCAGAACGTCCCGACCCCTTGGTCATGCGCCTGCCTTCCTCAGGTGGCGCAGCGCGAAAGAAGCGATGCGCTTCTTTCGCGTCTTGAACTTTGTTCAACCTCGTCCGCGACGGCCGAAGAAGAAGGACGCAATGAACATCACCAGGAACACGACAAAGAGAATCTTGGCGATACCCGTGGCGGTGCCCGCGATACCACCGAAGCCCAGAACTGCGGCGACAATGGCAATGATCAGGAACGTGATTGCCCAGCTCAACATGATGATTCTCCTTACGCTTCTATTAAGAGGTATTGCTATCCCGGCGCGTCGAGCGCACCAAGTTGACGTGCTCAGAACACCCAACGTTCTTGACGGGGCATCTCATTGGCCGGTTGCGCCTGGTCGACGTCCATCATTCTCATCGGGGTGATATCTACCGAACCGCTGCCTGCCGCGCTGAAATGGGTTTGGGTCGGAAGTTCAAACGAAATGCGCGGGGCTTCTGGCTGCTGACTCTGTTCCCATAGAAGAAACTGTTGACCGGCGATCAAGGTGATCACCAGCGCAAGTATCGCAAACAGGCCTTGCTGAACATGCAGTGGCGAGAAATGCAATTGGGCGGCACGTTGGCGAATCATCCTGAAGCTCCTCCCACGCTGGGGAAATTGGGCTGAGGGCATTTGTTGTCTGCCCTGCGTTAACCAGGTTATTGCAGCCTGCATGCCAGTTTTTTTTCCTAAAAAAAGCCTTTAAAAACAATTAGTTATGTTTATCGTGCGGATGTGAATCGACGCATCCTGCACGATGAGCCCTCGTCCGGTCGTGCGTAATGCACGACGCCTGGCAAACACATCGCAATCTTTTTGAATTGAGAGTAGGGCGCGGCTGTCAGAAATGGACGCAAGGCCTCTCTGATAAATGGGGGGGCGTTCCAATCAGCTGATTTCGGGCGCTGCAGCGAGGGGACAAGAGTTAGCTACCCTGCTAAGGCAGGAATGGATCAGAATAAACCATGCAACTTGCCCGATTTTTCCGGGACTAACCAAGATCATTCTTTAAGGAGCGTAGGAAAATGGAATCCGCCACTGAGCATCAAGGCCGCATTCTTCTGGTGGATGATGAGTCTGCCATCCTGCGAACCTTCCGCTATTGCCTTGAAGATGAAGGCTATAGCGTTGCGACCGCTAACAGCGCTGCGCAAGCTGAAGCCTTGCTGCAACGTCAAGTTTTCGACCTGTGCTTCCTCGATTTGCGCCTGGGGGAGGACAACGGTCTGGACGTGTTGGCACAGATGCGCATCCAGGCCCCATGGATGCGCGTGGTGATCGTCACCGCGCATTCGGCCGTAGACACCGCCGTTGACGCAATTCAGGCGGGTGCCGCCGATTATCTGGTCAAGCCGTGCAGCCCCGATCAATTGCGCTTGGCCACGGCCAAACAGCTGGAAGTGCGGCAATTGTCGGCTCGTCTGGAGGCCCTGGAAGGTGAGGTGCGCAAACCCAAGGAAGGTCTGGACTCTCACAGCCCGGCCATGAAGGTCGTGCTCGAGACCGCCCGCCAGGTGGCTAATACCGACGCCAACATCTTGATCCTCGGCGAGTCCGGCACCGGTAAAGGCGAGTTGTCCCAAGCGATTCACGGCTGGAGCAAGCGCTCAAAAAAATCCTGTATCACTATCAACTGTCCGTCGCTGACGGCCGAGCTCATGGAAAGTGAGTTGTTCGGCCACAGCCGGGGGGCATTTACCGGTGCCAGCGAAAGCACCTTGGGGCGCGTCAACCAAGCTGATGGCGGGACCTTGTTTCTCGACGAAATCGGCGATTTTCCCCTGGTTTTACAACCAAAGTTGCTGCGCTTCATTCAAGACAAGGAATACGAGCGGGTGGGTGACCCCATCACGCGTCGGGCCGATGTGCGCATTCTTGCGGCCACCAACCAGAACCTGGAAGACATGGTCCGCGACGGGCGCTTTCGCGAGGACCTGTTGTATCGGCTCAATGTCATTACGTTGCACCTGCCACCCCTGCGCGAGCGCCGGGAAGACATTCTCAACCTCGCAGACCGGTTTCTGGCCCGTTTCGTCAAGGAATACGCGCGCCCGGCACGGGGTTTCAGCGACGAAGCCCGTGAAGCGCTTCTGGGTTACCGCTGGCCGGGGAACATTCGCGAACTGCGTAACGTAGTGGAGCGTGCGAGCATTATTTGCCCGCAGGAGCGGGTCGAGATCAGCCACCTGGGCATGGCTGAAGCGCCGATCAACAACGCACCGCGTATTGGTGCGCCGTTAAGCCTGGATGAGCTGGAAAAGGCCCATATCGGTGCCGTCCTCGCCACCGCAGGCACGCTGGATCAAGCCGCCAAGACCTTGGGAATCGATGCGTCGACGCTGTATCGCAAGCGCAAGCAGTACAACCTGTGAGTTCGCGGCGATGAAACCGGCGATGAAGTTGCAGACCCGGCTGTTCCTCAGCATTTCTGCACTGATCACTGTCGCACTGCTTGGGCTACTGCTCGGTCTTGTCAGTGTGTTGCAGATGGCCGGGAGCCAGGAAGCGTTGGTGCGCAACAATTTCGTCACTCTGGATCTGGGGCTCAAGTTGCGACAAACACTGGGCGATCAGTTGCTCATCATGCTCAGTGAAAAAAGCGATCCTGCCGCCCTCGAGGCGTCCAGGCAGCGTTACCTTGAGCTGCTGGAGGAAGGCATTGCCCAGGAACCGCCAGATGAAACCCACGGCTTCAAAAAGGCCAAGGCTGATTATTTGAGCTTTATAGGTGCGTATGAAGTGTCCCCTGACCCGACGCGCGTACTCAGTGGCAACGATGAGCTGACCGAAAAATTCAATCTATTGCGCAATGGCTTGATTACGGAGCACAAGCGGGCGCTGGATGACATCAGCACTGTCGAACGCAAAGCCCGTGAGCGTGCACTGCTGATTGCCGGGCTGCTTGGCCTGGTTGGGCTGGCGGTGTTGATCATCGGCTTCATTACCGCACACGCCATCGCCCGGCGATTCGGTGAGCCCATCGAGGCCCTGGCGCAGGCAGCGGATAATATTGGCCAGGGAAATTTCGACGTCACACTGCCGGTGTCATCGGCCGTGGAGCTGAATCAGCTGACTCGTCGGTTCGGGATCATGGCCGAGGCATTGCGTGAACATCAGGCCACTAACGTCGATGAGTTGCTGGCGGGACAGCAGCGTTTGCAAGCGGTGCTCGATGGTATCGACGATGGCTTGCTGATGATTGATCGCCAGGGGCATCTGGAGCACCTTAACCCTGTAGCGCAGCGCCAGTTAGGCTGGGACTCCGATCGGCTCGGGCGAGGCTTGGGTGAGGCGCTGGAGCATCCCGAACTCGATGAGCAACTGCAGCTGGTACTGCGTGGCGGTACGCTGGAACGTATGCCGGATGACCTGAGCATCGAGGTCGATGGCGAGACGCGGTTGCTGACGTATAGCCTGACGCCGGTCATCCACACCCAAGGGCATATCCTCGGTGCAGTGATGGTGCTGCACGATGTGACTGAACAGCGTGCCTTCGAACGGGTGCGTAGCGAGTTCGTCTTGCGCGCCTCCCATGAACTGCGCACGCCCGTGACGGGCATGCACATGGCATTTGGGCTGTTTCGCGAGCGCTCGCATTTTCCACCGGAGTCCCGCGAGGCGGACCTGCTGGACACGGTCAACGAAGAAATGCAGCGGCTGATGCAACTGATCAATGACTTGCTGAATTTCTCCCGTTACCAGAACGGCTTGCAGAAACTGACCCTGGCGCCATGCTCCATCGAGGATTTGCTGGAGCAAGCGCAGATTCGCTTTGCCGACGGAGCCCGAGAGAAGGGTGTCGAGCTGTTGATAGAAGTCCAGGGACCCTTGCCTAGGTTGCAAGCCGATCAGGCGCAACTGGACCGGGTGCTCGACAATCTGATCGATAATGCACTGCGTCATACCGCCACCGGCGGGCGGATACGCCTGCAAGCCAGGCGTCATGGGGAACGGGTCATCATCAGCGTCGAAGATAACGGTGAAGGCATCGCCTATGGCCAACAAGGCCGGATCTTCGAGCCGTTTGTCCAGGTCGGCCGCAAGAAAGGCGGGGCTGGACTCGGTTTGGCGTTGTGCAAGGAAATCGTGCAACTGCATGGAGGGCGAATGGGTGTTTACTCGCGACCGGGGCAGGGGACTCAGTTTTATATGACGTTGACGGTGTAGGCGCTTTTTACGCTTCGTCATCCAGGCGTCGACCAGCCAGTCGGCGACCTCGGGTTATCAATTCAATGAACTGCACCGCACTTAGTGCATGGGCAAACAGCCAGCCCTGGCCGAATCTCACCCCCTCACTGCTGAGGAGCGCCGCCTGGGCTTCATGCTCGATGCCTTCGGCAATCACCTTCAAATGCAGTGACTGGGCCATGTGAATAATATGCGGCGCAACACCGCTGCTCGCTGCGTCGTGGCCCAGCGCATCGATGAAAGCTTTGTCGATTTTCAGGCAATCCACCGGCAGGGTCTGCAGGTAGGCGAGACTGCAGTAGCCGGTGCCAAAGTCATCGATCAGTACCTGGTGCCCGACATCCCGCAAGGCTTGCAGGTTTTCCCGGGCCACCACCACATCGATCAATCCGCGTTCGGTGACTTCAAAGGCAATCTGCTTGGCCGCCACCCGGTGCAGGGTCAGCAAGCGAGCCATCACTTGGCCGATCCGCGGGATCATGACATCGCAAGCTGCCAGGTTGACCGAGATGTACAACTGCGGGTTGGCCCGCAGCAGTTGCCCCAGTTGCTCAAGCAGGCGTTGCAGGACAAAGTCGGTCATCTGGCGGATCTGCCCGGTGTTCTCTGCCATCGGGATAAACAGGTCGGGACTGGTCAGGGTGCCGTCCGGCCTTCTCCAGCGCAGCAAGGCTTCGGCCCCGACGCAGTTGCGGCTGTCGAGATCAAAGATCGGCTGATAGAGCACCTGCAGCTCACCTCGGCGGATGGCTCCCGTCAGCTCCGCGTCCAGTGACTGGCGCTGGCGCACCAGCAAAAACACCAGGAAACCCACGCAAAGAGCCAGTAGCAGACAGGCGGGTAGCAACCACCACCACACGGGCGGTATATGGGTGCCACTGCGCGGGCTGATCAGCACCAGTTGGTATTCCGGATTGTCCGTAGGCATGCGGTAAATCAAGCGTGTCTGGGTGACTTGCAGAGCATCGCGGGTTTTTGGCGGCCAATGGCTCGGTGGCCAGGCTTGCGAGACGCCCAGTACCGGAATGGCCCGGGTGCCATGGTCAAGTACGACCAGCAGGCTGCTTCCCGGCGAAAGGTCGACCATGTCGGTCAAATGGCCGCGAGACGTCGCAACCCGGAAATTGCCGCGTCCGAGCATCAGCGCGGCACGGTTTTCATCAGGTTCGGTGGTGGTATTCAACCAGTAGCTATAGGTGGGGCCCTTGATGTCCGGTGGGCGTATCAATGACAAACCTTCCTGGCGCGGACGGTTGGAGCAGATTCGCGAGGCGTCCATGTAGGCTGCCTCATAGACGAAGCGATAATTGAAGGTGACCTGCTGCAAAGTCGCGATCATGTCGTCGTCGCAGCTGCGCAACGGCTGGGCTTCCAGGTCGTCAAGGCTTTCACGCAACTGGCCGAACAGTTGCTCCAGACGAGCGAGAAAACGTTCACCCTGGGCGTTCATTTCCCAGCTTTCGTTTTGCTCAACCTGGTGAATGGCAACGAAGTAACTGCCGGCCATCATCAACGTAGCGCTCAAGACAGCAGCCAGCATCGCCAGAAACCAAGGGCGATAGAACCAGCTGCGAAGTGTCTCTCGAGCAACAGTCATTATGTAATATCCGACGAATTACCAATGAGTTATAGCTGCTATTTGAGAAACGCGCTGACCGTCGGGCGATCGTCATTATTTTGTCTGATTTAAAACCTGAAGCAGCGCTGCCGTTTGTGCGTCCGGCGTACCGTCGAAGCGCGACGGTCGAAAATGCATCTGGAAGGCCGCCAGCACGTGGCGGGTGGCAACGTCCAGTTCGCCCGTTTGCGGCGTGTCATAACCGACGCGTGCCAGTTGTGCCTGGTACCAGCTGATGCTCGGCAGCTGTGTTTCGAACCGGGTCTGCTGACGGGCTACGGCTTGTTCGTTCGGCCAAATACCCAACCCTTGCTCGGCCAGGCGCTTCCAGGGAAACAGGGGGCCCGGATCCAGCTTGCGCAAGGGCGCGATGTCGCTATGGCCGACAATGCTGCGAGGACTGATTGCGTAGCGCTGGCTGATATCCTTGAGCAGGACGATCAGGGACTCGACCTGCGCTTCGGAGTAGGGATACCACAGGCGCCCGGTCGGGGTGTCCTTGAAGCCCGGATTGACGATTTCGATGCCGATGGAACTGGAGTTCATCCAGGTGCGGCCTTGCCATTGGCTTTCCCCGGCGTGCCAGGCCCGCAGGTTTTCATCCATCAGCTTGTAGATGGTCGCCTTCTTGTCGTCGCCAATCAGGTAGTGACTGCTGACTTCGCCATGGGTCAGCAGTTGCAGCGAGCGCTCCTGCGATGCATTGGTGTAGTGGAGCACGACGAACTGAATACGACTGTCGTGATTGGCCGAAGCATGGCTGGTGTCGTAGCGGGGGCCGCTGGCGCAGCCCGCCAACAGGATCAGCGACACGATGAGAGAAAGATATTTCATGGGGGAAGCCAACACGCTAGAGACAGTAATGCAACAGTGTAACGTACTGGCTGGTGCGTGTTGGGCCACCGCAATGATTTGAATAAAATGGAGCGACAATCGCTCAGCCTGGCTCGACCCGGTTGCGCCCGGCATTTTTCGCCCGGTACAACGCCTGATCGGCTCTTTTGAGCACTACATCGCCATGCTCGCCATGCCTGAATGTTGCCAAGCCTATGGAGAGGGTGACGGTCACCGGTTCACCCCTGAAGTGAAATGGGCAGGCTTCGATAGAGGCGCGCAGGGTTTCCAGGAGTTTCATGCCGTCCGCCGGGACTGTGGACGGCATTAGCAGGACAAATTCCTCGCCGCCAAAACGCGCAATGAAGTCCGTTGGGCGCAGGCGTTTACGCAGCACATTGGCAATGATTTTCAGGACTTTGTCGCCTGCCAGGTGCCCATAATTATCATTGATGCGCTTGAAGTGATCGAGGTCGAGCATGGCCAGCATCAGGGTGTTGCCGTGTTTCTGCCATTGGCCGATCTCATACTCAAGGCGCTCGCTCCAGGCCGCGCGGTTTGGCAGGCCGGTCAGCGGATCGATCAAGGCTTTCTGGCGTTGCTCTTCGAGGTGTTCGCGAAATCCCTGGGCTTCCTGCTCCATGTGGGCGACCCGCTCGGCCAGGCTTTGCAGGCGGGCCGCCACTTCCTGCTCACGCTCATCGCGCTGCTGGCGGTGCTGGTCCATGGTGCCAAGCAAGACTTCCAGATGATTTTCCAGCACGTGCTTGAGATCATCCAGGTCGGCCGCTTCCTGCACGCTGCTCTGCAGGCCGTCGACCTGTTCGCGAATCTGCGTGTCCATCGCCTGTGCGGCGGATCGGCTGTCGGCATGGCCGGCGCTGGCGGCCTGCAAGTTGCTCTGGAACGATTCCAGGCGTTCGTTGAGCCGCTGCAGATAAGCTTCGAATTCGTGTTGGCCACCGTCGGAGATTGCCAGCATCAAAGTCGCCAGATCGTCGAGAATCGGCAGCAACTCGTACCAGTTAAGGCCATTTTTCAGCCGTTCACGCATGGATTCGGCTTGGGGGCGATGACGTTCCGGTACGGTCAGATCATCGAGCAATCCCAGCAAGGTATCTTCGATGTGTTTGGCCACCGAGCTGTAGGACGGCTCGGGCGAGTCGGGCAGGGCGTAGAGCGTGTCTTGCTCGGGCTGCTGCGGATCGATGGCAGCCAGTGCTTGGGCAATGGGCGAGGGCAGTGGCAGGGTATCGAGCAGTACCGCCGGGCTCAATTCGTCGGGATTGACTGCCATTTCAGCCGGGAGGGTGGGAGTGCCGACAGGTTCGGACAGTCTCACGGGTTGTAGCGTTTCGGCTTCGGGCATGACTTGCGCAGGCCGGGCTGGCGCGTGCTGCGGCTCGAGGGTTGGCGCAACAGCAATGGGCTGGGTTACATCTGGCGTTTCGTGCAGCAACGGCGGCACGGTGTCTGCAATGACCGGTGGGGTTGCGACGACGGACGCCGGAACGGTTTCGGCCGTCTGCGCGATAAGAGCGTGTCCTGCGGGGACGGTCGCCTCTTCGGTGTCACGCTGACCGAACAGCCGCTGCAGCAGTCCCGGTCGTTCCGGTTCCGCCGGACTCTCCAGCTGGCTCAGGGCCTTGCCCTGCAGTCCGCTCAGCTCGCCGAGCAGTAGCGGGATCTCGCGTGCCTGGCTGACGCGACTGTCCAGTTGTTTGGCGAAGTGCTTGAGGGGGCGGCTCACTTCTCGGGGTAGCGGTAATGTTTGCAGCTGCGTGACCAGAGCGGTGAGTGCGGCGCTGGTCTGGTAGACCCGGGTTTCCCGACGCTGCTCGGAATCGAGTACGGCTTTTTCCAGGCGAGGCAGCAGGGCGGCGAGTCCGGCGTCCATGTCGTCGGTACGCACGACTTCGCGCATCTCCTTCATGCATTGGTCAACGGCGCGGTCGGTGCCTTCCGCCGCCAGCGTGCTGCGCACCAGTCCCCGGCGCAGCAGGTCTAGCCTGGCATCCCAGCGACGTTCGAGCTTTTCCTGGTGTTCGATGCTTTGCAGGTACTTCTCTTTCCAGCGTTGTGCTTCGTCGCTCATTCATGGGATCCGCGGAGGGGCAGGACTCAACGCGGGCAATGCATCGGCCGTGAGCGAACCCGGCAGACGAATCTCTACCGCGACCGGCAGGTGATCGGAAATGGGTTGTGCCAGCACCTCGACCTTTTCAAGGGTCAGGCTCGGGCTCAGTAGAATATGGTCCAGGCAGCGCTGCGGGCGCCAGCTTGGGAACGTCGCTTCCATTTGTGGGGCCAGCAGCCCGAGGTCGCGCAATGGAGAGTGTTGCAGCAGGTCACTGGCGTGGGTGTTCATGTCACCCATCAGCACTTGATGCTTATAACCGCCAATGACTTCACGAATGTAAGCCAATTGCATGCTGCGCGCTCGTGCGCCCAGTGCCAGGTGCATCATGACCACCACCAGCGCTTCCGGACCTTCGCCGAAGCGCACCAGAATCGCTCCGCGGCCCTTCGGCCCTGGCAGTGGATGATCCTCGATCGCCCAAGGCCGCAGGCGGCTGAGCACGCCGTTGCTGTGCTGGCCGAGGCGTCCGAGATTGCGATTGAGTTGTTGATACCAGTAGGGAAAGGCGCCGAGCTGGGCCAGGTGTTCGACCTGGTTGACGTAGCCTGAACGCAGGCTTCCACCGTCGGCCTCCTGAAGGGCGACCAGGTCGAAGTCACCCAGCAGATTGCCGATTTTTTGCAGATTGTCGGCACGCCCGGTGTGCGGCAACAGATGTTGCCATCCCCGGGTCAGGTAATGCCGATACCGCTCGGTGCTGATACCCACCTGGATATTGAAGCTAAGCAAGCGCAGACGGCTGTCGGCGGGCAGGCCTGTCGATTCCAGATGATGTTCGTTGACCCGCGGATCATGCAGGCCAACGATGCGTTCGGTTCCCCAGCGGCGCATGGCAGGCGCCTCGCTTAGTTGGCGGCAGCCTTGTTAGCCGCTCGCTCTTGATCGACCAGTTTATCGGCCAGTTGCAGGGCTTGTTCAGCGCCGCCAGCCGAACCTACGTCAAAACGATATTTGCCGTTGACGATCATGGTCGGAACCCCGGTGATTTCATATTTTTTCGCCAGCTCACGCGCCTTGTTGATCTGGCCCTTGATGGCGAAGGAGTCAAACGTGGCGAGGAACTTGTCCTTGTCGACGCCCTGGGTGGCCAGGAAGTCCGCCATGTCGTTCTTGTCGGTCAGCTTCTTGTGTTCTTTCTGGATGGCTTCGAACACTGCAGCATGGACCTTGTGCTCGACGCCCATGGCTTCGAGGGTCAGGAACATCTGGCCGTGTGCATCCCATGGGCCGCCGAACATGGCCGGAATACGTACGAAATTCACGTCCGAAGGCAGTTTTTCAACCCATGGGTTGATCACGGGTTCAAAGGCGTAGCAGTGCGGGCAACCGTACCAGAACAGCTCCACCACTTCGATCTTGCCGGGCACGGCGACCGGAACCGGATTGCTCAGCTCGACATAAGGTGCAGCGGGGGCTTCAGCGGCTTGGGCAGTCATGCCGAACAGGCTGGCAGCGGCAAAAACGGCGCTGATGATCAGATTACGCATGCTTTACTCCTGGACAATTTTTTCGCCTCGCGAGACCTGATTTCAGACAGGTCATGGCGGGCCTTAGTTCTGTAGTGTAACGGCAGCGGCCACAAAAAAGGGCGGCCAAAGCCACCCTTTTTATACTTGCTGTGACGGATTAATCGAGCGTTAACGCTGCAAGGGTTCGATGCCTTGCGCAACGCCCGATCCATCGCTCTTAGTGCAGGCCCTGGATATAGCTGGACACTGCGGCGATGTCTTCGTCGCTCAGCTTTTTGGCAATGCTCTGCATCGGTTTGGTATCGCCGTCGTTATTGCGACCGCCTTCTTCCTTGCGGAAGTCAGTCAGTTGCTTGGCGATATATTGAGCGTGCTGGCCACCCAGGTGTGGGAAGCCGGCGGCCGCGTTGCCCGCGCCGTTTGGCGAGTGGCAGCCGGTGCACGATGGCAGACCCTTGGCCAGGTCGCCGCCACGGAACAGTGCTTCACCGCGAGCCACGACTTTCGGGTCGGCGGCACCGACGCTGCCCTTCTGGCTGGCGAAGTAGGCGGCGATGTCTGCCAGATCCTGGTCACTCAGGTTGGTCAGCAGGCCGGTCATTTCCAGGACGGTGCGCTTGCCCGACTTGATATCGTGCAACTGCTTGGTCAGGTAGCGTTCACCCTGGCCTGCCAGTTTTGGAAAGTTAGGTGCCATGCTGTTGCCATCCGGGCCATGACAGGCGCCACATACGGCGGCTTTTGCCTGGCCTGCGGCGGCGTCACCAGGTTTGACTGGCTCACCTGCAGCATGGGCAATGCCGGAGATCCCCACGGTCAACAGCAGACTCACGATCAATTTGTTCATCAGCTAATCCAACTACGGCTAAGGGTTAAGTTATGGACCGGGTTTACTCGCTCATCCAGCGGATGATGGCTTGGTAATCCTCGGCACTGCAGTCCATGCACAAACCACGCGGCGGCATCGCCTTGAAACCCTGGGTCACGTGTTGCACCAGCGTCTCCATACCTTTCGCCAACCTCGGCGTCCAAGCTTCCTGAACGCCCTTGCGGGGCGCCGTGGGTAGTTGGCCGGAATGACAGGCACCACAAACACGGTTGTACACAGTTTCCGGATCCTGTGTAGCCTGAGCGCTGTAAAGCGGCATCAAGACTCCGGCAACTAGCAGCCATTTCGTCATAAAACGACCTTTTCAGGGTTGAGAGCGATCTGCGTTCTAGTGCGCAATCAAGGTCTGTCGCTCTCGTGAACTTCATCCTGCGTCGGGACAAAGCGCACACAAAATCTGCGGCATTATATACTGGCGTCACTGAAACGGAAGCGACACTGCTTGCCGCGCCCATTCCTGGCGCCGCCCACATCGGAAATCCCATGCAACTCAAGAATCCCATCCTCGGTCTGTGCCAACAGTCCACCTTCATGCTCAGCGCCGCCAAAGTCGACCAATGTCCAGATGACGAGGGCTTTGAAGTCGCCTTCGCCGGGCGTTCCAACGCCGGCAAGTCCAGTGCTCTGAACACCCTGACGCATGCCAGCCTGGCGCGCACCTCGAAAACACCGGGGCGCACGCAACTGTTGAACTTCTTCAAGCTAGACGATGAACGCCGTCTGGTCGACCTGCCGGGCTACGGTTATGCAAAAGTACCGATCCCGCTCAAGCAACACTGGCAACGTCACCTGGAAGCTTACCTGGGCGGTCGCGAGAGCTTGAAAGGTCTGATCCTGATGATGGACATCCGCCACCCGATGACCGACTTCGACCTGTTGATGCTCGATTGGGCCGTTGCAGCCGGCATGCCGATGCACATTTTGCTGACCAAGGCGGACAAGCTGACCTACGGCGCGGCCAAGAACACCCTGCTCAAGGTGCAGGCGCAAATCCGCAAGGGTTGGGGCGACAGCGTGACGATCCAGTTGTTTTCGGCACCCAAGCGCATGGGCCTGGAAGACGCCTACACTGTATTGGCAAACTGGATGGAACTGCCGGACAAAGGCGCTGACGAAGTAACTGGATAAGCGTGAAAAAACTGTCTCAGGAGCGGTCAGGCCAGCGTGGCATGACCGCATCAGGCAGTTTTCAGGCAAAAAAAACCCCGGACTTCTATGGGGAGGGGGAAGTTCCGGGGTTCAAGTTCTAGACCGCTAGGGCGGGGTCCAGATATCTGCCAACACTTAACACAACATAGGAGCATCGAAGGGCTTCACCAGCCATTCAGTAAATCTGAGTGGTCCTGGCGAGATTAGTTCAGTTTATTTTCAGAAGCTTTGGAATAAACCCAATCACTTTTTGGACTAAGCAGCGCAGATTGGGGCCTGCCGCGGCATCATGCCGCAGCAGCGTTCATGCTCAGTGCGCCTCATCCCAGTTATTGCCGACCCCGACTTCCACCAGCAGTGGCACATCCAGTTTCGCCGCGCCGCCCATGTGCAGGCGAATCTCGTTGCTGACGTGATCGACAAGGTCCTCGCGCACTTCAAGTACCAATTCATCGTGGACCTGCAGGATGACCTTGGCGTCCAGGCCGGAAGAGGTCAGCCATTCATCCACGGCCACCATGGCTTTCTTGATGATGTCGGCTGCCGTGCCTTGCATCGGCGCGTTGATGGCCGTGCGTTCGGCTGCGGCACGCTCTTGCGGCTTGTTGGAATTGATCTCCGGCAGGTACAGCCGTCGCCCGAAGAACGTTTCCACGTAGCCTTGATCCGCGGCCTGCGCGCGGGTGCGATCCATGTATTCGCGCACACCGGGGTAACGGGCGAAGTAGGTGTCGATATACGCCTTGGCGGTCTTGGTATCGACGCCGATGTCCTTGCCGAGTTTCTGCGCACCCATGCCATAGATCAGGCCGAAGTTGATCGCCTTGGCGCTGCGACGCTGATCGGAGGTGACCTGGTCCAGTTCGACCTTGAACACCTCGGCAGCGGTTGCAGTGTGCACGTCCAGGTTATTGCGGAAGGCATTCATCAGGCCTTCATCGCGAGACAGGTGCGCCATGATCCGCAGTTCAATCTGCGAGTAGTCGGCCGCCAGCAGCTTGTAGCCGGTCGGGGCAACAAAGGCCTGGCGGATACGCCGCCCTTCCGCTGTGCGCACCGGGATGTTCTGCAGATTCGGGTCGCTGGATGAGAGACGCCCGGTGGACGCCACGGCCTGGTGATAGGAGGTGTGGATGCGCCCGGTGCGCGGATTGATCTGTTCCGGCAGACGGTCGGTGTAGGTGCTTTTGAGCTTGCTCATGGAACGGTATTCCATCAGCACCTTGGGCAGCCGATAGTCGTCCTCGGCCAGCTTGGCCAGCACTTCTTCGGCGGTGGACGGTTGGCCCTTGGCGGTCTTTTTCAGTACCGGCAGCCCGAGCTTCTCGTAAAGGATGACGCCGAGCTGCTTGGGTGAGCCCAGGTTGAATTCCTCTCCGGCAATCTCGAAGGCTTCACGCTCCAGCGCCACCATCTTGTCGCCCAGTTCGATGCTCTGCACGCCCAGCAGGGCGGCATCTACGAATGCGCCTTGGCGTTCGATACGTGCGAGCACAGGCACCAGGGGCATTTCGATGCTCGTAAGCACGCTGGCCAGGGTCGGGATGGCGGTCAGCTTGTCGAACAAGGCCTGGTGCAGGCGCAGGGTGATGTCCGCATCCTCGGCGGCGTAAGGCCCGGCCTGCTCCAGCGCAATTTGATCGAACGTCAGTTGCTTTACGCCTTTGCCGGCAATGTCCTGGAAACTCACGGTGGTGTGATCCAGGTATTTCAGCGCCAGGCTGTCCATGTCATGGCGGGTGGCTGTGGAATTGAGCACATAGGATTCGAGCATGGTGTCGAAAGCGACCCCGCGCACGGTGATGCCGTTTGCCTGATCGCCACCGATGGCGCAGTTGGCGAGAATGTTCATGTCGAACTTGGCGTGCTGGCCGACCTTGAGTTTGTTTGGATCTTCCAGGATCGGCTTGAGGGCGCGCAGGACCGTGTCGCGATCCAGTTGCTCAGGTACGCCGATGTACGAGTGGGTCAACGGGATGTAGGCCGCTTCGTTTGCTTGCACCGCAAAAGACAGGCCCACCAGTTGTGCCTGCTGTGCGTCGATGCCGGTGGTTTCGGTGTCGAAGGCGAACAGCGTGGCGTTTTTCAGTTTATTCAGCCAAACGTCGAATCGCGCTTGATCGAGGACGGTTTCATAGCGGGTTTCTGACGTTGTCGCGGGTACTTCAGCTTCAGGGCCCGCTTCGGCGGCGCTGAACAGATCGACGATTGGAGCAGGCTCGGAGGCAGCACCGCTCAATTCAAGACGCTTGGCGTCCCGATCAAGATCGTTCAGCCAGCTTTTGAATTCCAGCAGGGTGTAGAGCTCGTAGAGCTTGGCCGGATCTTCCGGGCCCATTTGCAAGTCATCGAGGCCAATGTCCAGCGGCACATCTACCTTGATGGTCGCCAATTGGTAGGAGAGGAACGCCATCTCCCTGTGCTCTTCGAGCTTGGCCGGCAGGGTCTTGGCGCCGCGGATCGGCAGGGTTGGAACGATGTCGAGCTGCGCGTAGAGCTCGGTCAAGCCGCCATTCACGCCCACCAGAAGGCCGGAAGCGGTCTTTGGACCGATGCCCGGAACGCCAGGGATGTTGTCGGACGAATCGCCCATGAGTGCCAGATAATCGATGATCTGCTCGGGAGCGACGCCGAATTTCTCCTTCACGCCCTCTACGTCCATGCTGCTACCGGTCATGGTATTGACCAAGGTAATGTGGCCGTCGACCAGCTGCGCCATGTCCTTGTCCCCGGTGGAGATGATCACCGGGCGATCGGCCGCCGCGCTGCTGCGGGCCAGCGTGCCGATTACATCATCGGCCTCGACGCCTTCTACGCACAGCAGCGGGAAGCCCAGGGCGATCACGCTTTGATGCAGGGGCTCGATCTGCACGCGCATATCGTCGGGCATGCTCGGCCGATTGGCCTTGTATTCTGCGTACATGTCATCGCGAAATGTCCCGCCCTTGGCATCGAATACCACGGCGAAGGGACTGTCCGGGTACTGCTTGCGCAGACTCTTGAGCATGTTCAGCACGCCCTTGACCGCGCCGGTGGGCAGGCCTTTGGACGTGGTCAGCGGTGGCAACGCATGAAAGGCGCGGTACAGGTAAGAAGAACCGTCCACCAGGACGAGGGGGGCTTGGCTCATGAGCAGGATCAACCTTTTCGGCGGGTCCGGCGCTAGAATAGCGGGACCGTTGACGACAAAGGGACAAGGTTATCATGCGCACACTAAATCGCCTGTTGCTGGCTGGCTTGTTTGCAATTACACCGCTGGCCGTGATGGCGGCGGACGATGCGCCATCGCCAGATCCGGAAGTAACCATTCGCACGGAAGGCGACAAAACGATTCAGGAGTACCGACAGAATGGTTTTCTTTACGCCATCAAAGTTACGCCGTCAGTGGGTAAGCCCTATTTTCTGGTGCGCGCCGATGGTTCAGACGGTAATTTCATCCGCTCGGATCAGCCGGATATGCTGATACCGTCGTGGAAGATCTTTGAGTGGAAGTAGTTTCTTAATTTCAATCGGCGTTGGCTCAAGGGCGGCGCCTCCTACTGGCAGTTTTAATCATGTCTGTGTTTACCCCCCTGGCTCGGCCCGAGCTGGAAGCTTTTCTCGCCCCTTATGGCCTAGGCCGCCTGCTTGATTTCCAGGGGATTGCCGCCGGTAGCGAAAACACCAATTTCTTTATCAGCCTGGAGCAGGGCGAATTCGTCCTGACCCTGGTCGAGCGCGGCCCGGTCCAGGAGATGCCGTTCTTCATCGAATTGCTCGACGTGTTGCACGAAGCCGACTTGCCGGTGCCTTACGCGCTGCGCACTACCGACGGCGTCGCGTTGCGCGAGCTGGCTGGCAAGCCTGCGCTGCTGCAACCGCGCCTGGCCGGCAAGCACATCAAGCAAGCCAACGCACAGCATTGCGCGCAAGTAGGCGAGTTGCTTGCTCACCTGCACCTGGCGACCCAGGCCAAGATGATCAAGCGCAAGACCGATCGTGGCCTGGACTGGATGCTGGAAGAGGGCACGCAATTTCTCTCGCACCTCAACGCCGGGCAGAAAGCTTTGCTGGAGCGGGCGCTGGAAGAAATCACACAGCAGAAAGAGAGAATTCTGGCGTTGCCGCGCGCCAATATCCACGCCGACCTGTTCCGCGATAACGCGATGTTCGAAGGCACGCACCTGACCGGTCTGATCGATTTCTACAACGCCTGCTCGGGGCCAATGCTCTACGACGTGGCGATCGCCTTGAATGACTGGTGTTCGGACGATGACGGCTTGATCGACGGCCCTCGGGCGCGGGCGTTGCTGGGGGCTTATGCCGCGTTGCGTCCATTCACCGCGGCCGAGGCCGAGCTGTGGCCGACCATGTTGCGGGTGGCGTGCGTGCGCTTCTGGTTGTCGCGCTTGATCGCGGCGGAGTCGTTTGCCGGGCAGGACGTGTTGATTCACGATCCGATGGAGTTTGAGCTGCGGTTGGCGCAGCGGCAGACGGTCAATACGCCGCTGCCTTTCGCCCTGTAGGAGCGAGCTGGGTTGTTACAACGACTCCAGGCACCCCGCCAAATCGTTACCCAGCTTCTCCAGCACCTGCTCATACCCTTGGGCGGTCGCCGGCGTATACCCGCCCAGCGCATCCAGCTGCGCCAGTTTCACCGGGAGCCCGGCCACCAGGGTTTCCGCCAGGCGCGGGCGCAGTGGTGGTTCGCTGAATACACAGGTCTTTCCAACTTCCTGCAGCCGCGCACGCATTGCCGCAACGTGCTGGGCACCAGGTTGTACTTCAGCGGCGACACTGAACACACCGGCGTGCTTCAGGCCGTAGGCGTCTTCGAAGTAGTCGAACGCTTCGTGGAACACGAAGTAAGGTTTGCCTTCAATACCCCCCAGGCGTTTCTTCAGGCGTGCGTCCAGCGCATCGAGGCGCTCGTCAAATGCCTTCAGGTTGCTCTGGTAGCGTGCCGCGTTGACCGAGTCGGCTGCACTCAGGTCCGCCGCCATCTTCGCTGCAATAACCCGGGCGTTGGCCGGCGATAGCCACAAATGCGCATCCAGGCTGCCTGGGCGATGGTCGTGGTCATGTTCGTCCGCTTCTTCAGCGTGGGAGTGGTTGTCCTCGGCGAAATGTCGCAGTTTCAGGCCAGGAAGGTCCTGCACGGCAACGCTCGGCAGCGTTCGACCATTGAGCACCCGCGGCATGAAACCTTCCATGTCCGGCCCGATCCAGTACAGCAGATCCACCGATTGCACCTTCCGTACGTCGGATGGACGCAAGGCATAGTTATGCGGCGAAGCGCCGGGTGGCAACAAGACTTCCGGGATCGCCACACCGTCCTGTACGGCAGCGGCGATCAGCTGTAGCGGCTTGATGCTGGTGAGGACCTTGACCTCGGCTTGCGCCGTGCCGATCAGCAGAAAACTTGTGAAAAATGCGACAAAGATGGAAAAAAGTCGGGACACGATGACCACTCGAAGAGGCGAGAACGGGTAACATAATAACGTCTCTCACAATACTCGTCGCCGCTCATGCCTAAAACACCGATAGCCAGCCGTCCCCACGACCACTCTCATTGCGTTCACAGCGCACTGTCTGAGGCCGATGCCCTGTGTGCGCGCCAGGGCTTGCGCCTGACCGCGTTGCGTCGGCGGGTGCTGGAACTGGTGTGGCAAAGCCATAAGCCACTGGGCGCCTATGACATTCTTGCGGTCCTCAGTGAACAGGACGGGCGCCGGGCCGCACCACCAACGGTTTACCGCGCGCTGGATTTCCTGCTGGAAAACGGCCTGGTCCACCGTATCTCCTCGCTCAATGCCTTCATCGGCTGTAATCACCCGACGCACGCCCACCAGGGTCAGTTCCTGATCTGCCGTGAATGCCACGCCGCCATCGAACTCGAACAGAAGTCCATCAGCGACGCGATCATCGCCAGTGCCAGGGACGTCGGGTTTGTCGTCGAAGGCCAAACCGTTGAAGTGATCGGTCTCTGTTCGGGCTGCCAGGGGGCTTGATGAGCAACGCGCTGATCCGCCTCGAGCAGGTTGCCGTCACGTTTGCCGGGCAACCGGTGCTGGATAACATCGAACTGAGCGTCGAGCCGGGGCAGATCGTGACCCTGATCGGCCCCAATGGCGCCGGCAAGACCACACTGGTGCGCGCCGTGCTCGGTCTGCTGAAGCCCGACAGCGGCAGCGTCTGGCGCAAGCCGAAACTGCGGGTCGGCTACATGCCGCAAAAGCTGCATGTTGACCCGACCCTGCCGCTCTCGGTGCTGCGCTTCTTGCGCCTGGTGCCGGGTGTGGACCGCGCGATGGCGTTGGCCGCGCTCAAGGAAGTCGGCGCCGAGCAGGTGATCGACAGCCCCGTGCAAAGTGTTTCCGGCGGTGAAATGCAACGTGTCCTGTTGGCCCGGGCCTTGTTGCGTGAGCCTGAGCTGCTGGTGCTCGACGAACCGGTACAAGGCGTCGACGTGGCCGGCCAAGCTGAACTCTATAGCCTGATCACCCGCCTGAGAGACCGTCACGGCTGCGGTGTGTTGATGGTTTCCCACGATTTGCACCTGGTGATGAGCACCACCGACCAGGTCGTTTGCCTGAATCGCCATGTCTGCTGCTCGGGCCACCCCGAGCAGGTCAGCGGCGATCCGGCATTTGTCGAGCTTTTCGGAAAAAACGCACAAAGCCTGGCGATTTATCACCACCACCACGACCACGCCCACGATCTGCACGGCTCGGTGGTCAAGGCGCCGACATCGGGTCATACCCATATTCACGGAGATAGCTGCAAGCATGGCTGATTTTCTGCTCTACGCCCTGCTTGCAGGATTGGCTCTGGCAGTTGTGGCGGGCCCGTTGGGCTCCTTCGTGGTCTGGCGGCGCATGGCCTATTTCGGCGACACCCTGTCCCACGCGGCATTGCTGGGCGTGGCGCTGGGCTTCTTGCTGGATGTCAGCCCGACTGTAGCCGTCACCGTCGGCTGCTTGCTGTTGGCGGTGTTGCTGGTGACCTTGCAACAGCGTCAGCCGCTGGCCTCCGACACCCTTTTGGGAATTCTTGCACCCAGCACCCTCTCTTTGGGCCTGGTGGTACTAAGCTTCATGCACGAAGTGCGGATCGACCTGATGGCCTATCTGTTCGGTGACTTGCTGGCGATCAGCCCGACCGATCTGGCATGGATCCTCGGGGGTAGCGCCGCGGTGCTGGCGTTGCTGGTGACGTTGTGGCGGCCGTTGCTGGCAATCACGGTGCACGAAGAGTTGGCGAGGGTCGAAGGGCTGCCGGTGGCGGGATTGCGCCTGGCGCTGATGCTGTTGATTGCCGTAGTGATTGCCGTGGCGATGAAAATCGTCGGTGTGTTGCTGATCACATCGTTGTTGATCATTCCGGCCGCCGCGGCACAACGTCACGCCCGTTCACCGGAGCAGATGGCACTGGGCGCCAGCCTGCTGGGCGTGCTCGCCGTGTGCGGCGGGTTGGCGTTGTCCTGGTTCAAGGACACCCCGGCGGGCCCGTCGATTGTAGTGGCGGCCGCCGCGCTGTTTCTGCTGAGTTTTGTTCTGCCCCGTCGAGGGGTGTAGACTTGCTCGTTTTTTGCGCAAATAGAGAGTCGCAGGAATGAAGTCGTTCGCCTCCCGTTATCTGCTCCTTGTCGCATTTTCTTTGCTGCTGGGCGCTTGTCAAAGCACGCCACCGGCAGCCACCGAGGCCCCGGATGCGCGAGCCACGGCCATTGCACAGCTGGAACAAAGCCTGGCCAGCAGCGAGCTGGCCACAGCCGAGAATCAATTGGCAGCGTTGCAGGCCGAGTCCCCCAACGATCAGTCCCTAGAGCAATACCAGCGCCAACTGGCCGAAGCCTATCTGCTGCGCAGCCAGATCGTTTTGCAAAAGGGCGATGTAAATGCTGCTGCCACTGCATTGGCCCGGGCGCGGGTCCTGATGCCTAAAGCGCCTGCGCTGACTGGTGGCGTCAACGGCGCCATCGCACAAGCCCGCAAGGCTGAACTGGAAAAGGCCGAAGCAGACCTCAAGTCCGCCGAAGCCAAGCGCAAGGCCAAGGTCATTGACCCTGAGGCTGAAAGCACTACCGTGAAGCTGAAAATCACCGATATGGGGAAAATGCGACGTCAATTGGATGCTATTGCCGCCGATGTGGTGAATTTTCAGTGCGATGTGAGCATTCAGGTTCCGCGTACCGATGATTATCCTTGGGTGGCCAACTTGCTGACCAAGCGGGTGAAGAAGCTTGATCCACAGTTTGATCTGAAGCTGGATCGGCAGATTCTGCGCAGCGTTCCGGCGCAGATGGTATTGAGTCCCCGCAAAGCCCCTTGAAAGCATCGCGGGCTAGCCCGCGATGGCATCCTATGCGACGAAAAAGCTTTCTAGGCCGGAATCGCTTTAGCCTTCGGCTCCCTGTCCCAAACCCGATGCTGTCCAATCGCAGCAAAGAATGGCTTGGCCAACTTGCTGTCCGCCCCTACGACCAACCCCGCATCAACCTCCAGTTTCAACACATCCAGCAACTGCTTCGCCTCACCGTGCAGCGCAATCGCTTTCAAATGCTTGTAAGCCTCCAGTACGTAATGCAACGCCACACCGTCAGTGCTCAGCGCCTTGATCGATGCCGCGCCTCCAGGCACGAACACAGCGTCGAATGTTACTGAAGGCGAGCCTTCCATGGACGCATCTACCGGCAACGACTTGCCATCGGAGGTTTTCACCGGGGCTGAGGTCGGGCCGAGCAATTTGGCATGCGCCCCTTCAGCTTCCAGCGCTTTCTTCATGGCATCGATTGCTGCCCCGTCCACGCCATCCGCCGCCAGGATCGCTACCTTTCGGGTTTTGATGTCGCCTGGCAGCAGGTTGGCCTGGCTCAGGGCCGGCGAGCGGTCCGGGGACGTTTTCGGTACATCGACGGTCCCCGCTTTCGGCGCCGCAAGCCCGAGGTTCTGTGCCACCCGTTTGGCTAGCTCCAGATCGATGTTGGCCAGGATTTCATTCACCTGCCTGGCCCGGATGAACTCACGCTCAACCTTGCCCAGCTCAAAACTGTACGCCGCGATGATGTGTTCTTGCTCATGCTTGCTCATGCTGTGGAAAAACAGCCGTGCCTGGGAGAAGTGGTCGCTGAACGACTCGCTGCGCTGCCGGATCTTGTTGGCGTCGATGCGCTCCGCATAACTTTCGAAACCGCCGTCCTGGGCTGCGGGGGGTGTTTCTTTCGGCCATCCGCCGTCGATGGAGTTGGGTTCGTAGGACGCACGCCCCTTGTCGATGGTGGTGCGGTGTAATGCATCACGCTGGCCGTTATGGAGTGGTGTTACCGGACGATTGATCGGGATTTCATGGAAATTCGGTCCACCAAGTCGGCTGATCTGCGTATCGGTGTAGGAAAACAGCCGACCTTGTAGCAACGGATCATTGGAAAAGTCGATCCCGGGCACGATATGCCCCGGGCAGAAAGCAACCTGCTCGGTTTCGGCGAAGAAATTATCCGGGTTGCGGTTGAGCGTCATTTTCCCCAGCGGCGTAATGGGCACGAGCTCTTCAGGAATCAGCTTGGTGGGGTCGAGGATGTCGAAATCGAAGGCGTGTTCGTTTTCCTCCTCAATGATCTGCACGCCGAGTTCCCATTCCGGGTAGTCACCCATCTCGATGGCTTCCCAAAGATCGCGGCGGTGATAATCAGTGTCTTTACCCGCCAGTTTCTGCGCTTCATCCCACACCAGCGAGCAGGTCCCGGCGGCGGGGCGCCAGTGGAATTTGACGAAACGCGATTTACCCTCGGCATTGATCAAACGGAAGGTGTGCACGCCGAAGCCTTGCATGCTGCGCAGGCTTTTCGGGATGGCCCGGTCGGACATGGCCCAGATCACCATATGGGCTGATTCAGGTTGCAGTGAGACAAAGTCCCAAAACGTATCGTGGGCCGAGCCGCCAGTAGGGATTTCGTTGTGAGGCTCGGGTTTTACTGCATGGACAAAGTCGGGAAATTTGATGGCGTCCTGGATGAAAAACACGGGCATGTTATTGCCCACCAGGTCGAAGTTGCCTTCGTCGGTGAAAAACTTCACAGCGAAACCCCGTACGTCCCGCACGGTATCGCCTGAACCACGGGGCCCCTGCACGGTGGAAAAACGCACGAACACCGGCGTTTTCTGCGCCGGGTCTTGCAGGAAACCGGCCTTGGTCAGTACTGAGTGGTTCTCGTAAGACTGGAAGAAACCATGGGCTCCGGTGCCGCGGGCATGCACGATGCGCTCGGGGATGCGCTCATGGTCAAAGTGCGTGATTTTTTCACGCATGATGAAGTCTTCCAGTAACGATGGCCCTCGGGCGCCGGCTTTCAAGGTGTTCTGATTGTCCGCCACCTTCACGCCCTGATTGGTACGCAAGGCCTGACCGGTGGCGTCGGAACGGAATTTTTCCAGGCTATCGAGCTTGGTATTGGTGTTGCTGCGGTCCAGGGTATCGGTCCCGGCCAGTGCGCTCTTGGGGGCGGCAGGCTTCTTGGTGCTCATCAGGCATGACTCCTCGGGGATTGTTTCGAGTGACCTAATTAGTGACTGATGACGTTTCGAGCCGTTCCTTTTATCTGACCTTTGATCGCGTTATTGCCAAATGACTGGTTGAATACGAAATAAATGCTAAGAACTGCTATACGGACAGGCTAAAATGCGCGCCCGGCTAACCGCTGATCCTTTTCCAACGCGCCCCACAAGGTTCGCTACGTGATCGAGTTTCAAAACGTCCATAAAACCTACCGCGTCGCCGGTAAGGATATCCCCGCCCTGCATCCGACCAGTCTGACGATAGAGAATGGTCAGGTCTTTGGTCTGATTGGCCATTCCGGTGCGGGAAAAAGTACCCTACTGCGTCTGATCAATCGCCTGGAAAATTCCAGCGGCGGCAAGATCATCGTGGACGGCGAAGAAGTCACTGCGCTTGATGCCAACGGACTGCGCCGTTTCCGTCAGCAGGTCGGAATGATTTTCCAGCACTTCAACCTGCTGGCGTCCAAGACCGTTGCCGACAACGTTGCGCTGCCGCTGACGCTGGCCGGTGAACTGTCCCGCCGCGACATCGATCTGCGCGTGGCCGAGTTATTGGCCCGGGTCGGTTTGTCCGATCACGCCAACAAGTATCCAGCCCAGTTGTCCGGTGGCCAGAAGCAGCGTGTCGGCATTGCCCGCGCCTTGGCGACCAAGCCGAAAATCCTGCTGTGCGACGAAGCCACCAGTGCACTGGACCCGCAGACCACGGCGTCGGTCCTGCAATTATTGGCTGAGATCAATCGTGAGCTGAAGTTGACCATCGTGCTGATCACCCATGAAATGGACGTGATCCGCCGAGTCTGCGACCAGGTAGGCGTCATGGACGCTGGCGTGATTGTCGAGCAAGGTTCGGTGGCCGAGGTGTTCCTGCATCCGAAACACCCAACGACCAAGCGTTTCGTGCAAGAAGACGAGCACATCGACGAAAGCGAACAGCGTGACGACTTCGCACACGTGCCAGGCCGCATCGTGCGTCTGACCTTCCAGGGCGAAGCGACCTACGCGCCCCTGCTGGGAACCGTCGCTCGGGAGACCGGTGTGGACTACAGCATCCTGGCTGGTCGGATCGATCGCATCAAGGACGTCCCGTATGGGCAACTGACCCTGGCCGTGACCGGTGGTGACATGGAAGCGGCTTTTGCCCGCTTCACCGCGGCCGACGTTCACATGGAGGTGCTGCGCTAATGGAAGCCCTGACTAGTTTTTTCGCCAACATCGACTGGTTCGAAATCTGGCTGGCCACCGGTGATACGCTGCTGATGCTCGGTGGTTCGCTGTTGTTCACCGTGTTGCTGGGCCTGCCGCTGGGCGTGCTGTTGTTCCTCTGCAGCCCGCGTCAGTTGCTGGAAGCCAAAGGCGTCTACGCGATGTTGTCTCTGGTGGTGAACATCCTGCGTTCGCTGCCCTTCATCATTCTGTTGATCGTGATGATTCCGTTCACCGTATTGATCACCGGTACTTCCCTGGGGGTCGCCGGCGCGATCCCGCCGCTGGTGGTCGGTGCCACGCCGTTTTTCGCGCGACTGGTGGAAACCGCTCTGCGCGAAGTGGATCGCGGCATCATCGAAGCGACCCAGGCCATGGGCGCGACGACGCGGCAGATCATCACCAATGCATTGCTGCCCGAAGCCCGCCCGGGCATTTTCGCGGCGATTACGGTGACTGCCATTACACTGGTGTCCTACACGGCAATGGCCGGTGTGGTCGGTGCCGGTGGTCTGGGTGACTTGGCGATCCGCTTCGGCTACCAGCGTTTCCAGACTGACGTAATGGTGGTCACGGTGGTGTTACTGCTGGTGCTGGTTCAGGTATTGCAAACCGTCGGCGACAAATTGGTCGTCCACTTTTCTCGTAAGTAAGACATGAGCCGGCCATTCGCTGGCAGGCGCCAATCGGGCGCCTCACATGGAGTTAGCTGAATGAAAAAACTACTCGCCGCATTCGCTGCTGTTGCAGCCTTTTCCGCCCACGCCGCCGACACCCTGACAGTCGCAGCGACTCCGGTTCCGCACGCGGAAATCCTCGAGTTCGTCAAACCGACCCTGGCCCAGCAAGGCGTGGACCTCAAGGTTAAAGTCTTCACCGATTACATCCAGCCGAACGTGCAGGTCGCGGAAAAACGCCTGGACGCCAACTTCTTCCAGCATCAGCCGTACCTGGATGAGTTCAACAAGGCCAAGGGCACCAACCTGGTCTCGGTGGCCGGCGTGCACCTGGAACCACTGGGTGCTTACTCCAGCAAGTACAAGACCCTGGAAGAGCTGCCAAGCACCGCCACCGTGGTGATCCCGAACGACGCCACCAACGGCGGGCGTGCGCTGTTGCTGCTGGCCAAGGCCGGAGTGATCAAGCTGCAGGATTCGAACAACATCCTGTCGACGGTCAAGGACATCACCGAGAACCCGAAAAACCTGAAGTTCCGTGAGCTGGAAGCCGCGACCATCCCGCGCGTGCTGACCCAGGTCGACCTGGCGCTGATCAACACCAACTACGCCCTGGAAGCCAAGCTCGATCCATCCAAGGACGCGCTGGTCATCGAAGGCAGCGACTCGCCTTACGTGAACATCCTCGTTGCCCGCCCGGACGACAAGGACAGCGAAGCGATGAAGAAGCTGGTGGCTGCCTTGCACAGCCCGGAAGTGAAGGCCTTCATTCTCGAGAAGTACAAAGGCGCGGTCGTGCCGGCGTTCTGATCTACTGACGCAACGAAAAAGGGGATGCCATAAGCGTCCCCTTTTTTTGTGCCTGGCTCCTACGGGAGCGCTATGGTGGTTATTTGCGGTTGAGCATCACCGGCAACTGCGCCACCAGTTTCACATTGTTCAAGGGAGCCCGAATAAACCCGCGCTGGGTTCCGTCCGGGCCGATCACCGCCAAGTTGCCGCTGTGGTCGACGGTGTAGTTCGGCTTGCTGGTATCGGCCGGAATGAACGGAATGCTCACCGCATTGGCGACTTTCTGCAGCTCTTCTACCGACGTTGGCGTCAGCCCGACAAACTGCGGATCGAAGTAGCCCAGGTACTGCTTGAGCTGCTTGGGCGTATCGCGGTGTGGATCGACACTGACCAGCACGATCTGCAACTTATCCACAGCCTCCGGCGGCAGTTCACTCTTGATCTGACGCAGTTGGGCGAGGGTGGTCGGGCAGATGTCCGGGCAAAAGGTGTAGCCGAAGAACAGCAGGCTCCACTTGCCTTTGAGTTCGTTGATTGCCACCGGCTTGCCGTCCTGATCGGTCATCTTCACATCCGGCAGGTTGCGGCTTTGCGGCAGCAGGATGATCCCCGCGTCGATCAGTGCCGTCGGGTCGCCCTGGCCTTTGCCGGAGAGCACTTTGTTGATGGTCAGGCCCAGGACCAGCGCGATCAGGGCGACAAGGATGAAGACGGTTTTCTGGGTTCGGGTCATAGGTTCAACAATAAGTAGTGGTCAACGAGCAGGGCGATGAACAGCAGGAACAAGTAGTAAATAGAGTACTTGAAGGTGTTGATCGCCGCGTGCGGCCGAGTGCCACGGTACAGCACCACGGCCCATTGCAGGAATCTGGCGCCAAGACCGATGGCGCAAGTCAGGTACAGCAGGCCGCTCATGTGGATCACGTAGGGCATCAGACTGACGGCCAGCAGCGCGCCGGTGTAAAGCAGGATGTGGATCTTGGTGTAGTGCTCGCCGTGGGTCACCGGCAGCATCGGGATGTCGGCCTTGGCATATTCCTCCTTGCGATGGATCGCAAGGGCCCAGAAGTGTGGCGGGGTCCAGGCGAAGATGATCAGCACCAAAAGCAGCGGTTCGGCGCTGACGTGGCCGGTGGCGGCGGTCCAGCCGAGCAGCGGCGGAGCGGCCCCGGCCAGGCCTCCGATCACGATATTCTGCGGCGTCGCGCGCTTGAGGAAACCGGTGTAGACCACTGCGTAGCCGAGCAGGGAGGCGAGGGTCAGCCATGCGGTCAGCGGATTGGTGAAGGCCAGCAACAAGGCCTGACCCAGCAGTGCCAGCACCAGGGCAAAAGTCAGCGCGGCGGCCGGAGATACCCGGCCTTCGGCCAGTGGCCGTTTGTGGGTGCGTGCCATGACCGCATCGATCCTGCGGTCCACCACGTGGTTGACCGCTGCCGCACCGCCTGCACACAAGGCAATGCCCAGGTTGCCGAACACCAGCACGGTCCACGGCACTCCGGCGCGCGTTGCGAGGAACATCCCTACCAGTGAAGTGATGAGCATCAGCACCACCACTTTTGGTTTGGTCAGCTCCAGGTAGTCACGCCAGATTGCCTGGCTGTGACGCTCGCCGATCAGAATCGCCATGGCGTCTCTCCTTTTATTGTTATGGGCCCGGCTGAATGTTTACGCGGGCTGAAACGCCAGCGTGTCGGCTGCTTGACCCGAACCAGGCTGGTCCGGGCGTGGTAATTGACCAACACCATCGTCAGCAACAGCGCTGCGCCCCCGGCGTTATGGGCGACGGCAATCGGTAGCGGCAGGTGCAACAGCACGTTGCTGATGCCCAGGGTGATTTGCGCCGCGAGGGCGATCAGCACCAACCCGGCGAGTCGCGTCATGCCGACGACTTTCAGTTGCCAGGCGAGGCCCAGTAACACCAGGGTCACCAACAACGCGCCGATCCGGTGTGTCAGGTGAATCGCGGTGCGAGCGTCGCTGTCCAGTTGCCCGCCGAGGTAGTTCGGGCCGATGTGCTGGGTCAGGTGAAAGCCGTTGGCGAAGTCCGCAGGTGGCAGCCATTGCCCGTGGCACGTCGGAAAGTCGATGCAGGCCACAGCGGCGTAGTTGGAGCTGACCCAGCCACCCAAGGCGATTTGCCCGATCACCAGCAACAGCCCCGCCGTCGCCCAGTACTGCAGGCGTCGCGGCACCGTCAATGCGGGCAGTACGCCGGACAGGCGCAAGGTCAGCAGAAACAGCAGGCTCAGGGTCGCAAAGCCGCCAAGCAGATGTCCGGTGACAACTTGCGGCCAGAGCTTGAGTGTCACCGTCCACATGCCGAACGCGGCTTGAGCGAACACTACCGCCAGCAGGAACAACGGCAGCTTCACCGGTTGTCCTGGATGCCGGCGATGGACCCAGGCCCTACCGGCCAACACCGATATCAGCAGCCCCAGCGTGCCGGCGAAGTAGCGGTGGATCATCTCGTTCCAGCCTTTATGGGCTTCTACAGGCGTGTCCGGAAAATGCAATTCGGCATGGGCCAGTTGTGCTTCGCTTTTGGGCACGCTGATAAAGCCGTAGCAGCCAGGCCAGTCCGGACAGCCCAAGCCTGCGTGGGTCAGGCGGGTATAGGCACCGAGCAACACCACAATCAGTGCCAGCAAGGTGGCAAACAGCGCGAGGCGAAATCCAGGCTTGGCCATGACGATGCCCTTATCCGATGTTCGACAGTTTCAGCAGGTGCCGCAGGTCATTGAGCAGGTCCTTGCCCTTGACTGACGGGTCGTAGCGCAAGACCAGATTGCCGTGGGGATCGATGATCCACAGGTGTGGAGAGTCATTACTCTGAGCTCCTTTGGTGTAGGTCGGCAGGTCCAGTGGATAGCGCTGCAACTGCGGGTACTCGCGTTGAAGTTTAGTCTCGTAATCACTGCTCAGCGGCTGTGTCGCCGCCAGTGCGTGACTGGCGCGACCGGCATCGCGACCCAGGCCGATCTGGATTTGGCGCGCCAGATAAACCAGTTGCTGGCAGTCCACCGAGCACTCTTTCGGTGCCGTCACCAGCAACTGCCAGCGGTCTTCCTGCGCCCGTACGCCAAGGTCGGCGCGGCTCTGTCCGTTGCCGATCAGTTCGCCGTGATAACTGCGTCCTTCCGGCACCCAGAAATTCAGTTTGTACATGCCGGTCGCCAGGATCATCGGACCGACCACCCCGAGCACAATCAGCAGTAACTGCAACCGTCCCTTGCGCCGGTTCACCGGCGTTTTGGCCTCAGACATGCTGGGTGGATTCATGGCCGTTCCCATGGTGTTTCTCCTTTGCGTTGTGCCAGCCGAGGTAGAGGTAAAGACCGAACAGGGCGATCGACATGGCGAACCACTGCACGGCATAAGCGATGTGTTTTTCCGGCCCCATGGCCACTACCGGCCAATCGGCCTGGTACGTCGCGGGTCCGGTTTCTGCGCGTAATTCGTAGGCAAAACCTTCACGGCCCAGGGCTGCCCAGAGTGCGTTCGGGTCAATGGCCGTGAGTAGTTTTGGCCAGGTGCTGGTGCTTGGGTCGGCGTGGAGCTGGAAGGTCGCGCCGGGTGAAACGTAGACCCATGCATCGAGACTCAAGGCATCGGTCGGTGTGGTGAATTGCGGCGGCGTCCGACGGTCGGGCCAAGGCAGCCAGCCGCGATTGACCAGCAGCCACAGCCCTGTTGCCTGATCCTGAAACGGTTGCAGCAGCTCGACGCCGACTTTGCCGCCACGCTGACGGTTATCCAGCAACAGGCTGTGCGCGGAATCGAACTGGCCATGCAGGTGAATCCGTCTGAAGGCCGGGTCTGCGGTGTGCTGCAGCTCGGTGCTGGCCATCGGTTCTGCAGCCCGGCGTTCAGTGTAGGTTTGCAGTAGCGCGCTTTTCTCCGCGCCCCGGCTCAATTGCCAGAACCCGAGCGACACCAGCAGGGGCAGCAACAGCGCAACCACCAATGTCGGAATGATGCCCGGCCGAAAGCGCTTCATGGCATCGCCAGAAAGTCGGTCGTCGCGATAGCTATACTCAGATGCATCGCTTGTCCCCCCGGAGTCCCACCATGCTCAAAGCAGCCATCGTCCTGATGCTGATTGCCACGGTTGTCAGCCTGTTCAGCGGCCTGTTTTTTCTGGTCAAGGACGACAGCAGCTCGAACCGCCTCGTCATTGCCTTGAGTGTTCGTGTAGCCCTTGCCGCCATTACCGTCGGCTTGATCGCCTGGGGCTTTTTCAGCGGCCAGCTTGTATCTCACGCACCCTGGTAACCGTAGGAGTGAGCATGCTCGCGAAAAACTCGAAAGCATCGCGGGGTGTCAGGTTCCCCGCGTTATCGTTGGGTACCATCGCGACCGTGCTCGCTCCTACAGCACATAGACGAAAACGAACAGCCCGATCCACACCACATCCACGAAGTGCCAGTACCAACTCGCTGCCTCGAAACCGAACTGATGTTCGCTGTCGAAGTGCCCACGCATGACCCGCATCAGCATCACGAACAGGATGATGGTGCCGATCGTCACGTGGGCGCCGTGGAACCCGGTGAGCATGAAGAACGTGGCGCCGTAGATGCCCGAACCCAGGGTCAGGCCCAGTTCGTGATAGGCGTGCATGTACTCTTCGGCCTGAAAGCCGAGAAACGCGCAGCCGAGCAGCACAGTAAGCGCCAGCCAGATTTTCAGCGCACCGCGATGGCCCTTCTTCAAGGCATGGTGGGCGATGGTCACGGTGACGCTGGAGCTCACCAGTATCACGGTATTGAGCAGTGGCAATCCCCAGGGGCTAATGACCTCCTTGGGGGGTGGGAACAGCTTGGAGTCGGGGTTGTTCAGCAGTGGCCAGGTCCACTCGAAGGCAGGCCACAGCATGTGAGCGAGGCCTTTGGCACCTTCACCGCCGAGTGCGGGGCCGGACACATGGCGCACATAAAACAGCGCGCCGAAAAAGGCGATGAAAAACATCACCTCCGAGAAAATGAACCAGCTCATGCCCCAGCGGAACGAACGATCCATCTGCGCGCTGTACAAGCCGCCGCGACTTTCCTTGATCACCGTGCCGAACCAGCCAAAGAGCATGTAGGCCAGCAACAGGCCACCGACGAAAAAGATCAGCGGGCCGTGGGATTCCGGCCGCGCCGCTTTCAGATCGTTGAACCAGGTGGCCAGGCCGAACACCGTGACGAACATCCCGACCGTAGCGATGATCGGCCATTTGCTCTGGGCCGGAACGTAATAGTGTTCATGAGTTGCCATTTATTGTTCTCCTTATCGGGCACGCTCAACCGCCAGTATTTACTGCGACCGGTGGATGTCGGGCGGTGATATCGAACAGCGTGTAGGACAGCGTCAGGTGCTTCACATCCTTGGGCATGTCACGGTCAACGATGAAACGTACCGGCATCTCGATCCGTTGACCGGGCTGCAGCACTTGTTGGGTGAAGCAGAAGCATTCGGTCTTATGGAAGTACGCCGCCGCCGCGCTGGGCGCGATGCTCGGCACCGCCTGAGCGCTCATCGGGCGATCGGTAGGGTTGTGCGCGATGAAGATCATCTCGTTCACTGCCCCGGGGTTGGCCGTCAATTCATCATGCTTGGGATAGAAATCCCAAGACATGTCGGCGGAGTTGGTCGACAGGAACTGCACGCGAACCTGCCGCGAGGTATCGACCGTTTGCTCGCCCTCATACTGCCCGGCGGTCTTGCCGTTGATGCCGAATGCCTTGCACATCACGTCGTAGATCGGCACCAGGGCAAAACCGAAGACAAACATCGCGACCACCACCAGTAACAGGCGGGTGACCAGCTTCTTCATTGAAATCGAGTCAGCCATGATTTCTCACCTGCGCCGAGAGCCCTGTGGGAGCGAGCCTGCTCGCGAAGCAGACGCCACGGTTTGGCAGGTAGACCGCGTCATCGTTTTTCGCGAGCAGGCTCGCTCCCACAAAGGCCATGGCGCTCATTTCATTTCACTTCCGGCGGCGTGGTGAAGGTGTGGTACGGCGCCGGTGAGGGAATGCTCCATTCCAGGCCTTCGGCCCCATCCCACGGTTTGGCCGGTGCTGGCGGGCCACCGCGAATGGTCTTGATCACGATGAACAGGAAGAAAATCTGCGTTGCACCGAACATGAAGGCGCCGATCGACGACACCATGTTGAAGTCGGCGAATTGCAGGTTGTAGTCCGGAATCCGTCGAGGCATGCCCGCAAGCCCGACGAAGTGCATCGGGAAGAAAGCCATGTTCATGCCGATGAACGACAGCCAGAAATGCAACTTGCCGAGGGTTTCGTCGTACATGTGGCCAGTCCATTTTGGCAGCCAGAAGTACGCCGAAGCGAAGATCCCGAAGATCGCCCCAGGCACCAACACGTAGTGGAAGTGCGCCACCACGAAGTAGGTGTCCTGGTACTGGAAGTCCGCCGGGGCGATGGCCAGCATCAGGCCGGAGAATCCGCCGATGGAGAACAGGATCACGAACGCCACCGCGAACAGCATCGGCGTCTCGAAGGTCAGCGAACCTTGCCACATGGTACTGGCCCAGTTGAACACCTTGACCCCGGTGGGTACCGCGATCAACAACGTGGCGTACATGAAGAACAGCTCACCCACCAGCGGGATACCGACCACGAACATGTGGTGCGCCCAGACGATGAACGACAGGAACGCGATACTCGCCGTGGCGTAGACCATCGAGGTGTAGCCGAACAGCGGCTTGCGCGAGAAGGCTGGAATGATCGAGCTGACGGCACCAAAGGCCGGCAGGATCATGATGTACACCTCGGGATGGCCGAAGAACCAGAACACATGCTGGAACAGCACCGGGTCACCGCCACCGGCGGCGCTGAAGAAGCTGGTGCCGAAGTGGATGTCCATCAGCATCATCGTCACGCAACCGGCCAGTACCGGCATTACCGCGATCAGCAGGAACGCGGTGATCAGCCAGGTCCAGACGAACAGCGGCATTTTCATCAGCGTCATGCCGGGGGCGCGCAGGTTGAGAATGGTGGCGATCACGTTGATCGCACCCATGATCGAACTGATCCCCATCAAGTGGATGGCAAAGATGAAGAAGGTCACGCTTTCCGGCGCGTAGGTCGTCGACAGCGGCGCGTAGAACGTCCAGCCGAAGTTGGGTCCGCCTCCGGGGGTGAACAGGGTCGAAACCAGCAGGATGAATGCCGCTGGCAACAGCCAGAAGCTGAAGTTGTTCATCCGCGGTAGTGCCATGTCGGGTGCGCCGATCATCAGCGGAACCATCCAGTTGGCAAGGCCGACAAAGGCCGGCATCACCGCACCGAAGACCATCACCAGGCCGTGCATGGTGGTCATCTGGTTGAAAAATTCCGGCTGGACGATCTGCAACCCTGGCTGGAACAGTTCGGCGCGAATCACCATCGCGAACGAGCCGCCGAGCAGGAACATGGAAAACGCAAACCACAGGTACAGCGTACCGATGTCCTTGTGATTGGTAGTCAGCACCCAGCGCATCAGGCCTTTGGCGGGGCCATGGGCGTGCTCGTGGGCGGTGCCGGTCTGAACATGGTCATCGACTACAACAGTCATGTCCTGTCTCCTGCAAACAGATGGGCTGGGCAGGTCGGGGCGTGATGCTCCGACTGGTTCCTTGGGTGCGCAATAGACTGGGTCATTTGCTTTCCGCCTGTTTCAGCTCCAGCACTTCTTTGGGGGTGACCATGTCGCCCTTGTTGTTGCCCCAGGCGTTTCGCTCGTAGGTCACGATCGCTGCGATATCGACTTCCGACAGTTGCTTGCCGAACGCCGCCATGGCGGTGCCAGGCTTGCCATGGAAGACAATGCTCAAGTGTTCCTTGATGGGGCCGGTGGCGATTTTTGAGCCTTTGAGTGCCGGGAACATGGGCGGCAGGCCCTGGCCTTCTGCCTGGTGACAGGCCACGCAGGTGGTGTGATAGACCTTGTCGCCGCGCTCTTTGAGCTCGTCGAGGGTCCATTCCTTACTGGTCAGCTCCTTGAGTTGTGCAGCCTCAGCCTTGCGTTCAGCCAACCACTTTTCGTAATCGGGCTTGTCCTTGACCTCAACCACGATCGGCATGAACCCATGATCCTTGCCGCACAGCTCCGCGCATTGGCCGCGGTAGACGCCGGGTTTTTCGATACGGGTCCAGGCTTCGTTGACAAACCCCGGGATCGCATCGCGCTTGACCGCAAAGGCCGGCACCCACCAGGAGTGAATCACGTCGGCAGAGGTCACCAGAAAGCGCACCTTGGCGCCGATCGGAAGCACCAGGGGCTTGTCGACCTCGAGCAGGTAATGCTCGCTCTTGGCTTCCTTGTTGTGGATCTGATCGGCTGGAGTGGCCAGGTTGCTGAAGAATTCAACGTCCTGGCCCAGGTACTTGTAATGCCATTTCCACTGATAGCCGGTGACCTGGATATCGATATCCGGCTCACTGGCGTCGTACATCTTGATCAGGGTGGCAGTCGCCGGAACCGCCATGGCCACCAGAATGATGAAGGGCACGATGGTCCAGAGAATTTCGACGGTGGTACTTTCATGAAATTTTGCCGCCACCTGCCCGGTAGAGCGGCGGTGCAAGATCATCGACCAGAACATGGCGCCAAAGACGATGATGCCGATCACTACACAGATCCAGAAAATGGTCATGTGCAGGTCAAACACAGCGTGACTGATTTCAGTCGCTCCAGGCGCCATATTCACAGTCCAGGCCGCTTGTGCCTGACTGAAAATCGACCACAACAGGAGGCCCATCCAGACATGTGGATGTCGCATCATTGCGGGTTCCCCTTATCGTTCTTGTTATCCCGCCGGCTTTCACCTGCGGCAAGGGAGCGGCTGCATCAGACTACGAACTTGAATCGCCGGGCCTTGCTGCATTGCAGTCGGGCGTCATCAGCTAACTCCATTCCAACCCGAGTATAGACAGCGACTCTCACCTCGCAACGTGCTGACGTAAATCATCTGAAACAGCATTAACTTGCTTTGCAGGGCACGAATGGAGAAGGATGCAGACGAGTGGTGGCCATTCGATATAGCTTTGGCGTCTCAAGGATGAAATATTTATGACAAATGCGTCTTAGCGTTTTTCACGCGCCAGCTAAGTTATGTCTTCCCTATTTCATTGCCTTTGTTTCCTGGAGTTTTCATGAACACCGCCGCATTGCGCGAGCAGATCCAAAAAGCACAACAACACGAAGCTGAAACCAGCCTGCTGACGCGTCAGCTGGAAAGCAAATTGCCTCATCTACACCCGGCGATTCAATTGCCGGAGACGGACGCCAACGGCGTGCTGACGCGGTTTGTCACCGCCTATATCGAGGAAGTACCTGATCTGCTGGATGCAGCCAATGAAGTTGCCAGGGAAGCGGGTATCGAGTCACAGATCAAGCCGGTGCTGAAAATCGCCGAACAGTACTTCCTGCAGCCGCCAGCGATCATGACCGGGCACGTCGGGCTCGATGGTCTTCTGGACGAAGCTTATTTGGCGCATCGGTTCGTCGAAGAGGTCAACGACCTGTATATCAAGCATTTCGGCCAGCCACTGATCCCGTTGGACATGACGGTCGCCAATCTGATTGCTCACCAGTTGATCGGTGAGGAATTTGCCAACCAACTGGACGAGGCGGTGCATCACGCCGTGGACGAGATGCTTAACGACGAAAGCTTTGCGCTGGAGTCGGTCGAAGCCTACCGCGAGAAACTCAGCAGCCCGGACACCGGCGCAGCATGGAAGCGCTGGCCGTGCATGTCCCGCCGCCTGGGCGTGGGCCTGGAGCTGGAACAGCCGGTGGCTTGATTCAAGGGCCAACCCTATCCCAATGTGGGAGCGGGCTTGCTCGCGAAGGCGTCAAGTCAGTCGACGCTGATGTTGACTGACACACCGCCTTCGCGAGCAAGCCCGCTCCCACAGGGTTATTCAGCCAGCCGCACCAATACCGATATTGGTCCGCACCCGCCCCTCCAACCTGCGCTTTAACCCGCGCGATTCGATCAACAGCTTCGAACCCTTTGCCGCGTTGGCCCGACCCCACTCTTCCAGCAATTCCAGGCAGGAGTGATCGATATAGGTCAGGTTATTGAGCGGCACATGCACCGTTGAGCCCGCTGGGATGCTGCCCAATACCTGTGTCAAAGCCGGCACCTTGAGAAAAGTCGCCGCCCCCACCAGGCGCAGCTCCATTTCGCCGTCCCGTGGAAGGTCGATCAGGCTTATTTTCAGCCGTGAGGCTTTCAGCGCCAGCTTCACCAAGGTCAAGCCGAAGCCGATCAGCACGCCTGTCAGCAAGTCGGTGAAAATAATCGCCAGCGCTGTCGCGGCGTAGGTGAACATCGGCATTCGACCGTATCGACCCAAACCGCGAAAAGCCTTGAGATCGACCAGTTTGAAACCGGTGTAAACCAACACACCGGCCAGGCTCGCCACGGGAATGCTTTGCAGCACGCTCGACAGCAGCATCACGAACGCCAGCAGCCACAATCCATGGAAAATCGTTGAGTAGCGCGTGGTGGCACCGGCCTGGACATTCGCCGAGCTGCGTACGATCACCCCGGTCATCGGCAACGCGCCGAGCAATCCGCAAAGCATGTTACCGACGCCTTGGGCGGACAGCTCGCGGTCGAAGTCCGAGCGTTGACCACTGTGCATGCGGTCGACTGCGGCAGCGGATAGCAAGGTTTCGGCGCTGGCAATGAATGCGACCGCGAATGCCGCGATCAGCAATGCAGGGTCAGCCAGGTTCAGCAAGTCGGCAGGTTTCAGCCAGTCGATGGCTTCGGCCAGGTTTGCGGGTACTTCCACCCGTTTGACTTGCAGCGCCAAGGCCAGGCTGACGAAGGTAGCGATCCCAACCCCCAGTAGCGCGCCGGGAACGAATCGCAGGGAGTGGGGACGCAGCTTTTCCCACAACCACATGACGGCGATCGTTCCCAACCCAAGCAAACCGGCCTGCCAGCCAAAGGATGGCAAAGCCTGAGCCACGGCGGCCGGGAAGGCTGCCAGGTTATCCAGCCCCGAAGGCTTGGGCGTGGCGTCCAGCATCACATGCAGCTGTGACAGGACGATCAACACCCCGATCCCCGCGAGCATGCCGTAGACAACCGCAGGCGCAGTCACACGAAACCAACAGCCCAGTTTCAAGCGACCAGCGACCAACTGTAAAAAGCCCGCCAACAGCAGGATCGGCCCGAGCATGACCACGCCGTGCTGGCGTATCAGCTCGAATACCAACACCGCCAGGCCGGCCGCCGGGCCGCTGACCTGCAGCGGCGAGCCGGCCAGCCAACCGACCACCAGTCCACCGATGATCCCGGTGATCAGGCCTTTGGCCGGTGGCAATCCTGAAGCAATGGCAATGCCCATGCACAGGGGCAGGGCAACCAGAAACACAACCACCGAAGCCAGCAGCTCCCGTGGCAGCACAGCTTTAAGTTGCGCAGCACGCATGATGATTCTCCCGAAGTTTTCTTCAGGCATGGCAAGGCCGGGCCGCTGAAACAGCGGCCGGCATCAAACCACACAGATGGTTAGGAGGATTTAGAAGCGCGCTTTGGGCGTCGCCACCGGAATCGGATGGCTGCCGTCGAGCGGCAGGAAACGACCCTGATCCGCGTCGTAAGCTTTGATTTCGCTGGTTTCGATGTCATAGACCCAGCCATGGATGAACAGCTGACCGTTCGCCATGCGCGAGGCTACCGAGGGATGGGTCCGCAAGTGTTGCAACTGTGCGATGACATTTTCATCGGTGAGGATGTGCATGCGTTCGTTTTCGTCGGCGCAGTTGCAGTTGTCGTGCACCATGGTTTTCGCGACTTCCGCATGCCTTAACCAGGCTTTGACCGTAGGCATTTTTTCCAGGCTATCGGGATTGAGTACCGCACGCATCGCTCCGCAATCGGAGTGGCCACAGATGATGATGTGCTGTACGCCCAGCGCCAGCACTGCGTACTCGATGGCGGTGGACACACCACCGTTCATCTGGCCGTAAGGTGGTACGACATTGCCGACGTTGCGAGTGACGAACAGGTCGCCCGGCGAGCTGTGGGTGATGAGCTCGGGGACGATGCGCGAGTCAGCGCAGGTAATGAACATCGCCCGTGGCTGCTGGGCCGTGGCAAGTTTTTTGAAGAGTTCTTCCTGTTGCGGAAAGATCTCATGATGAAAATGCAAAAAGCCGTCAACGATATGCTGCAGCGCTGCATCGGCGGTTTCCGCCCCGGGTTGGGCAGAAGCCGACGCAGCCAACGGCTGTTTATCCTTGTCACTCATGATTCATCCTCTTTGGCGGAGTCAGGGATATTCCCGTTCTGTCCGGTGTGAAGCCAGTGGCTGCCTAAAAAACATCCAGGTCGTCGATCGACCCATCAGTCACTCGATGAACAAGGTAACCGCCGAATCTTAACTCAAACTGAAAAGACCGCTCTAGAACCTGTGTTCCAGGTCACAAAAAACGTGACTGGTGAAAAAGCTGAGCGCGATCCCCCGTTCTCAACCATAGGCTAATTGCCCTTAAATCAACGACATTTGACGACCCGGCGGACAGAAGGCATCGCAGTCCAGGTTGAAACCTTCCCGATGGTTGAGCCCCAGGCGTTTGATGGCTTTGGCAAAACGTTGTGCCAACAAATCGGCAAAAGGGCCTTCACCACGCATGCGTGCGCCAAAGCGACTGTCGTACAACTCGCCGCCGCGGCTCTGGCGAATCAGGCTCAGGACATGGGTCGCACGTTGCGGATAGTGGGCCGCCAGCCACTCTTCGAACAGGGGCGCGACTTCCAGGGGCAATCGCAGCATCATGTAAGCCGCGCTTTGTGCTCCGGCGGCATGGGCTTCTGTGAGCAGGTTTTCGATTTCGCTGTCGTTGATCATCGGAATCATGGGTGAGCACAGAACGCCCACAGGAACTCCCGCTTCGTGCAGCACCCTGATCGCCCGCAGCCGGGCCTTGGGGGCCGCAGCGCGGGGTTCGAGGATGCGCTTGAGCTCGTCGTCCAGCGTGGTCAGGCTGATCATCACTGCCACCAGCCTTTGACGGGCGAGTTCGGCCAGCAGGTCCAGATCGCGCAGAATCAACGAGCCTTTAGTCACGATGGTTACCGGATGACGATAGCGCAGCAGCACTTCGAGGGTTTGGCGCGTGATCTTGTACTCGCGCTCGATGGGCTGGTAAGGATCGGTGTTGGACCCCAGGTTGATGGGTGCACATTGGTAGCCACGCCTGGAAAGCTGTTCCTCCAATATGTCCGCGGCATTGGTCTTGGCAATCAGCTTCGTTTCGAAATCCAGGCCTGGCGACATGTCCCAATAGGCGTGACTGGGCCGTGCATAACAGTAGATGCAGCCGTGCTCGCAGCCACGATAAGGATTGATCGAGCGATCGAAGGGCAGGTCCGGTGAATTATTGCGGGTGATGATGGTTTTCGCAGTCTCGATGGACACCTCGGTGCCTTGGGTCATCGGCGCTTCCTGATACCAGCCGTCATCCTCGGCGACCGAGCGATGGGGTGCAAAGCGGTTGTGCGGGTTGGTCGCTGTACCGCGACCGCGTGGGGGCAATGGCGCGTTCATGGGGATAGCTCGCGTGCTGTATGCCCATACAGTATACGTGAAAGGTTCGTGTGACCAGTGCCGTTTGGCAGCACATAGGCGGGGTTTTCGAAGTCATCGAACGATACATATCGTGTCTGGTTGAATCGCTCCAGGTACCGGTATTGTTGTGGTCGCCCCACCCACTGACATGAGTATCAATTAAAAGGATTTAATGATGTCGATGTTTAATCGCCGCGGTATTTTTTTGCAAAAGCTTGGTCCGACTGTCGTCGATCCAAATGAAGTGCTTGTATCAATGCAGTTCGCATTGAAAGAAGAGACTTGGGATAACAAAAATTTCGCGACGACCACCGCTTTGCTGGACTCCACTACCCTCATTGCCTCCTCAAATGATGGGGGGCAATCATTCAAGATCCGTAATTTCAAGAAAGATGTCGATGGTGACGGCGATATTGACGCCGAAGACTTGATGAAACTTCTGGCGCTGGCTAAAGCCTACGTCAGCATTTCCACGCCTTGACTGAAAGTCCATAAGCGACACCTCCCACGGCATTGCGCCGTGGGAGGTGTTGTTTTCTACTCAGTGTTGTTCGTCAGGCTTTTTCTTCAGCTTCGGGTTCGGAAAAAACTGCACGGCCTGAACCTTGGTGTCTGCAGGTTTCAGCGCGGAAGTGTTGACCCGGGTGCCCAGTTCCTTGGGAACGGACAGGCCTTGTTCATTCAGCGTATCGGAGTAACCGCAAGCCACGCACTCGCGATGCGGTACGTCGTCTTCGCTCCACATCATCAACTTGTCCGGCTCGCTGCAGGCTGGACAAACCGCGCCGGCGATAAAGCGTCGTTTGGTAATCACGGGACTCTCACTCATGCTGCCGCGCCCTCACTCAGGCCGCTGTGGCGCAAGAGTGCGTCAATCGACGGCTCACGACCACGGAAATCGACGAACAGCACCATCGGCTCTTGAGAGCCGCCGCGCGCCAGGATCGCTTCGCGGAACGCCCGGCCGGTGTCGGCATTGAGCACGCCCTCTTCCTCGAATTTGGAGAAAGCATCGGCCGAGAGTACTTCAGCCCATTTGTAGCTGTAGTAACCCGCCGCGTAACCACCGGCGAAGATGTGCGCGAAGCTGTTAGGGAAGCGGTTGTAGGCCGGAGGACGCATCACCGACACTTCGTCGCGCACGCCTTCAAGCACTTGCAATACGCTGCGACCGTCACCATGGGTGGCGTGCAGTTCGAAGTCGAACAGCGAGAACTCCAGTTGGCGGACCATCATCAGGCCGGACTGGAAGTTTTTCGCAGCGAGCATTTTCTGCAGCAGGTCCTGGGGCAGTGGGTCGCCGGTTTCATAGTGACCGGAGATCAGCGCCAGCCCCTCGGGCTCCCAGCACCAGTTTTCCATGAATTGGCTTGGCAGCTCGACCGCGTCCCAGGCCACACCGTTGATGCCGGACACCCCGGCGTGTTCGACGCGGGTCAGCAGGTGATGCAGGCCATGACCGAACTCGTGGAACAGGGTGGTGACTTCATCGTGGGTCAGCAGCGCAGGCTTGCCGCTGTCGGCCGGAGTGAAATTGCACACCAGGTTGGCCACCGGGTTTTGCAGCACACCTTCGGCGGTGCGGCGACGATCGCGGGCACCGTCCATCCAGGCACCGCCGCGTTTGTTGGCGCGGGCGTAGAGGTCGAAGAAGAAGCGGCCGACGTGCTGGCCGTTTTCCTTGATTTCGAACAGACGCACATCCGGGTGCCAGGTGTCGAAGCCTTGCTGCTCGGCAATTTCGATGCCGTACAGGCGTTGCACGATGGCGAACAGGCCGCCCAGTACTTTATCGATTGGGAAGTAGGCTCGCAGGGCTTCCTGGGCAACGCTGTAACGTTGCTCGCGAAGTTTTTCGCCGTAGAAGCCGCTGTCCCAGCTTTGCAGGTCCGGGCAGCCCTGTTCGGCCGCGTAGGCCTTGAGCTGTTCCAGGTCCTGGGCGGCGAACGGCTTGCTGCGCTTGGCCAGGTCGCGCAGGAAGCTCAGCACTTGATCGCTGGATTCCGCCATTTTGGTGGCCAGGCTGAGTTCCGAGAAACTCGCGAACCCCAGGAGCTTGGCCAGCTCCTGACGCAGGTCGAGGATTTCCTGCATGACCGGTCCGTTGTCGTTCTGGCCGGCATTCGGGCCCTGGTCCGAGGCGCGGGTGCAGTACGCAGCGTAGACTTCTTCACGCAGCGCGCGGTCGTGGGCGTAGGTCATCACCGCGTAGTAGCTCGGGAATTCCAGGGTGATCAGCCAGCCATCGAGGTCCTTGGCTTGCGCGGCGGCGGCCATTTGCCCCTTGGCCGAATCGGTCAGGCCGGCGAGGGCAGTTTCGTCGGTGATGTGCTTGGTCCAGGCCTGGGTGGCATCCAGCAATTGGTTGGAGAAGCGGCTACCCAGCTCCGACAGTTTGCTCTGCACTTGGGCGTAGCGCTTCTGCTCGGCTTCCGGCAGGTCGATACCCGACAGACGGAAATCGCGCAGGGCGTGTTCCAGGATAGTTTTCTGCGCTACGTCAAAACCGGCGGCTTCCGGACTGTTGGCCAAGGCCTCATAAGCCTGGAACAATTCACGGTTCTGGCCCATTTCCGTGGAGTAGGCGCTCAAGGCAGGCAGGCAAGCCTCATAGGCTTCACGCAGTTCGGCACTGTTGCACACGGCATTCAAATGGCTCACCGGGCTCCACGCCGCACCCAGGCGGTCATTGAGCTCGTCCATGGCCAGCACCAGGCCGGCCCAGGTCGGTTGTTTGCCCTGGGTCTTGAGGATCTCGATAATGGCGGCGCGGTTGTCAGCCAGGATCTGTTCAATGGCCGGTTGCACATGCTCGGCACGGATCGCGGAGAACGGCGGCAGGTCGTAGGACTGCAAAAGAGGGTTGTTCACGCTCACGGTTGGCACCTTGGCTGGAAGAAACATGCAGCCATCTTAATTACAATCGACACTCACCGCAGCTATCAGCGACAGAGAGAGAACCTATCGTGTCCCTTCGCAAGTACCAGAACCACACGCCGTTGCTCGGCAAAGGCGCTTTTGTCGACAGTTCGGCGGTGGTGATCGGCGATGTTGAAATCGGCGAAGACAGCTCGGTATGGCCATTGACGGTGATCCGCGGCGACATGCACCGCATCCGCATTGGCACGCGTACCAGCGTGCAGGATGGCTGTGTGCTGCACATCACTCATGCCGGGCCGTTCAATCCGGAGGGTTTCCCGTTACTTATTGGCGACGACGTGACCATCGCCCACAAAGTCATGCTGCACGGCTGTGCGGTGGGCAGCCGGGTGTTGATCGGCATGGGCAGCATCGTCATGGACGGCGCGGTGGTCGCCGACGACGTTATTATCGGTGCCGGAAGCCTGGTACCTCCGGGTAAACGCCTGGAAAGCGGTTTCCTGTATGTGGGCAGCCCGGTGAAACAGATCCGGCCACTGACTGACAAGGAACAAGCTTTTTTCACCTACAGCGCGGCGAACTACGTGAAACTCAAGAATCTGCATCTGGCCGAAGGCTACGACCAGATCTGAAATGTCTCACTATCGCCCAGGAATCTTCATGCATTACCAAACCGTTCTGTTCGACCTTGATGGCACCCTGACCGACCCGCGCGAGGGCATCACCCGTTCGATCCAGTTTGCCCTGGGTAAGCTGGGCATCGAGGAACCCGACCTGACCAAGCTCGAACACTTCATCGGTCCGCCCTTGTTACAGGCTTTCATGCAGTTTTATAGCTTTGACGAGGCCAGGGCCTGGGAGGCGGTGAACTTCTATCGCGAACGCTTCAAGGTCACCGGGCTTTATGAAAACCGCGTATTCGACGGTGTTACGCCGCTGCTCGAAACCCTGGGTGGGCAAGGACGACAGCTGTACATCGCGACCTCCAAACCCTGGGTTTTCGCCCGGGAAATCGCTCGCCATTTCGACTTCGCCAAACACTTCAAGGTGATCTATGGCAGCGAACTGGACGGCACCCGGACCAACAAGGTCGAACTGATCGCCCACCTGATGGCCGAAGAAGGCCTCGACCCGGCCAGTACCCTGATGATTGGCGACCGTAAGCACGACCTGATCGGCGCGCGCAGCAACGGGCTGGATGCGGCAGCGGTGGGTTATGGGTTCGGTAGTCGGGAGGAGTTGAGTGCCGAAGCGCCAACTTATCATTTTGAAACATTGGACGAGATGCATCAGGCGTTTTTGCGCGTGTAGGAGCGAGCGGACGGCGATCCGACTTGCCCGCGAAGATCGATGGCGCGGTGCAGCAGATACACCGCGGCACCCGGATCGCCGGCGAGCCTGGCTCCTACAACGCCTTCAACGCCGCTTTACGCTGTTCAACCGGCAACGCACCCAACTTTTCGACCTGTGCATAAAACTTCACCCAATCCCCACCTGCTTGCCTGAACAGCGCCGCAAACGCCGGCACCCATTGGTCATACAGACCAAACGGCAGCAATCGCGCATTGTTCATCGGCGCATTAATCCAAGCGTCGTAGCGTTTGTCCCCGGCCCATTGTTCATCACGCATCTGGCGGTATTCGGCGCGCAACTGTTCGAACGCCTCAGCTTTACGCTGGCGCATTTGTTCGGGCGGCAGCGGTAGGCTGTACAGTTTTTCCAACCGGGTGCGGGTGTCCAGGATCAGCTGGATAAATTGGTCCCTTTGCTGCGCCTTTGTTTCGCTTTCGGGGGGCAGGCTGCGAAATGCCCGCCACTGTCGAGTGCCTTCCTGCTCGACAAAGGTGGCGAATGACTCGTTGAACTCAGTGTCATCCTTCACATAAACACGCTGATGCGCGAGTTCATGAAAAATCAGCGTGGCCAGTCGTTCATCGCCCCAGCCCATCATTGAGTTCATGATCGGATCGTTGAACCACCCCAGGGTCGAATAGGCCTCTACGCCACCGATGGACACGTCCATGCCTTGCAGGCGCTGCAGCGCCGCCTCACCGCGAGCCGCACTCTGGCTGTAATAGCCGCGATACGCCACACAACCGGCTATGGGGAAGCAATGGTTTTGTGGCTTCAGGGAAAATTCCGGTGTGACAAACACGTTCCAGACCACGTAGGGACGGCCAATGTCGGCATACAGGCGGTAACTCTGATTATCCGGCAGGTGCAGTTGCTGGGTGGCAAAGGTCCGGGCTTTTTGTGATTGGACCAGGTGCGCGCGCAGTTTCTGATCGCGCTGTGGGTCGGCAATGACGCGGGCAACGGGTTCCCGGGCCCGCAGCAGTTGCAGTTGACCACTGGCCAACTGGCTGTAGTAGCTGACGCTGGAACAACCGTTGAGTAACAAAAACAGCACACCCGGAAACAAAATGCGTAAAACGCGATCAAGTAACCCGAGGCTTCGATGCGGCCTGATCAAAATAAAAAAATCCCTGGAAAGTCTGCTCGCAAGACTATCCCGCTTGACTGGAGCTCCGCTATGCGCAAGTTGATGCTGACGGGAGGCCTGCTGATGCTGGCCGGATGTGCTGGATTCGGATTACCTCGCCATGATCCGACGCAAGCATGGATCGATCTGGAGTCACATCAGGAAGACACGGCCCTGCTGGCGCTTGAAGTGGACAACAAAGCGGCAACCGACAAGCGCTATTTCGAGGTTCAACCCGGCAGCCATGAGTTGACCGTTCGCTACCAGTTCCCCGTCCAGCCTACCAATATTGGTCCCGATGCCCAACCACTGTGGCGAGACTGCCAGATGAATGTGAAATTCAACGACTTCAATGCAGGCGAGCGCTATCAACTGCAGGCGGGGAATATTGGCTTCCGGCCATGGGCCAAGCTGTATGATCAACAGCGAAAAGTGATTGGCCAGGGCACACCAGCGGGCTGCCAACGAACCTGATCGGCGCTATCCTGAATATCCTGACATTGGGATATTTATCATGCGCAGGTTGATGCTATTACTGGCTGCAGGTGCCGTGGCCGGCTGTTCGACGCCTATGCCGGCGGCCAATCCGCATATGGCGTGGGTAGACTTCTCTACGCCATTTCCTAACGATAAATTGCTGATGGCGGAGCGACTGGATAACCAGCGCTTGCGTGACGGGCGTTTTTTCCAGGTCACTCCCGGTAGACACGAGCTGACCGTGCGCTTCGATTTTGAAGTGCCAGGCGGGAGCTCGGACTTGTTCGGCGGTACTACGGAGCGGCTTTGCTACATAATCGTTAAGTACGATCATTTCGAAGCCGGTCAGCGTTATCTGTTACAAGCCCGCTCCATGGCGTTCACCCCTGAAGCGCGCCTGTATAACGCCAGGCGCGAGATCGTCGCCGAAGCGAGCCAGATCAACTGTGTGCCTTGATTCAGGTCAGCGGTCATTCTTCTGGTAGATGATTTTCTTGGTGCCACCTTCGCACGAGCCAACGACCATGTTCTGATCGTGCACTTCGTCGTTGGTAACGATTTCCAGGGTGTAGGACGTCACCCCTCGGGCCTGGATCTTGGCTTCGATTTCGGCCTTGAGCTCTTCACAAGGTTTGGGTGCCGCCAGGGCCGAGGTGGCCAGGGCGCAGCAGATAATCGCCAAGGTAAAACGTTTCATGGTTGAAGCTCCTTGAGGCAGCGCGCATAGGTCATGCGTTTGTGCTGCTGTCATTTATTCGACCACAGTTTTACCGGGCAAATCTGTTTCAAATCAAAAAAGATCGCAGCCCGCGGCAGCTCCTACAGGATCAGGGAGTTGCCGAAGGCTGCGATCATGCGAACTTAGCTGACCAGCGTGGCCTCCAGGCTGATTTTCGCATTCAGCACCTTGGAGACCGGACAACCCTCTTTGGCCTTGTTGCTCAACTCATCGAACTGCGCCTGGCTCGCCCCGGGGATTTTTGCCTTGAGGATCAATTTCACGGCGGTGATCGCAAAACCACCTTCTACCTGGTCGAGGGTCACTTCGGCGTGGGTATCGATGCTGTCGGCCTTGAGGCCGGCATCACCGAGAATCATCGAAAACGCCATGGAGAAACAGCCCGCATGGGCCGCACCGATCAACTCTTCCGGATTAGTGCCCTTTCCGCCCTCAAAGCGGGCCTTGAAGCCATAGGGCGCGTCCCTGAGCACACCGGTTTCGGTGGAAATCGAGCCGATGCCGGTTTTCAGATCACCTTCCCAATGGGCCGATGCTTTCTTGGTGATAGCCATGCCTGTCTCCTCAAGATCCGGCGCGAAGCGTCGCGCCGTTGTGGTTTCGGTCGTTAGGGTTCTGAGGGTAGACCGGGGAGCAAAGTTCAGCGCATCTGATCGTTCGGTTTTTTGTCGCTAAATTTCGCCCTGCTATTGAAACTCGGGTATATGCCCTCATTGCATGAAACACGCTTATGGATTCGGCAGGTTTTCGTTTGTATGAAAAACCTGCGTCCTCAATTGGAGAAGCAGGTTTATGAAACGACTGTCCGATATCAAGTTCTCGACCCTCGACCTGGTGCCCGTGCGCGAAAACGGCAGCGCCGCCCAGTCGTTGCGCAACTCGCTGGACCTGGCGCAGCACGTCGAGAAGTTCGGCTATAACCGCTTTTGGGTGGCTGAACACCACAACATGGACGGTATTGCCAGTTCTGCAACCTCCGTGCTGCTTGGCTATCTGGCCGGTGGTACGTCGACCATCCGTGTCGGGTCCGGTGGGGTCATGCTGCCCAACCACGCACCGCTGGTCATCGCTGAACAATTCGGCACGCTGGAAAGTCTGTATCCAGGGCGCATCGACCTGGGACTTGGCCGTGCGCCCGGTTCCGACCAGATGACAGCCCGTGCGCTGCGTCGCGAACGTTCCGGCAGCGCCGACGACTTCCCGGAAGATGTGGCCGAACTGGTGCGTTATCTCGGCCCGCGCACCCCGGACCAGCGCGTCATTGCAATGCCGGGTACCGGAACGAATGTGCCGGTCTGGTTGCTGGGCTCAAGCCTTTTCAGTGCGCAGCTGGCAGGGGAGCGCGGTTTGCCTTATGCGTTCGCGTCACATTTCGCTCCGCGCTTCATGCATGAGGCCATTCGCGTCTATCGCAATCACTTCAAGCCTTCCGCCGTGCTGGACAAGCCTTACGTGATGCTTGGCGTGCCTTTGGTCGCCGCCGACACGGATGAACAAGCCGATTATCTGGCGACTTCGGTATTCCAGCGTATTCTTGCGCTGATGCGTGGTCAGAGCCTGGTGCAGCGCCCGCCGGTGAAGACGATGGAAGGGCTGTGGTTGCCTCATGAGAAAGAGGCGGTCAGCGATTTCCTGGGATTGGCGATGATCGGCAGCCCGCAAAAAATCCGCGCCAAGCTGGACGTGCTGATCGAGCAGACCCAGGCCGACGAGCTGATTTTTACCTGCGACCTGTACGAACATGCGGATCGGCTGCATTCCTATGAGCTGCTGGCGCAAGTCATGAAGGGCTGAACACGTTGACCGCAAAAAAGCCGACGCGATGGCGTCGGCTTTTTGCTGGCAATCGGTTGGGGGCCGTTTTCTGAGGCTACTGCTTATAGACTATTTCCTTGCTGCCCTTCTCGCAGGTGCCGACGATTTTCCCGCCAGACGCATTGCCTTTATCGACAATTTCCAGCGAATAGCCGGAAATGCCCTTGGCGTCGAGCTTTGCTGCGATTTCGGCTTTCAATTCTTCGCAGGACTTGCCGTCAGCTAAAGCAGTCCCCGCCAGGCTCAATAAACCCACTGCCCAAATAAACTTCTTCATCGGTCGCAATCTCTGGTCGGATCAAAAAAGGCATCCAGCCATTGGCCGGAAAAACGCACATAGCGTATTGCCACTTCCTATGGCATTCGGCCAGCGCTCAAGTTCAGAAGACTAGACTAACGTCAGCTACTGGCAATCCGGAACCCGACCTTGAGCGTCACCTGGAAGTGCGCCGCCTTGCCGTCCTTGATATGGCCTCGGGTCTCGGTGACTTCGAACCATTCCATGTATTTGAGACTTTTGTTGGCCTCGGCCAATGCGTTGTTGATCGCGTCTTCAATACTGCTGGTGGACGAGCCGACGAGTTCGACTTTCTTATAGGTGTGATGGTCAGTCATGGCGTTCTCCTTAGGGTGTGAAATACAGCCTAGCAGTGATTTTCTGTCTTACTCCCTTCGGTCGCTGTGACATCGATACTCACATTTACTGCACTTTCTCGAGTCCCTGAAGTCCCAACCAACACACGCCACTCATCAACAATGCAGGAGAGCCACCATGGCCAACAGCTCGTTACGTAAAGCCTCATTGCAAAGCATGGAAGCGGAGATCGAGAGTCTGCTCAAATCCTTGGAAAGCCTGAAGGACGACGCCTCGGACGAGTCGCGTAAAACCCTCAAGGTGCTTAAAGGCAATGCCGAGAACGCTCTGAGGCATTCACGCCATCTGCTCTCGGATGCCTACGAAGAGGTCAAGGTCAAAACCCGTGAAACCGGAATTGCCACTCGGGATTACGCACAGGAACACCCTTGGACGACTGCTGGTGTTGCCGTTGGTGCGCTGGGCCTGTTGGCGGCCTATTTGCTGTTTAAACGCGGGGAATGATCTGTCTGGCGCAGCTCAGCCTTGAGCCATTGCGCCAGTTGCCTGGCGCGCCCGTCCGCGGCGCGCTTGGGTAGCCACAGGGCCAGATAAGCGGGTGTTTCGCAAAATCCCCAAGGGGCGACCAGGCGACCTGCCTTCACGTCCTCGGCCACCAGCGGCTCGGGAGCAATCGCAACACCCAGACCGGCTACGGCCGCTTCCAGTAAATAATACAAATGCTCGAAACCTTGCCCGTACTTCAACGCTTTGGCGTCGAGGCCGCTTTGCTGCGCCCAACTGGGCCAGGCTTGCGGTCGCGAAGTGGTATGCAGCAAGGATTCAGTGAGCAGCGCTGCAGCCGGCGCTGTTTCCAGGTGCTCATAACCGGCGAACCGTGGGCTCATGACCGGGCCGATCCGTTCGCTGGCCAGTTCGAACACCTGCATATCTGCAGGCCAGGGCGGTTCGGCAAATACGAGCAGGGCATCCAGGCCGGGGCGACGGGGATCGAGATCGCCTTCGCCGGCTGACAGGTGCAGGCGCAAATCAGGCAGATCAGCGTTCAGTCGTCCCAGGCGCGGTATGAACCAGCGGGCCAACAGGCTTCCTGAGCAGCCCAGGACGAACGGTGCATCGGCAGTGCTTTGCGTGAGCTCGGCGCACACCGTGCGCAGGCGTTCGAAGGCGTCGGTACTGGCATCGCGTAATCGCATGCCGGCATCTGTGAGTTTCAGGCCACGACCTTCCTTGGTGAACAGGCTCACCCCGAGGTGTTCTTCAAGCACCTTCAGTTGGCGACTGACAGCACCGTGGGTGACATGCAGCTGCTCGGCGGCCTGGCTGACGCTGTTCAAGCGCGCAGTGGCTTCGAAGGCGCGCAAGGCGTTCAGTGGTGGCAGATCGTGGCTCATGATATCTGTGAGTTTTCCTGACAGGTTGTGGCGATCTTATCGGTTTTCAGAGGCTGGCGTCAGGGGTAGAGTTAAGCCCATTGTCATATCACGCATTCAATTGGAGCGCTCCATGACCCAGACTAATCTGCGCAACGGCCCTGACGCCAACGGCCTGTTCGGCGCGTTTGGCGGCCGTTACGTCGCTGAAACCCTGATGCCACTGATCCTTGACCTGGCCCGCGAATACGAAGCGGCCAAGGAAGATCCGGCATTCAAGGAAGAGTTGGCGTACTTCCAGCGTGACTACGTCGGTCGTCCGAGCCCGCTCTATTTCGCCGAACGTCTGACCGAATTCTGTGGCGGCGCGAAGATTTACCTCAAGCGCGAAGAGCTGAACCACACTGGCGCGCACAAGATCAACAACTGCATCGGCCAGATCCTGTTGGCGCGACGCATGGGCAAGAAACGTATCATTGCCGAAACCGGCGCTGGCATGCACGGGGTGGCGACCGCGACCGTGGCTGCGCGTTTTGGCCTGGACTGCGTGATCTACATGGGCACCACCGACATCGAACGCCAGCAGGCCAACGTGTTCCGCATGAAGCTGTTGGGCGCTGAAGTGATTCCGGTCGTGGCCGGCACCGGCACCCTGAAGGATGCGATGAACGAAGCCCTGCGCGACTGGGTGACCAACGTCGACAACACCTTCTACCTGATCGGCACCGTGGCCGGTCCACACCCTTACCCGGCAATGGTCCGCGACTTCCAGGCCGTAATCGGCAAGGAAACCCGTGACCAGCTGCAAGCCCAGGAAGGCCGCCTGCCGGACAGCCTGGTGGCGTGCATCGGTGGTGGTTCCAATGCCATGGGCCTGTTCCACCCGTTCCTGGATGACAAGAGCGTGGAGATCATCGGCGTGGAAGCGGCTGGCCACGGCATCGAGACCGGCAAGCACGCGGCCAGCCTGAACGGCGGCGTACCGGGTGTGCTGCACGGCAACCGGACCTTCCTGCTGCAGGACGACGATGGCCAGATCATCGACGCCCACTCGATCTCCGCTGGCCTGGACTACCCGGGCATCGGCCCGGAACACGCCTGGTTGCATGACATCGGCCGTGTCCAGTACACCTCGGTGACCGACGACGAAGCGCTCGCTGCATTCCACCAGTGCTGCCGTCTGGAAGGGATCATTCCTGCCCTGGAAAGCGCCCATGCCCTGGCTGAAGTGTTCAAGCGCGCGCCAACGCTGCCGAAGGATCACCTGATGGTGGTCAACCTGTCGGGCCGCGGGGACAAAGACATGCAGACCGTGATGCACCACATGGAACACTCTCAACACGAGCAATCCAAGCAGGAGAAACACTGATGAGCCGCCTGCAAACGCGTTTTGTCGAACTCAAGGAACAGAACCGCGCCGCCCTGGTGACCTTCGTCACCGCCGGCGACCCGGAATACGACACCTCCCTGGCGATCCTCAAGGGTTTGCCAGCCGCTGGCGCCGACGTGATCGAATTGGGCATGCCTTTCACCGATCCGATGGCCGACGGCCCGGCGATCCAGCTCGCCAACATTCGCGCGCTGGCAGCCAAGCAGAACCTGGCGAAAACCCTGCAAATGGTGCGTGAGTTCCGCAAGGACAACAACGAGACGCCACTCGTGCTGATGGGGTACTTCAACCCGATCCACAAGTACGGTGTACCGCGTTTCATCACCGATGCAAAAGAGGCCGGTGTCGATGGCCTGATCGTGGTGGACATGCCGCCCGAGCATAACGGTGAATTGTGCGACCCGGCCCAGGCCGCCGGTCTCGATTTCATTCGCCTGACTACCCCGACCACTGACGATGTGCGTCTGCCAACAGTCCTTAATGGCAGCTCCGGGTTTGTTTACTACGTATCGGTGGCCGGTGTGACCGGTGCTGGCGCAGCAACCCTGGAACACGTCGAAGAAGCGGTCACTCGCCTGCGCCGTCACACCGATCTGCCGATCAGCATCGGTTTCGGCATTCGCACGCCAGAGCAAGCGGCGTCCATCGCGCGCCTGGCGGATGGTGTGGTGGTGGGTTCGGCATTGATCGATCACATCGCCAATGCCACGACGCCGGAACAGGCGATCGATGGTGTGCTGAGCCTGTGCTCGGCATTGGCCGATGGCGTGCGTAAGGCCCGCGTCAGCTAACCGAACAGTTGCCATACAGAGGAATCAGACCCTCTCGTCACAGTTTGATCAGCAAGACCGAGGGCTTCAGTACCCTGTTCTGAAGCCCTTTTGCTTTTTTAGCCTCAAGGCAATTGAAGACCACCTGCTGCCTTGTGCAATTTACGCAGATGCTCCCCGATCTGTTTCACGTTGGCTTCGTTGGCCGCCATTTCGGCTGCGCGGTCTGGATCGAGCAGGGCCCGGACTTCCTTGTCCAGATCCCCGGTCAGTGCCTGAAGCTGCTTCTGCCGCAGGCTGGTCTCCGATTCCAGGCGTTGCCATTCAGCAGGTTGTGGCAAACCATACCCGCCGCTGCCGAGTAATTCCGCCGGACGACTGAGGAAACCGCTGTTATCGAGAATTTGCCTCAGTGTCGCGTTGGCTTTGTCCATTCCACCGTTTTTCAGCTCACGGGCACCCAGATAACGTTGTTTGACCTCGTCCTGGGCCAGTAGCAACTGCTGGCGATAGCTTGCCTGTTCCAGCAAGAGCAATGCCGCGCTGGTGCGCAAATCTGCCTGATCGAACCATTGGCGGCGTTGTGCGGCGGTCAGGGACAGCCAGTCTTCGACCTTCTCCTGTTTGATCGGTAGCTGTTTTCTCAATACCTCGAACATTGCTTGATAGCGATCGCGGAAAGAGTCAAAGCGATAGCCCAGGCGAAGCGCCTCACGTGGATCGTCCAGCACGCTGGTATCCGCCAGCCCGCGCCCCTTGAGCACCTCCAGCAAACCATTGGGCATGATGTTGTCCAGGGCAACCAGTTTTGAGTTGTTGGTGCCGCCCCGCAATAACTTCAGCTCTTCGACAGCGCAGTTGTTCGACAGGAAGAAGTAGTTGCCGTCATAACTCCAGTGCATCTCTGCGGCACGCTCCACCACGTTTTCAATCTCGTCACGTGACAGCTTCAGCGGCACGGAGGCGAGGCTGCGCAGCTCGGTCTTGGTGTACTCGTCGATCACCTGGGCCAGCGGCAACACGAACAGGCGTGAGGGGTATTTACCCACCAGTCCATCCCAGCTCGATAGCTGCACGTCGCCCACGAACGCACGGTAGGACAACACCAGGTGCTGGTCCAGGTCGAGGCGACAATCCGGCCCGCGTGGCCGTCCGGGTGCACAGATCACCAGGCGCAACATGCTGTGGCCCCAACGGCTGACCCAGTTCTGATTGGCCTCTGCCAGTAGATAATCGACGGAGTAGACCCGCTCCGGATCGACCTGGCCCAAAGGCGTCTTGGCAAAGTCATTGCCGGCGTTGAGGAAGGCGAAGGTCTTGCCGCAATCGTTCTTGGCCGCCGGTGCCCAGCCGAAACGCTCCTTGTAGTAGCGGTACAGCGCAGGGCGACGACAGGCGTAGCTCGGGTCGAGGAGGAAATACTCCATGTTGACCGCGACGAATTCCTTGGGGCTGCTGGTCTCGTAGATATCCGGGCTGCGGGCGATCTGGCGGTTGTGCTGTTCGCGCTCGCCCCGACGGCCAACATACTGTTGCCAGCCAGCAAGGTCGAGCAGGCGCGGATCATCGCTGAAAGTAAAGCGTCTATCGGACTGCCCACGGCATTGATCGGGAATACCGATCAGCCCTGAACTGCCGGCGCGTTGGGTGCAGCGCTGGATCAGCGTGCGTTCCGCGTTTGGCCAAAGGCGCGAGCGATCATAAATATGGGTCAGCTCATGCAGCACCGTGGCGAGCATTTCCCGGCGTACAGTGCCATGGGGGCGATAGGTTTTCTTGGTGGCGGCGCTGCCATCGGTGAGGCTCGCCAACAAATTGCGATTCAGATCGAGTTCGGAAACCAGCGACGCCTGACCGTAGGCATCGCTGCGCATATTATCGGTCCAGCCGACGTCGATACGCCGGTCAAGCTGCTCGACGAACCGTGGCGGCAATGCCTGCATGGCTTCATCAAGCAAAGCCTGGCTGGCCCGCTGTTGCGCGGGGCTAAGGCCTTCGGTCTTGAGGTGTAGTTCGAGGTCGGCGTGGGCCGTGCTGCCAAACAGCAGCAGGGCCCCGGCCAACAGCCAGGAAGCTGGAGACCTCACAGTGCGAGGATGGCTTCGGCGAGATCCTGATCACTGGCATCGCGGGCTTCAGGAACGCGAGTGCGCAACAAATTGAGAGCAGATTCCAGATGTGCACCACGAATATCGCCGTTGCTGGCGACGAAACTGGCGGCATCGTCCTGGGCTTCACGGACGATTTTAGAGTCGCGGATCGACGTCGTGGTGTCGGAAGTGAAATCCAGTGTGCGCTGGGTGGCACGAATAAGGATGTTGCTGGTGGCAACCAGGGTTTGGGCCTGGGCCACATCAGCCAACAACAATAGGCCAAGGGTGGCGACAATCAGCGGGTTACGCATGGAACGACTCCGGAGAAACATGGGATAACTATTGGACGAGAATTGCTTGTGCCAGTTCAAGGTCACTGGCATGAAGTTTTGGCTGGGCCTGGCGCAGGTAATCCAAGGCCGACTCCAGTCGTGCGCCTCTCATTCGACCATCACTGGCGATGAATACCGCGGCATCATCCCGGGCGGCGAGCAGTTTATGGTCGAAGGGGGCGGAGGTCACCAGGCTTGAAGCATAACTGCTGGCCACAACGCCCTGGGTAGACAGGTTGAACGCGTCGAAGGCATGGACAACCCCCGAGTAACTGGCCGCTAGAAATACTGGAGCAATCAGCAGGTTTGAAAGAAAACGCATGAGACTCGATAGTTGAAAGTGAGTCCCAAGGCTAGCGCACGGCCCGGGCTAGAGCCAGTGCTGAAACATTGGGACACGTCACCCGTGTCCCACATCAGGTAAACGCTTAGATGGTCAGGATTGCCTGGGCCAACTGTGCGTCTGTTGCGTTCAGCTGTGGAGCCTGATGACGAATGTGGTCAAGTGCACTTTCCAGTTTCACCCCGCGGATGCTGCCTTCGCTGGCGACGAAGCTGGCGGCGTCGTCACGGGCCGCGAGCACGATTTTGTCATCCTTGAACGAGGACGTGACATCGGAGGTTGCGTCGGAGGTGGCCTTGAGTGCATTGACGACGGCATCGGTGGTCACGATGAAGCTGGTGGCGTGGGCATTGGCCGCGACGGCAAGCAGGGCTGCAGCGCTGAGCAGACGAAGACGGGACATGGTGTAACTCCTTTGGATAAGACGATAAAGGTGGTGCAGTGTCTGGTGATTCAGACACCAGGCACTCGGGGGTGGCGCCACGTTCTGACTTGATATTAGGCCTTAGCAGGTCGTTTCGAACAGCCTATAAGAGAAAAGGTTGCTAAAAATCGGTTCGAGCGGTTGATCGTCGATTGCAAACTGTATCGGTATAATCTTCAAATACGAAAACTGTACCTGTTTGCGCATTGATATCACCTGAAACGACAAAGCCCGTCGTGGAATCCCACGACGGGCTTTGTTTGTGCAATTCGGGTTGCTGGCGGTGGACCCTGCGGGTCAGAGCCAGCGACGCTAACTTAGCGCCAGAACGGCTTGCTCAGCTCTTCATAGCGTTGTGCTTCGCTAATCCCGGCGTCAGCCAGCAGACGCGAATCCAGGCGAGCCAGTTGGTGGCGGCTGGAGATGCGGCGCTGCCACAGCATCAGGTTGGCGATAACGCGCAAAGGCATGGAAGCCTGGGTTTTTGCAGCAGTGTCTTCGAAGAACAGATCGGAACTGAGTGTACGTTCCATGGTTTTCATCCTTCCGCTTGTGGCGGGATTAGGTAGTGGCTTAACTGGTGCCCATGATCCTCTTGTTTGCCTAGCCTCTGTAGATACAGTTCACCTGTATTGTGAGAGCTCAGTTAACTGTTTATAGGGGGTGTACTGGTCGAAAATGAGGCAACTGTACCTGTCTGCGCTATTATGGTGCGATTTTGCTGATTTTCATGAGAGAGGTAGGAAAATTCGGTAGGAAATGACCGGTACAGCAGTACAGTTTCTGTCAGATTTTGAAGTAACAACAGCGAGCTGACGAAACTGTGTTTGCGTCAGCTGCCATCTGTATCAATCAAACAGCGATCATTCTCCCGGTTTCTTCCAGGTTCATGTGCCAGCTCAGTGCATCGCGCAGGATATGGGGGGTGTGTCCGCCGATGGCGCAGGCGGCCGTGAAGTAGTCGTTCAGTGCCTCGCGATAATCCGGGTGTACGCAATTGTCGATGATGACGCGTGCCCGCTCCCGGGGTGCCAGGCCGCGCAGGTCCGCCAGGCCGACTTCGGTGACGAGGATGTCGACATCATGTTCGGTATGGTCAACGTGGCTGACCATCGGCACCACGCTGGAAATCGCCCCGCCCTTGGCGATCGACTTGGTGACGAAAATCGCCAGGTGCGCATTACGCGCGAAGTCGCCCGAGCCGCCAATGCCGTTCATCATCCGCGTGCCGCAGACATGGGTGGAGTTGACGTTGCCATAGATATCGAATTCAAGGGCGGTGTTGATGCCGATGATGCCGAGACGGCGGACCACTTCCGGGTGGTTGGAGATTTCCTGAGGTCGCAGCACCAGCTTGTCCTTATAACGCTCCAGGTTGCCGAATACGTCAGCGTTGCGGCGGCTCGACAAGGTGATCGAACTGCCAGAGGCAAAACTCAGCTTGCCGGCATCGATCAAGTCGAACGTCGAGTCCTGAAGCACCTCGGAGTACATGGTCAGGTCTTCGAATGGCGAATCGATCAAACCACACATCACTGAGTTGGCGATGGTGCCGATCCCGGCTTGCAGTGGGCCGAGCTTGTTGGTCATGCGTCCCGCGTCGACCTCTTGCTTGAAGAAGTCGATCAGATGATCGGCGATCGCCTGGGTATCCACGTCCGGGGGCAGCACGGTGGACGGCGAGTCAGACTGATTGGTGACCACGATCGCGACGATCTTTTCCGGTGGAATCGGGATGGCGGTGCTGCCAATGCGATCGTCGACCTTGACCAAGGGAATCGGCGTACGGGTCGGACGATAGGTCGGTATATAGATGTCGTGCAGACCTTCGAGGTTGGGGTTGTGCGCCAGATTGATCTCGACGATCACGTGCTTGGCGAAAATCGCGAAGCTGGCCGAGTTCCCCACGGAAGTGGTCGGCACGATATGGCCTTGCTCGGTAATGGCCACGGCTTCGATCACCGCGATGTCCGGCAGCTTCAGTTGCTGGTTGCGCAGTTGCTCGACGGTTTCCGAAAGGTGCTGGTCAATGAACATCACATCGCCAGCGTTGATCGCCTTGCGCAAGGTGCTGTCCACCTGGAACGGCATGCGTCGTGACAATACGCCAGCTTCGGTGAGCTGTTTGTCGAGGTCGTTGCCCAGGCTGGCGCCGGTCATCAGGCTGATCTTCAGCGGGGTGACTTTGGCCCGTTCGGCCAGTGCGTGGGGCACGGCCTTGGCTTCGCCGGCGCGGGTGAAGCCGCTCATGCCGACGGTCATGCCGTCCTCAATCAGAGCGGCAGCCTCGGCGGCGCTCATCACTTTATCCAACAACGAAGGCAGGCGAATACGGTCACGGTACATGGATTGTTATCTCGGGCAACGGGTAGCAGGACATGCAGTCTAGTGAATTTCACGGCGCTGTGTCCCGCTACCAAGGTCGCAAACGAGGTGTCTATTCCGGTGCTTTCAGACAAAACACCGTTACCGTTTCGGTAACAACGCGACGGTTTGGCCATTGATTATCGCAAACAAAAACGCCCCGACGAGTCGGGGCGTTTTGGTACTGCGAAACGGTCTTACTCGACGGCTTTAACCATGTCTTCGATGACTTTCTTGGCGTCGCCGAAGACCATCATGGTTTTGTCAAGGTAGAACAGTTCGTTGTCCAGGCCGGCGTAGCCGCTGGCCATCGAGCGCTTGTTGACGATGATGGTCTTGGCCTTGAACGCTTCGAGGATCGGCATACCGGCAATCGGCGATTTCGGATCGTTCTTCGCGGCCGGGTTGACCACATCGTTCGCGCCCAGCACCAGCACCACGTCGGCCTGGCCGAACTCGGAGTTGATGTCGTCCATCTCGAACACCTGGTCGTAAGGCACTTCAGCCTCGGCCAGCAGTACGTTCATGTGGCCAGGCATACGACCGGCAACCGGGTGGATCGCGTACTTCACGGTCACACCACGGTGGGTCAGCTTCTCGGTCAGTTCCTTCAGCGCATGCTGGGCACGGGCTACCGCCAGGCCGTAGCCCGGAACGATGATCACGGTGTCGGCGTTGGTCAGCAGGAAGGTTGCATCGTCAGCCGAACCGGATTTCACCGGACGCGCTTCTTTCGAGCCTGCAGGGCCTGCGTCTGCCGTGTTGCCGAAACCGCCGAGCAATACGTTGAAGAACGAGCGGTTCATCGCCTTGCACATGATGTACGAGAGGATCGCACCGGACGAACCTACCAGCGAACCGGCGATGATCAGCATCGAGTTGTTCAGCGAGAAGCCGATACCTGCTGCCGCCCAACCGGAGTAGCTGTTGAGCATGGACACCACGACCGGCATGTCGGCACCGCCGATCGGGATGATGATCAGCACGCCAAGCACGAAGGCCAGCGCCAGCATCACGGCGAAAGCGGTGTAGTCGCCGGTGAGCATGAAGGTCACGCCCAGGGCCAGTGTGGCCAGGCCCAGCAGCAGGTTCAGCTTGTGCTGACCGCCAAACTGTACCGGCGCGCCTTGGAACAGGCGGAACTTGTACTTGCCCGCCAGTTTACCGAAGGCAATGACCGAGCCGGAGAAGGTGATCGCACCGATGGCAGCGCCCAGGAAAAGCTCCAGGCGGTTACCGGCCGGAATCGCATCGCCGAGGTTCTGGACGATGCCCAGCGACTGTGGCTCGACCACGGCGGCCACGGCGATGAACACCGCAGCCAGGCCGATCATGCTGTGCATGAAGGCGACCAGTTCGGGCATCTTGGTCATTTCAACGCGTTTGGCCATGATCGTACCGACAGTGCCGCCGATCAGCAGGCCGACGATCACGTAGACGATACCGTCGTGGGCCAGCTCGGCGCCCAGCTTGTAGATCAGGCCAACCGTGGTGAGGATCGCCAGGCCCATGCCAAGCATGCCGAACAGGTTGCCGCGACGCGACGTGGTTGGGTGCGAGAGTCCCTTGAGCGCCTGGATGAAGCAGACCGAGGCGATCAAATACAGGGAAGTAACCAGGTTCATGCTCATGCTTGCTGCACCTCAGCCTTGATTGCTTCGGCCTTGGCTGCCGGAGCTTTTGCTGGAGCCGCTTTCTTCTTGAACATTTCCAGCATGCGCCGGGTAACCAGGAAGCCACCGAACACGTTGACCGCAGCCAGGGCCACGGCGAGGGTGCCCATGGTCTTGCCCAGTGGGGTCACGGTGAGGGCGGCAGCCAGCATGGCGCCGACGATGACGATGGCCGAGATCGCGTTGGTCACGGCCATCAGGGGGGTGTGCAGTGCAGGGGTCACGTTCCAGACCACGTGGTAGCCGACATAGATGGCCAGCACGAAGATGATCAGGTTGTAGACACCGTGAGAGATCAGCATGTCTTCCATTGTTTTTATCCTCAGCCGTTCTTGCGCACGATCTGGCCGTCGCGGCACATCAGGCACGCGGCGACGATATCGTCTTCAAGGTTGATCACCAGTTGTCCTTCTTTATCGAACAACAGTTTCATGAAGTCCAGCAGGTTGCGTGCATACAGTGCCGAGGCGTCGGCAGCGACTGCGGCCGCCAGGTTGGTCGGGCCAACGATGGTTACGCCATTCTCGACAACCACCTGGTCGGCCACGGTCAGCGGGCAGTTACCGCCTTGGGCAGCCGCCAGGTCGATGACCACCGAGCCCGGTTTCATCTGGGCCACGGTCTCTGCGCTGAGCAGCGTCGGCGCCTTGCGACCCGGAATCAGCGCCGTGGTAATGACGATGTCGGCCTGTTTGGCGCGTTCGTGCACGGCCACGGCCTGGCGCTGCATCCAGCTGGCCGGCATCGGGCGAGCGTAGCCGCCGACACCGACGGCGCATTCGCGCTCTTCGTCGGTCTCGTAAGGTACGTCGACGAACTTGGCGCCCAGGGATTCGATCTGTTCTTTTACCGCCGGACGCACGTCAGACGCTTCGATCACCGCACCCAGGCGCTTGGCCGTAGCGATGGCCTGCAGCCCGGCAACACCGGCGCCGAGAATCAGCACCCGCGCCGCTTTCACGGTGCCCGCGGCGGTCATCAGCATCGGCATGAAGCGCGGATAGTGATGAGCGGCCAGCAACACGGCTTTATAGCCGGCGATGTTGGCTTGCGAGGACAGCACGTCCAGGCTCTGTGCGCGAGAGGTGCGAGGAGCAGCCTCCAAGGCAAAGGCAGTAATGCCGCACTCAGCCATCTTGGCGATGGTTTCGTTGTTGAACGGATTGAGCATCCCCACCACAACGGTGCCGCTCTTAATCAGCGCAAGCTCGCTGTCGCTGGGGGCGACCACCTTCAAAATCAGCTCTGCACCAAACGCCTCGCTGGCACTGCCAATGGCCGCGCCTGCGGCTTCATAGGCACTGTCGACAACACTGGCATTGATGCCGGCGCCGCTTTGTACAGTGACCTTGTGACCCTGGCCGATCAGCTTCTTGATGGTTTCGGGGGTTGCAGCAACCCGTGTTTCACCGGTCTGGGTTTCGAGAGGAACACCAATGTGCACGTCAAATCTCCTGCGTGATCTTATTGAGTAAACCCATGCACTACGGATGGTGCGGCTGGGGCGGCCGATCAGCACGACCCCGCCAAATTCAGGCGGGGCGCGGCATTTTGCAGGCGAACTTTGTGCCCTTACAAGGGATTATGACGGGTGACGGAAAATTAACTACAAGTCACCCCGTGACCGAATGTCGCAACCAAACGGCTCAATCCCTTCTAGGCCGTGCCTTTCGGGCATTTTGGCGCAAATCCAACAATTTACACATCGGCCATATGAATGATGCGGAATCGACCTGGAATAGTGGCGCAAAGCCGCGTTTTCAGGCGCTTGTGGCACGTTTGTACTGCTTTCTCGTACAGTTTCTCTCTATGCGACATATACTTATATCTGTAGGGTTTTCATTTTTTTGACTACGAGGTCAGATAAGTTCTGCAGGCCTTTATCCTTCTAGGCTGTAGCCATGGGCCTGATTTACCAGCCAGTCCCGAAAAGCCCTCAAAGACGCCGATTCGACCTTTCTCTCCGGAATCATCAGGTAATAGGCCTTGATGCTGGAGAGCGCCTGCGGGCTGGCGATCACCAGGCGAGCCTCGGCCAATTCGCGCTGAATCAGAAATGGCGGGATCAGTGCAATCCCCATGTCGTGCATCGCCGCCTGGGCCAGCATGGAGAATAGCTCGTAGCGCGGCCCTGTCATGTCGCGAGGGACGTTCAGGTGCTGAGAGTCGAACCATTGGCGCCAGGCGTAGGGGCGGGTGGTCTGTTGCAGAAGGGGAAGGTCGGCGATTTCAGCGGCTGTCAGGGCATTTTTTTGGCCCAATAGGTTGGGGCTGCACACGGGCATCGGATTTTCGCCCATCAGCCTGTGGGATTCAGTACCCGACCAATCCGCATCACCGAAGTAGATCGCCGCGTCGAAATCGGTGTCGGCAAACAGAAACGGCCGTGTGCGGTTGGTCAGGTTGACTGTTACTTCCGGGTGTTTCTGTTGAAAGTCCTTGAGCCTGGGCAGCAGCCACTGGGTCCCGAACGTTGGAACTACGGCCAGTTCTATGACGTTGGTCCCCTGTTGGCCCATCACGGACAAGGTGTCGCGCTCAACCGCATCGAGTTGGGTGGCAACTCGGCGACTGTAGGAAAGACCCGCCTCCGTCAGCTTGACCCCGCGTCGGGAGCGTCGGAACAGTTCCACGCCCAGGAACTCCTCGAGGCTGGCGATCTGTCGGCAAATTGCCCCTTGGGTCAGCGAAAGCTCCTGGGCTGCCTTGGTAAAGCTTTCATGGCGGGCGGCGGCCTCAAAGCTGATCAGGGCCGTTGTGCTGGGTATTTTCCTGCGCATGTACGTCAACCTCACTAATAAGTCGCCTCAATTGGCTTTTGCGACGTCTCGGAGTGAGAAATTAGCACAACAGTATGCGAAATCCTCGTTTGCCCAGACAGCGAACCCGGCCTAGGATCACTCCACGTTATTTGACCTGTTTCGAGAGGACACACTCATGGCCGGTAAAGCTAGCTTCAACTGGATCGATCCCCTGCTGCTGGATCAACAGCTCACCGAAGAAGAGCGCATGATCCGCGACACCGCTGCGCAGTTCGCTCAGCAGAGTCTCGCACCGCGTGTGCTCGAAGCCTTCCGCCATGAAAAGACCGATCCGGCGATCTTCCGTGAAATGGGCGAAGTGGGCCTGCTGGGCGCAACCATTCCCGAGCAGTACGGCGGCAGCGGCCTGAACTACGTCAGCTACGGTTTGATTGCGCGTGAAGTCGAGCGCGTCGACTCCGGCTACCGCTCGATGATGAGCGTGCAATCCTCGTTGGTAATGGTGCCGATCAATGAATTCGGTACTGAAGCCCAGAAACAGAAATACCTGCCAAAACTGGCGTCGGGCGAGTGGATCGGCTGCTTTGGCCTGACCGAGCCAAACCATGGCTCCGATCCGGGTGCAATGATCACCCGTGCACGGAAAGTGGAAGGCGGCTATAGCCTGACCGGCAACAAGATGTGGATCACCAACAGCCCAATCGCCGACGTATTCGTGGTTTGGGGCAAGGACGATGCCGGCGACATCCGCGGCTTCGTTCTGGAGAAGGGCTGGAAAGGCCTTAGCGCTCCGGCGATTCACGGCAAGGTTGGCCTGCGGGCATCGATCACCGGTGAGATCGTCATGGACAACGTGTTCGTTCCGGAAGAAAACATCTTCCCTGACGTCCGTGGCCTGAAAGGTCCTTTCACCTGCTTGAATTCGGCCCGTTACGGCATCTCCTGGGGAGCGCTGGGCGCCGCTGAGTTCTGCTGGCACACCGCTCGCCAATACACCCTGGATCGTCAACAGTTCGGTCGCCCATTGGCCGCTACCCAGTTGATCCAGAAGAAGCTGGCTGACATGCAGACCGAAATCACCCTGGCGCTGCAAGGCTGCCTGCGTCTGGGTCGCATGAAGGACGAAGGCACTGCCGCGGTTGAAATTACCTCGATGATGAAGCGCAATTCCTGCGGCAAGTCCCTGGATATCGCTCGCATGGCCCGTGACATGCTGGGTGGTAACGGTATCTCGGATGAGTTCGGGGTTGCTCGTCATCTGGTCAACCTGGAAGTGGTGAATACCTATGAGGGTACGCATGACGTCCACGCGCTGATCCTCGGTCGCGCACAGACCGGCATCCAGGCGTTCTATTAATAGGAGAACGTCATGGGCGCGCTTTCACATCTACGGGTACTGGATTTATCGCGGGTGTTGGCTGGGCCATGGTCCGGCCAGATCCTCGCCGACCTTGGCGCCGAGGTGATCAAGGTCGAGCGTCCGGGCAATGGCGATGACACGCGCGCCTGGGGCCCTCCGTTCCTCAAGGACGCCTATGGCGAGAACACCAGCGAGGCTGCCTATTACTTGTCGGCCAACCGCAACAAGCAATCGGTCACCATCGACTTCACGCGTCCAGAGGGGCAGAAGCTGGTGCGTGACTTGGCGGCCAAGTCGGACATTCTCATCGAGAATTTCAAGGTCGGCGGTCTGGCGGCCTACGGTCTGGACTATGAGTCGCTGAAAGCGATCAATCCTGATCTGATTTATTGCTCGATCACCGGGTTTGGGCAAACCGGTCCTTACGCCAAGCGCGCAGGTTATGACTTCATGATCCAGGGCCTTGGCGGCCTGATGAGCCTGACGGGTCGACCTGAGGGCGAAGAAGGTGCGGGGCCGGTCAAGGTGGGTGTGGCGCTGACGGATATCCTCACCGGGCTGTATTCCACTGTGGCTATCCTGGCCGCGCTTGCGCATCGAGACCACGATGGTGGTGGGCAGCATATCGATATGGCATTGCTGGATGTTCAGGTCGCCTGTTTGGCCAATCAGGCCATGAACTACCTGACAACGGGCAATGCGCCAAAGCGCCTGGGTAATGCACACCCGAACATCGTGCCTTATCAGGACTTCCCTACGGCTGATGGCGACTTCATCCTGACGGTCGGGAATGACGGGCAGTTTCGCAAGTTTGCCGAAGTGGCGGGGCAGCCCCAGTGGGCGGACGATCCGCGTTTTGCGACCAACAAATTGCGGGTGGCAAACCGGGCGGTGCTGATCCCCCTGATCCGTCAGGCTACGGTGTTCAAGACTACCGCCGAATGGGTTGCTCAGTTGGAACAGGCCGGTGTGCCGTGTGGCCCCATCAATGACCTGGCGCAGATGTTTGAAGATCCCCAGGTCAAGGCGCGCGGGTTGGCCATCGAGTTGCCTCACGTGCTGGCTGGCATGGTGCCTCAGGTGGCCAGTCCTATACGGTTGTCCAAAACGCCAGTGGAGTATCGGTATGCACCGCCTTTACTGGGCGAGCATACGCTGGAGATTTTGCAGCGGGTGCTGAATCTGGATGCTGGGGCCGTGTCTGCACTCAAGGCTTCGGGAGTTCTCTGAACGGGCTCTTCTATATAGAGGAGAGTTTGTCTCCTCTATACAGGGTTCAATCGGGGCATTTTGGTGCTTGCTGCAAGTTATTGAAAGAAAAGCGGAATCAATGCTTGACGGCAGATTCTGGAAGCCTATAATTCGCCCCACTTCCGGCGCAGTCGAAACGGAAAACTCCTTGGTAAACAATGAGTTACGAAGTTTTCGGCAGCAGGTTGCTTCAGTTCATCGAAGCGCCAAGGAGTTGAAAAAGAGGTGTTGACAGCAGCGTGTAACGCTGTAGAATTCGCCTCCCGCTGATGAGAGATCTGAAGCGCAAGTGGTTGAAGTTGTTAAGGTTTCCTTGAAAACTTCTGAAAAATATCACTTGACAGCAAATGAGGCTGCTGTAGAATGCGCGCCTCGGTTGAGACGAAAGATCTTAACCAACCGCTCTTTAACAACTGAATCAAGCAATTCGTGTGGGTGCTT
>NZ_JASCAE010000055.1:0-113212 GCF_029967975.1 Pseudomonas sp. V98_8
GCGATCTTTTGATCTTGATCTTTTGGCGATCTCAAGTCTGCCGAAGATCAAAAGATCGCAGCCTGCGGCAGCTCCTACAGGGGAATTGCCGTGGTTTTATTGAAGGGACTTGATGTAGCTGATGATTTTCTGCCGCTTGGCCGGGTCGTCCTGCGAATAGACCATGGCACTGCCCGGCGCGACGCTCTGGGCATCGGTCAGCCAGGCGTCGAGCATCGGCTCGTCCCAGACCTTGCCGGCCATGGCTTTGGTGAAGCCGTCGCTGTAGGTGAAGTTGGTTTCGCTGGCCGCCTTGCGACCCAGCAGCCCGAACAGATTCGGGCCCTGCCCCGGCGGGCCGCCCTTGTCGAAGGTGTGGCAGACCGCGCAGTGGTTGGTCGCCAGTTTCTGCGCCAACGCCAGGTCATCGGCCAAAGCGCTGCCGGTCAAAGCAAAACTGGCCGCCATCGCCAACAGCGCCGGGGCTCGCAGGAAAAATTTCAAGTGCGTCATATCGTTGATCTCATGCAGTCACGGGGCTTGATTCAGCTTCGGCTCGGTTCCTTGTGCGCCTGGTTAGCGGCGCGATAGGCAAAGGCGATGATTGGGCCAAGCGTCGAACCACCGGCCCAGTAGGCACGCCCGGAGGCCGACGCCACGCAGTTGCCGACCCCGTACAAGCCCGGGATCGGTGCATTGGCGTTGTTCAATACCTGGCCGACCGAGTTGGTTTTCGGACCGCCCTTGGTGTCGAGGTTGCCGCCCGTGATCAACGCCGCGTAGTACGGCCCTTTCGCGGCCAGCGGGTACATCGTCAGGTTGCCGGTGCGGTCGGGTTTGACCGGCCCGGTGAACACGCCCTGGATCACCAGCTCGCCGCGATGGAAGTCCAGGTCCTTGCCCGTCTTGGCCAACTCGTTGAAGCGCTTGAGGGTGGCTTTCAAGTTGAGCGTGAAATCGGCGCTGAGCTTCATCCCGCCGATATCGGCGGCGTGTTTATCCAGGCGTTCGGCGATGTTCTTCGCCAGCTCTTCCAGGGTTTCTCCCTTGATGACATGGCGGTCGTTGCCGCCCTTGGGCACGATCGGTGAGCCGTATTCGTCGCTGCTGCAGTAGTCCTGGGCGCGCTGGTCCCAGATCGAGAACATCACCAGATTGGGGTATTCGGCTTTGTCGCCGTCCCACTGGAAGAAGGTCGGGACCAGTTCGTTGTAGACGGTCTTTTCGTTGACGACGCGCTTGCCGTACTTGTTCACCATCAGCATCGAATCGCCGTTCATGGTGAAAATGCCGGACATCGAACCGTCCTTGGCCAGGGCCTTTTCCAGCAGGATCGGGCACGACCAGGCGTAGTTCATGTTGCGCAATTGCACCCCCAGATCACTGGCGATGCGGATGAAATCGCCTTCGTTGGTAAGCGCCGCACAACCACCGTAGACCGGAGCGTTGAGGAAGTTGCGGCGCAATTCCGGATCGTGGGTAAAACCGCCCGTGGCGAAGATCACCGCTTTGCGCGCCTTGACCCGTTGCCGTGTGCCCTCTTCGGTTTCGACTTCGACACCGATCGCTTCGCCCGCGTCGTTGAGGATCACTTTCACCACCCGCTCGCCGGTACGAATCTGCACGCCGTCACGCTTGGCGGCGGCGGTCAACGTACGAATCGCCACGCGACCGCCGTCGGACATGCTGGGCCGGGCTTCCTTGGGCACCAGTACCCGGCCTTTCTTGGCTTTGTCTTCGGGCAATTCCGCCCAATAGTCCGGCACGTCCGGGCAATGGCGGTAAGGCAGCGCGTCGCGTTCGGCCAACAGTTCAGCGGCGGGCGAGGCGCTCTCGTAGATCGCTTCGCACATCTCGTATTCCCAGTCCGACAGGCCGAGCTTGGGCAACGAGGCGTCGTAGGATTGCGGGCGCGTCAGCCGGGCGACATAGCGCATGTAGTCGGCTTTTTCATCGACGATGCCAGCGTCACGCATCGGCTTGTTGTTCGGCACCCAGTACCAGAACGCCGCCTTGGCCGCGGTGCCGCCGGGGCTGCCGGCTTTTTCCAGGATGACCACGTCGTTGCCCAGCCAGCGGGAGAACAGCGCGGTCGGCAAACCACTGCCGCCACCGCCGACCACGACAATGTCGTGCTCTCGATCAAAGGGCAGCTCGTCGCTGGCCATCGCCCGTGCGGCCACACCCGACAAGGCGGCGACAGCCGTGCCGGCGGCACCGGCCTTGATGAAGTTGCGGCGTGACAGTGCAAGTTTCTGGTTTTCTTCGTTCACTTTTTATTCTCCGGAATGAGTAGCGGCGACACAGGCAGGCGTCGGTGATTCACCAGTAATGCCAGAGCTGCACAAACAGGCCATCGGTGACGGTGGTGTTGCGCCCTTCCACGCCTTTGGAATAGTGGATGGACACCTGATCCCACATTTTCTGGGCGAAGACCTTTTGCACGCCGGGCTTGAGCTGGAACAGCACGCCGGCGCCGAGCGCGGTTTCGTTGGATTCAGAGAATTCGATGTAATTGTTGTTGCGATCATCGGAGCCGAAGGTTTTCTGGTAATCGGCACTGAGGAAGGGCGTGACCTGGTAGGTCGGGCGATCGACGATGTTGTAGCCCAGGCGCAGGTTGGCGTGGCCGGTATCGCCCGGTTCGGTGTGGTGCGGGCCATCGCCGCGAAGGATCGCGCCGACCAGCAAGTCGATGTTCACCTTGCCCAGCCATTCGTTGTAGAACAGAGAAGGCCACAAGGCGTAGGTGTCGCTGCTGACCGAATCCGCGCCGGTCGGCAGTTGCACATAGGCTTGTGCACCGATGGTGCGCAGCGGCGTCGGGTTGTACCAGACCAAGCCACCAACCAACGGATCGCCCAGCCCGCTGACCCGCGTGCCGTTACCGCGCACCGCAATCTCCGGGAGGGTGATACTGGCGATGAAGCCGGTGTTGGGCAGGCCGTCCATCTTCCAGTAGTGCAACAACGACGTCAGGCCAACGTAGGTCTCGGTGTTGCTGCCGGTTACCTTGTTGCCGTGATCGTCAAAACGCTTGCGGTCGTCGTTGTACTCAAACTCCTGCCCTACCGAGTTGTAGGGCTCGGTGAAGTCCGAACTGAACTGAAAGCTTTGGGGACGGTTGCTGGCATAAGGAATGCCCGATGCCTGCGCCATCGCGGGAAACAAAATGCCAGCCCCCAGAACGGGAGCGAACAGGGTCGCAGCACAACCCCATGCACGAATACTCATACCTGCCTTCCTTATTTTTATTAGGCGCCAAACCCCCGAAGGGGCGTAAGGCCGAAAGCAAGGCAGGACGTCTTGATGAGCACTGGCTGGAGCTCCACCGGATCGTTGGCAAATCCCGGTGTTCGGCGAGATGGAGGCTACAAGCCGGCCACTGCACCAACAATTCCATTCTCGGCGACATCAGTGTTTGCGTATTCAGAACAATGGCAGGGGATTTGAACACGCGATCATCAAAACTGTGGGAGCGAGCCTGCTCGCGAAAGCGTCGGGTCAGTCAACTCTATGTTGAAGCTAATGGCCGCTTCGCGAGCAGGCTCGCTCCCAAAGGGGTCAAGCATTCACAGTTTCGGATCGATGCAGTGGATAGAGCTGTTCATCGAACTGCGACAGCTTGGGGAACACCAAGGGTTGATCATCGCTCAGCTGTTGCAGGCGCTGATCGTAATCCAGCAAAAACGCCTGCCGCGCCTCATCACTGACGTACGGCACATGCCACGCCACAAACGGTTCCAGCACATCAAACCCGACATACGCCAGCGTCCCGCGCAAAATCGGTCGAAGCATGTCCTGCAACGGACCATGGATAGCCTCTTCACCGAACATATGTTCACGCCCACCCAAGGTCACAGTGACCAATGCTTTTTTACCGGCCAAGCCGCCCTGATCGTAGAAGCGCTTGCCGCCATAACAGATACCGGACACCAGCACCCGGTCGATCCAGCCCTTGAGCATGGCCGGGGTGGAGAACCAGAAGATCGGGAAATTGAGGATCAGCAGGTCGGCCCACAGCAGTTTGTCCAGCTCGGATTGAATGTCCGCTGCCAGCGACTGGCTCTTCACGCCGAGGCGTTGTTCCAGCGCGTACACCAGGTACTCGGGATTTTCCCGCTTTGAGAAGTCATCGGCGCTGGCCACCGGGTTCCAGTTCATCTTGTACAGGTCGCTGACCTGCACTTCATGGCCCTGGGCTTCAAGGGTCGCGACGGCCTGGTCGCGCAGGGCGGCGGTGAAGGATTGTGGCTCGGGGTGAGCATGGACGATCAGTACTTTCATGGTGATTCCTTAGACTTTTTCCAGCGTAGGGTTTGAATTCGGCGTAGCGCGACTGGCCAGCAAGCGGTCGAGCCAGTCGGGGTCCATCTGGGGTTCGGAGGAAAACAGCAGCCCGGTATAGTCTTGATGCGGTGGGGTGAAAATAGCACTGCGCGAGCCATGATCCACCACCCTGCCCCGTTGCATCACCAGCACTTCGTCGGCAATCGCGCGCACGGTGGCGACGTCATGGGTAATGAACAGGTAGGCGACGCCGAGCTGTTGCTGAATGCGGTTGAGCAACTTGAGCACGCCTTCGGCCACCAGTTGGTCGAGGGCCGAGGTGACTTCGTCGCAGATGATCAGTTGCGGGTCGGCGGCCAGGGCTCGGGCGATGCAGATCCGCTGTTTCTGTCCGCCGGACAATTCCCGGGGCTGACGCTCCATGAACGTTGCCGGGTCCAGTTCGATCATCTCCAGCAGCTCGGCCACCCGCGCGCGCATGGCTTTGCCCTTGAGGCCCAGATAGAACGTCAGTGGCCGGCCGATGATGTCGACAATGCGCTGGCGCGGGTTCAGTGCCGTGTCCGGGATCTGGTAAATCATCTGCACGCGCCGCAGTTGTTCCTTGCTGCGCTGGCGAAAATCCGCGGGCAGCGGTTCGCCGTCATACAGTACTTGACCATGGGTCGGTGGCAGCAAGCCGGTGATCAGCCGCGCCGTGGAGCTTTTGCCGCTGCCGGATTCACCGATGACCGCCAGGGTCTGGCCACGGTACAGCTTCAAGGAAACGTCATGCAGCACCGGTTGCCGCCCGTAGCTGGCGCAGCTGTTGCGCAGTTCCAGCAGCGGTTTTTCCTGTTGCGGGCAGGGTTTGGGTTCGGTGCGGAAACTGCGCACCGCCCATAGCGACTTGGTGTAGTCCTCCTGCGGGTCACCGAGCATCTTGCAGGTCTCGGCCTCTTCCACCAGCTTGCCGTGGCGCAGCACCATGATGCGGTCGGCCATCTGCGCCACCACCGCGAGGTCGTGGCTGATGTAGATCGCCGCGCTGCCGTAGGTCTTCACCGCATCGCGAATCGCCGCCAGCACTTCGATCTGGGTGGTGACGTCCAGGGCGGTGGTCGGTTCGTCAAAGACGATCAAGTCCGGGTGGCAGGCCATCGCCATGGCGGTCATGACCCGTTGCAGCTGGCCACCGGAGACCTGGTGCGGGTAACGCTGGCCGATTTGTTCGGGGTTGGGCAAGCGCAGCACGCGATACAAGTCCACCGCTTCGCGCATCGCCTGTTCACGGCTGATGCCACCATTCTTCACCGCCGTTTCCACGTGCTGGTCGATCAAACGATGGGCCGGGTTGAACGAGGCTGCCGCACTCTGCGCGACGTAGGCGATGCGCAGGCCGCGCAATTTGCGCAAGGCTTCGGGTTTGGCCTTGAGCAGGTCGATGCCGTCGAAATGCACCGTGCCGCCGATGATCTTGCAGCCGTCGCGGGTATAGCCCATGGCAGACAAGCCGAGGGTCGATTTGCCCGCCCCGGATTCACCGATCAGCCCCAGCACCTCACCGCGTTGCAAGGTCAGGTCGATGCCCTTGATCAGCGGATGCCAGGCGTCCTCGTAGTGACCTTCGATGTGCAGGTTGCGGATTTCCAGCAAAGGTTTGGATGTCGTCATGTTCAGCATTCCTTGAGGCCGCTGGACTTGTGCAGCATCCAGTCGACGACGAAGTTGACGCTGACCGTGATCAAGGCCACGGCCAGGGCGGGCAGTAAAGGACTGATGTCGCCAAAGGTGATCAGCACCGCGTTGTCGCGCACCATGCTGCCCCAGTCGGCCGTCGGCGGCTGGATACCCAGGCCGAGGAACGACAGCGCACTGATGAACAGGAACACGAAGCAGAACCGCAGGCCGAATTCGGCAATCAGCGGCGCTGCGGCGTTGGGCAGTACCTCGCGGGTCACCAGCCAGCACAGGCCTTCACCGCGCAGGCGCGCGGCCTCGACGAAGTCCTGCACCACCACGTTCATCGCTACGGCGCGGGACAGGCGAAACACCCGGGTTGCATCCAGCAGCGCGATTACCAGCACCAGTGAGGTGGCCGTGGTGCCGACCACACTGAGAATCAGCAAGGCAAAGATCAATTGCGGAATGGCCATCAGGATGTCAACGACCCGCGACAGGCCCTGATCGACCCAACCACCCTTGATCGCCGCGATCAGGCCGCAGGTGCCACCGAGCAGGAACGCCAGCACCGTGGTCAGGAACGCGATGCCCAGTGTGTTGCGCGCACCAAAGACCAGGCGGCTGAACATGTCGCGCCCCAGGTTATCGGTGCCCAACAGGAACTGCCCGCCCCACGGCGCGAAGCCCTCGCCCACCACCTGGGTTTCGCCAAACGGCGCCAGCACCGGGGCAAACAGCGCCACCAGGATATACACGACGATCACCAGTAATCCGAACTTCGCACTCAGCGGCGCCCGGAGCAATTGTTTAAGCAGGCTCATGGTCTACCCCTTTGGATGCATCAGGCGTGGGTTGCTGGCAATCGACAGCACGTCGGCACTGGTATTGAGCAAGATGTAGGTGGCGGCAAAGATCAGGCTGCAAGCCTGGACCACCGGGATATCGCGCTTGGCCACCGAGTCCACCAGCAACTGGCCAAGGCCCGGATAGACAAACACCACCTCGACCACCACCACGCCAACCACCAGGTACGCCAGGTTCAGCGCCACCACGTTGACAATCGGCGCCAGGGCGTTGGGCAAGGCATGCCGGAAAATGATGCGCGACTGGCTGATGCCCTTGAGACGGGCCATTTCGATGTAGGGGCTGGCCAGCAGGTTGATCAAGGAGGCGCGGGTCATGCGCATCATCTGCGCGATCACCACCAGGCTCAGGGTCGCCACCGGCAGCACCGAGCGTTCCAGTACCTCACCCAGGCTGGCGTTTGGCGAGAGGTTGGAAATGCTCGGGAACCAATTGAGTTTCACCGCAAACACCAGGATCAGGATGTAGGCGACGAAGAACTCGGGGAACGACACCGCGCTTAGGGCCGAGGTGTTGAGCAGGCGGTCGAACCAGCTGTTGCGGTACAACGCCGCGAGCATGCCCAGCAACAACGCCAAAGGCACCGACACCAGCGCGGCCAACAGTGCCAGGCTGAAGGTGTTGCCCAGGCGACTGCCGACCAGTTCGGCTATAGGCCGCTGGTTGGCCAGCGATACGCCGAGATCACCGTGCAGCAATTGCCAGATCCACTGCCCGAAACGGGTCAGGGGTGGCAGGTCCAGGCCCAGTTGCGCGCGATAAGCCGCCACGGTTTCCGGGGTGGCGGACTGGCCGAGCATGGCCTGGGCGATATCGCCCGGGAGCAGGCCGACGGCGAGGAAGATGATGACTGACACCGCGAATAGCGATAACAGCCCTAATGCCAAACGCTGAAGTAGCAACTTAAAAATACTATTCACCGTGCGATTCCTTACGAAGACCACCATTTCCCCCTGTAGGAGCGAGCATGCTCGCGATGGACGTCAACGATGACGCGGGCAGTCTGAGTGCCCGCAGTGTCTGGACGTTTTTCGCGAGCATGCTCGCTCCTACAAGGGTTCTTCATTGGTTTGGCGAGCGCTTACGCCTGCCACCATCGCTCGATCACGCGCAAGCCGTCGAGCTCTCCGTATGGCGCGGTCTGCCCACCGTGGGCCACGCGGTTGGAACGCGCCGCCACGGAGCTGGCGAACAGCGGCACGATCGCCCCGCCGTCGTCCCGGCACAGCGCCTGCATTTCGTTGTACATCTCCCGGCGTAGCGGCTCGTTCATCTCGCCCCGGGCAGCGTTGAGCAACTGGTTGAAACGCGGGTTGTCCCAATGGGTTTCGTTCCACGCCGCGCCCTTGGCGTAGCCGATGCTGAACATGCGGTCGGCCGTCAGGCTGCTGTACCAGAACGAGGTGGTGAAGGGTTGCTTCATCCAGACGTTGGAGAAGAAACCGTCGGCGGGCTCGCGCACCACGTCGATGTCGATCCCGGCCGCACGGGCTTGCTCCTTGAACAGCACCGAGGCATCGACGGCGCCGGTGTACGCCGCGTCGGAGGCCTGCAGGCGCACCTTGAGCGAATCCAGACCGGCCTTTTTCAGGTGGAAACGCGACTTGTCCGGGTCATAGGTGCGCTGTTCCAGCGCGGTGTTGATGAAGCGGCTACCGGGCTGGATCGGGTGATCGTTGCCCACCAGGCCATAACCGTACAGTACTGAAGCCAGCAGGGTTTCGCGGTTGATTGCGTGCTTCATCGCCAGGCGCACGTCGTTGTTCTGGAACACCTGGCTGTCGGTGAGCATCGGGAAGGTGTAGTGCTGGGCGCCCTTGGTTTCCTCGATGACCAGGTTCGGGTTGCGCTTGAGCAACGCTACGGTCTTGAGGTCGACCTTGTTGATCACGTCCACTTGCCCGGTGACCAGCGCGTTGACCCGCGCTGCGCCGTCGGCGATGGCGATCAACTCGGCACTGGCGAAGTGCGCACGCCCGGCTTTCCAGTAATCGGGGTTGCGTTCCAGGGTCATGCGTACGCCCGGTTCGAAGTCCTTGAGGCGATAGCCACCGGTGCCGGCGCCAGCCTGCCAGTCCGCCACGCCGTCCTTGCTCGGCAGGATCGCCAGGTGATAATCGGCGACCACATAAGAGAAATCGGCGTTGCCCGAGTGCAGTTCGAACACCACGCTGTCGCTGCCATTGGCGCTGACCTTGGCCACATCGCCCAGCACGGTCTTGGCCGCCGAGGTAGATTTTTCGCCCAGGTGATGCTGGATCGACGCGACCACGTCATCGGCGGTCAGGCTCTTGCCGTTGTGGAAGGTCACGCCCTGGCGCAGCTTGAAGGTCCAGACGCGGGCATCAGGGGTTGAGGTCCAGCTCTCGGCCAGTTCCGGAATCGCGGTGCCGTCAACGGCGATTTCAGTCAGGGTGTTATAGACCGCCGAGAAACCGACGAAGGTAAAGGTATCCGCCCAGGAGCCCGGGTCTTTCGAGTCGGTGGTACTGCCGCCGGCAAGTCCCAGGCGCAATACACCGCCCGGCTTCGGCGTGGCTTCTGCAGCGAAGGCGCCTGACGGCAAGCCCATGGAGAACGCCCCAGCCACCGCCACGGCGGCGGCACTGTACTTCAGGAAGTCCCTGCGCGGGAAACTCAATTCATTGTTCGCTTGAGTAATCTTGTTTTTGTTATCGCTCATTGCATTGCCCCTGATAAAAGCTAATGAAATACCCGTGCAAAACCACGCAAGACACCGGGCCTGGGCCCGGTGCATACAGTCTTTGAGTCGTTGACGGTCACACCTGGATCGCCTTCACTTCGACGAATTCGCCCAGCCCCTCTTCCCCCCATTCACGCCCGTTACCGGATTGTTTGTAGCCGCCGAACGGCGCCTGATAGTTGAACGCCGCGCCATTGAGGAAGCATTGCCCGGCTCGCAGCTGCCGGCCCAGTTGCAAGGCACGCTCGGCACTGCCGGCCCAGACCCCGCTGGACAGGCCAAACGGCGAGTCGTTGGCGATCTGGATCGCCTGCACCTCATCCTCATAAGGGATCAGGCACAGCACCGGGCCGAAGATTTCTTCCTGGGCGATGCGCATGCGGTTGTTAACGTCGGCGAACAGCGTCGGGCTGACGTAGTAGCCACGCTCCAAGTCCGGCGCCGCGTCGCCGCCGCACAACAAGCGAGCGCCCTCTTCCTGGCCGATCCTGATGTAATCGAGCACGGTGCGACGTTGCCCGTCGGAGCACATCGGCCCAAGGAAGCTCTGCGGATCCTGCGGATCGCCCATCTTCAGGCTCAGGGTTTCCTCCAGGGCAATCTCCAGCGCCTGGGCATACCGACTGGCTGGCAACAGCATGCGGGTCAACGCGGTGCAGGTCTGCCCCGAATTGATCATCACGTCCTGAACGCCGTAGCGCACCGCCGCCTCCAGATCGGCGTCCTCGGCAATCAGCAACGCCGACTTGCCGCCCAACTCCAGGCACACGCGCTTGACCGAAGGCGCGGCGGCCTGTGAGACGCGAACGCCGGCGCCGGTGGAACCGGTGAACGACACCATGTCCACGTCCGGGTGTTTGGCCAAGGCTTCGCCGACCTTGGAGCCCGGTCCGCTGACCAGGTTGAACACCCCGGCCGGCAGGCCGATGTCCTCGATCATCTGTGCCAGCAAAAACGCGTGCAACGGGGTTTCCTGGCTTGGCTTGACCACCACCGTGCAACCCGCCGCGAGCGCCGGGGCGAGTTTGCCGATCAGCTGGTGCAGCGGGTAATTCCAGGGGTTGATGAACGCACAGACGCCCACCGCCTCGCGGTACACCCGCGAGTTGCCGACTTCGCGCACTTCGTCCATCAGGCCTGCGAGTTCCACGTATTGCTCAAGGCCAATGATCGGCCCATCCACCTGCACCGAACGGCACCATTGCACCGGCATCCCCAGTTCAGTGGTGATCACCGAGGCCATTTCATCGGCGCGGTTCTTCAGTTGTTCCGCCAACGCACGGATGTAACCGGCACGCACGCTCGACGGAGTGCGCGACCATGGACCAAAGGCCTTGCGCGCGGCGGCCACGGCGTTGTCGACATCGCGTTCATCGCCCAAGGGCACGCTGCCCGCCACTTCTTCGGTGGCCGGGTTGATCACTTGCGCGGTGCCCTGGCCCGACGGGACTTGCCAGCGTCCATCGATAAACAGCGCCTTGTGATTAAGCATGTAGCTGAGCCTCCATCAGTTCCTGGGCACAACGGGCGATACGCTGGCAGGCATCGCGCAAGGGTTCAGGGCCAACCACCAGGCCGAGGCGAATATGCCCGGCCGCGCTCGGGCCGAACGCTTCACCGGCGAGTACTGACACCCCGTGGCGATCGAGCAGGCGATCAGCGAACGCCTGGGCGCTGAGCCCGGTTTCACGGATATCGAGCATCACGAACATCCCGCCATCGGGCTTCAAGGCGCGCACGCCCGGGCAATCGACCAGGTGCTCGCACACCAGGTCACGACGCTCGCGATAGGCTTCGCGCATGGCATCCAGTTCCGGCAGCTCACTTTCCAATGCCACGACCGCCGCATCCTGAACGAAATCCGGCGAACCGTAGAGCATGCACAGCGCAAGGTTTTCCAGGTGCGCGGCCAGGGACGGCGGCGCCACCACCCAACCCACTCGCCACCCGGTCATGGCATGGGATTTCGACAGGCTGTTGAGGGTCGCGGTGCGCTCAGCCATGCCTGGCAAGCTCGCTGGGCTGACGTGTTCGCCTTCGAACAGCAGCTCGCTGTAGACCTCATCGGAAATCAGCCACAGGTCGTGGGCGATGCACAATTCGGCCAACGCTTGCCAGGTGCTGCGCGGCAGGCTTGCACCGGACGGGTTGTGCGGACTGTTCAGCGCCAGGGCACGGGTACGCGGGGTGATGCGCGCGGCGACGTCTTCGGGCAGCACGCGAAAGCCGTTCTCCGAGCGCACCGGCACCGGCACGACCTTGGCGCCGCAAGCGCCGAACACCGCTTCGTAGGTGACGTACATCGGCTCGGCGACGATCACTTCATCGCCCGGATTGAGCACGCACTGGGCCACGCTGAACAGCGCGCACTGGGCGCCGGCCAGCACGGTGACTTCGTCCGCGGTCACCCGCTGCCCGCTGCGTTGGTGGTGGCGCCTGGCGATGGCCTCCCTCAAGGCGCGCTTGCCGCGTACCTCGGCGTAGTGGGTGTTACCGGCCAACAGACTGTCGATGGCGCCCTGCACGATGGGTTGCGGCGTGTCGAAATCCGGGTCGCCCACGGACAACAGCAGGATGTCCTTGCCCTGCTCCAGCATGGCCAGTGCACGGTAATGAATATCCCAGGCGGCAGCGCCGTCACCGGCGATACGTTGAGTCAGATCGGAAAAGCGCATGGCTTCATCCCCTTGAAATACAGATCAGTGTGCGCAGGCATGCTTGAGTTCGATCAGGGTCACGCCGTTGCGCTTGAAGCCGTGGCGCAAGTCCGTTTGCAACTCGGCCAGGCTTTGCGGTTGGTTCACCGTGCAACCGAACGCGCGCCCAAGGGCGGCGAAGTCGGGGTTGCGCGGCAGCACGCCGATGGGCTCGATATCCAGGCCAAGCATGTCGTCACGGATCTGCCCCAGCGCATCGTTGTTCCACAGCAACACCACTAGCGGGCTGTCCAGTTCCTCGACAGCGGTCGCCAGTTCCTGCGCGGTGTAGAGGAACCCACCGTCGCCGACCAGTACCAGGCCCGGACGTTGCGGCGCACCGAACTTGGCGCCGATCCCGGCCGGCAGGCCGTAACCCAGGGTGCCGTAGCCAGTCGGGTGTAACCAGCTGCGGGTTGCGGCACTGTCGAACGCGTAATTGCCGGTGTAGGCCAGTTGAGTCATGTCGGTACTGATGAAGGCGTTTTGCGGCAGTTCTGCGGCAATGCGCTCAAGAATCGACTGATGAATCGATTGCAATGGACCATGGCTGGCCTTGATCGCTTCACGCAGTGCACTGACCGAGGCAATCGCAGCGCTGGCATCACGTACCTCGGACGGCAGTCGCCCGAGCAGGCCGCAGAGGGTTTGTTGCGCATCGCCATGCAAGGCCACGGCGCACGGGTAGAAGTCGTTGAACTTGCGCGGGTCGATGTCCACTCGCAGCAGCTCAGCGTTGAGCGGCAGGCGCTCACGCCAGAAGTCGGTGTCGGCCATTTCGGTGCCGACCGCCAGCACCACGTCGGCCTCGGCGATCAGGTTCCAGCCCGGCTCCACACACAGAGAAGAACCGGCGTTGAGCGGCGCATCCGGTGGTAACAAGCCCTTGCCCGCGACACTGGTGAACAGCGGCGCAGCCAGTCGGGTGCTGATTTCCTGCAGCTGCGAGACGGCATCAAGTGAACCGCCACCGGCAATGATCATGGGTCGTTTCGCACCGTTGAGCTTGGCCACGGCTTGATCGAGTGCAGTGGCGGATGCCGGACCGCGCCCCGGACGGCGCACCACGTCATTGCTCCAGTCACGGGCGATCGGCGCCGACAACACGTCCAGCGGCACCGAAATGTGCACCGGGCGCGGACGCTCGCTGTCGAACACCGCATAGGCGCGGGCGATCAACTGCGGCAAGTCTTCGGCAGTCAGCGCAACCGCCGAGAATGCAGTGATCGGTGCCGTCATTGCGCGCTGATCCTGGCACTCGTGCAGGATGCCCCAGCCCTTGCCCAGGCTGGCCGTGTGGTTGACGCTCGATATCACCAGCATCGGAATCGAATCGGCGTAGGCCTGGCCGATGCCGGTGGCGGCGTTGGTCACACCGGGACCAGTGATCACGAAGCACACGCCGGGTTTGCCGCTGACCCGGGCGTAGCCGTCGGCCATGAAACTGGCGCCTTGTTCGTGGCGCGTCAGCACGTGGCGAATGCCGCTGCCGGGCAGCCCGCGATACAGCTCGAGGGTGTGTACACCGGGAATGCCGAACACGGTATCGACGCCGTAATTGGCCAGCAGGCGCACCAGCGCCTGGCCTCCGGTCAAGGTTTTGTCTTGCATGTTCAGGTCCTCACGCATGGGCGATGCGAATCAACGCATCGACCGCGGTCGTGCCATCGGCACCGACCAACAATGGGTTCACATCGAGTTCCAGCAGTTGCGCGGCGTTTTCGCAGGCGTAGTCGGCCACGGCGCGGATCGCCGCTACCAGCGCGTCGAGATCCGCCGCCTGGCGACCGCGGAAACCTTGCAGCAACGGGGCGCTGCGCAGGCTCAGCAAGGCCTGACGGATCGCCCCGTCGGTGGTCGGCAGCAACAGGCTGCGGCTGTCCTTGAGCAACTCCACCAGAATCCCGCCGGCACCAATCACCAGCGCCAGGCCAAAATCGTTTTCGCGCTTGATGCCGACGATCAACTCGGCCAATGGCGGCTTGGCCATGGGTTCCAGCAGCAGTTGATCGAAGGCCACCTGCGGCGCGTACGCGTTGATGCTGGCGCGCATCCTGTCCAACGCGGCGCGCAAAGCGATGTCGTCCTTGAGATTCAGTGCCACTGCACCGGCTTCGGTCTTGTGCGGCAGTTGTGCGCTGACGGCTTTGACCACCAACGGATAGCCCAGCGCTGCGGCGTCCTTCAGCGCATTGTCCGGTGTGCTCAACACGCCGTCGGGCGTCGGCAGGCCAAATGCACGCAAGGCCTGCTTGGAATCCCATTCGTTGAGCAATTGCCCTTGGCCTGCCAGCGCTTGAGGGCACAGCGGCACCAGTGCCGACTCGCCCAGCGTCAACAATGCCTGGCGCTTGCGTGGGTAACCGGCGATGCGCCCCCACGCCGCCAAACCGTCTTCGACGCCCTGCAAGGCCGCCACACCCTGGGCATGCAAACGCTCACGGGCGTGAGGCGGCAACAGTTCCGGGAAAGCCGAGGTGACGAAACCGGCCTTGCCGTGACGTTGCAGCGCCTTGCAGTAGAGGTCGAGCAGCAGGTCGCACTCCTTGCGCTCGCCGGTAAATTGCGCCGGGTAGTCGAGCACCAGCATTGCCGCGTCGGCTGGCGTGCGCAGGGCGCTGTCGAGCATGCGGTCCAGGGCTTCGCTGTCGCCCCAGATGGCGGTGGTGAAATCCAGCGGATTGACCAGGTTGGCGTAGCTGGGCAGCACCTGCGCCAGTTCGCCGACTTGCCCGGCATCGAGCTTGGGCAAGGTCAAGTCGTTGCGTTCGGCGTAGTCGGCGATCAGGCCGGCATCGCCACCCGAGCAGGCTAGCGCGATCAAACTGTTGCCTGTCGGCAGGTTTCCACACGCCGCCGCTTTCAGGGTTTCGACGAAGCTCACCGGGCCGCTGACGCGGATGACGCCGAGGCGTTCGAACAACGCGTCGTACAGCGCATCGGAACCGGACAGCGAACTGGTGTGACTGAGGGCCAGTTCGGCACCGATCTGCGACACGCCGGTTTTCAAGGCGATGATTGGAATGCCCTTCTCCAGCGCCTTGTGCGCCGCGCGGGCAAAACCCGGGACGTTCTTCAGGCCTTCCAGATGCAGGCCGATAGCTGTGACGCGCGGCTCGTCGAGCAGCACGTCCATCAGTTCGGCCACCCCCAGTTGCGCCTGGTTGCCGACCGAGGCCATGTAGGCCACCGGCAGCGAGCGGTCGCTCATGGACAGGTTGTAGGCGAAATTGCCGCTTTGGGTCAGCACCGCCACGCCCTTCTCCACCGCTTTGCCACCATGGGCCACCGGCCACAGCGCGCTGCTGTGCAGATAGTCGAGCAGGCCGTAGCAGTTGGGACCGAGCAAGGCCATGTCGCCGGCGGCCTCGAGCAGCTGCTGTTGCAGGGCCTGGCCTTCGGCGCCGGTTTCGGCGAAACCCGAGGCGTAGCAGATCGCGCCGCCGGTGCCGATGGCGGCCAGTTCAGCAACGCAAGTCAGGGTCAGCTCGCGGTTGGTGGCGATGAACACTGCGTCCGGTCCGCACGGCAGGTCGGTAATGTTGCGCACGCAAGGCACGCCTTCGAGGCTGTCGTGTTGCGGGTTGACCAGCCACATTTGCCCTGGGTAGCCGCCCTCGGCGCAGCGCTTGAGGGCGCGGGCCATGCTGCGCCCGCCGACAAAGGCCACATGCCGTGGCGCGAGCATGCGCTTGAGGTTGTCACGAATAGTCTGGGACATGGCAATTCTCCGGGCGATCAGCGCAGCAGCGGCCGCAGCAGTTCGCGGGAAATGATGTGCCGCTGGATTTCCGAGGTGCCTTCCCAGATTCGTTCGATCCGCGCATTACGCCAGATACGTTCCACCGGACCTTCGTCCATCAGGCCCATGCCGCCAAATATCTGCACCGCCTCGTCGGCCGCGCGACCGAGCACTTCACTGGCGAACAGCTTGGCCATGCCAGCTTCGCCGTCGGTCATGGTGCCCTGGTCCATTTTCCAGGCGGTGTGCAGGGTCAGCAGTTCGGCGGCGCGGATTTGCGTGGCCATGTCCGCCAGCTTGAACGACACGCCTTGGTAGGTGCCGATCGGCTGCCCGAATTGCTTGCGGTCCGCCGCCCATTGCAGCGAGACGTCGAGTGCCCTTTGCGCCTGGCCGACGCAGTTGGCGGCGACCATCACCCGGCCGGCGGTCAGCCAGGCGTTGGCCACATCCCAGCCCTTGCCGACTTCACCCAGCACCTTGGAGGCCGGTACACGACAGTCGTCGAAGAACATTTCGAAGGTGTGGTAACCGCGGTTGCTCACGCACTTGGGCCCCCGGCGGATGGTCATGCCCGGGGTGTTGCGATCGACCAGGAACGAGGTCACGGCATTGCGCTTCTTGCCGTTATGCTCGTAGGTGTCGGTGACGGCAAAGACGATGGCGAAATCGGCGTGGCGGGCGTGACTGATAAAGTGCTTGCTGCCGTTGAGGACAAAGTCGTCGCCCTCACGCACGGCGCGGGTCTTGATCGCGTTGGCGTCGGAGCCGGCACCCGGTTCGGTCAGGGCGAAGCAGTCGATTTTCTCGCCCTGGATGCACGGCAACAGGTAGTCGTTGATCTGCTCGCCGGTGCAGGCCATGAGGATCTTCGACGGCCGCGCGACAAACACGTGCAGCGCCCAGGAGACCTTGGACAGCTCTCGTTCGATCAGTGCCTGGGACAGGTAATCGAGGCCACCACCGCCTACTTCCTCGGGCATGTTGAAGGCATAGAAACCGGCGGCGATCGCCTTGCCGCGGATCTGCGCGGCCAATTGCGGGGAAACTTCGTCGGCGCGGTCGACCTCGGTTTCATAGGGCAGCAGTTCCTTCTCGACGAAGCTGCGTACCGAGTCCACCAACATTTCTTGTTCTTGGGTCAGTTGGAAATTCATGGGTGCTACCTGTTGTTCGAGTGCTGTTAAAGGTTTACCGAGCGTCAGCGACCGATAAAACGCGCCGGGCGTTTTTCCGTGGCGGCGCGCAACGCTTCGTTGCCGTCTTCGCTGCGACCGCACAACAGGCCGGCAGCCAGTTCCGCTTGCAGTTGCTCGGCCAGGCTGCGATCGGCGCCTTCGCGCATGAGCTTTTTGGTCTGGGCGAAGGCAAAGGTTGGCCCGGCGGCCAGGCGTGCGGCGAGCTCGCCGGCGACGACGGGCAGTTGATCGTCGGCGCAGACTTCGCTGACCAGGCCGGCGTCCAGGGCCCGATCGGCACCCCACAGCTCATCGAGGAACAGCAGGCGCTTGGCTTGCTCGGTGCCGATCAGCCGTGGCAGGTGCCAACTGGCGCCGGCGTCCGGCGAGTAGGCCATGCTGGTGTAGCCAGCCTTGAACCGGGCCGACTGCCCGGCGATGCGCAGGTCGCAGCACAGGGTCAAGTCCATCCCTGCCCCGACGGCGGTGCCGTTGATGGCGGCGATGGTCGGTTTTTCCAGGCTGTGCAAACGGGTCATCAGGGCGTGGGCGGTTTCGGTCCAGCCGTAGGTTTCCAGTGCGCCACGTGCCTCGGCTTCGGCCCATTCAGCCAGGTCGGCGCCGGCGCAGAAACTGCGACCGCTGCCCGTCAATACCACCACGCGCACCGCAGGATCAGCGTTGAAGGCGTCGAGCAAGGCGTGCAGGTTTTTTAGCGTCGGAATGTCCAGCGCATTGCGCTGGGCGGTGCGATTGAGGGTGATCCAGGCAACGCCGGCTTCGACCTGACTGAGCAGAGAATCGTGGGTAGTCATGCGAATCCTCGAATTATTGTGATTGGTCTGAGGTGATGCGACTTGGGGCCATACTAAACGAGTGTTCAGTAAGGCGGCAATTACTCGTGAGATTGGCTGTAACAAACCGAGAACCGCGTAAGCATCTGTTTTATCTGGATTATTTATCTAGATTCAGCACTGCGCATTTGGCGCTGTTACAACTTCGAACAACTACCGACAGGCGGCTGTAGGAGCGAGCATGCTCCGGGCGGCGTTCCGACGATGGTCGTCAACGATTACGCGGGAAGCCTGGCGCCCCGCGGCGTTCTCGGGTTCATCGCGAGCATGCTCGCTCCTACAGAGAGGCCCGAAACAACTGTGGGAGCGGGCTTGCTCGCGAAGGCGGCACCCCATTCAACATTTCTGTTGACTGATGCACCGCTTTCGCGAGCAGGCTCGCTCCCACAGGAGGGGTGTTGAGACAGGGGTTTATGCGCTCGGCAGGCTTGGCGCCAACACCTCTTCACGCTTGCGATGGAACAGGAAATACGCGCCATAACACAGCGCAATAAATCCAAAGCCCCAATACAGTGATGGTCGCTGGGTTTCATCCAGTGCCAGGAACACGAACAGCGAGCAGCACAGCGTGATGCACATCAGCGGCAACACCGGGAACCACGGCGCGCGGTACTTGAGGTCGCTGAGCTTGCCGCCGTCGCGCAGGTAGGCCTTGCGGAACTTGTACTGCGCCAGGGCGATGACAATCCAGGTCACGGTGCCGGACATCCCGCTCACCGCCATCAACACCATGAACAAGGTATCGGCGGCAATAAAGCTGGTCATCAGCGACACCAGGGCGAAACACAAGGTGATGCTCAACGCACGCAATGGCACGCCACGCTTGCTCAACGGCGCCAGGCTTTTTGGCGCCATGCCGGTTTTCGACATGGCCCACAGGATGCGCGTCGAGGCATACAGGCCGGAGTTGCCCACCGACAGGATCGCCGTGAGGATCACGAAGTTCATCAGGTCGGCGGCGTAGGGAATGCCGACCATGTCGAACACTTGCACGAACGGACTTTCCATCAGCCCAGCCTGCTGCCACGGCACGATGGCCGACAGTACGACGATTGCCAGGACGTAGAAGATCAGCACGCGAAACACCACGTTGCGTACGGCGCGGGGAATGCTTTTTTCCGGCTGGTCGGTTTCGCCCGCCGCCACACCCATGATCTCGCAGCCCTGGAAGGCGTAGACCACAGTCATCATCACCGCGAATACCGCGGACATGCCGTTGGGGAACATCGAATCGCCGATCAGGTTGGTCATCATCGGCGCAGGCGCGCCACTGGTCAGCGGGATTGCGCCGAAGATCACCAGCACACCGACCACAATGAACCCGAGAATCGCCGCCACCTTGATCCCGGAAAACCAGTATTCCGCCTCACCGAAGGCACGGGTTGCCATCGCGTTGATGCCGAACAGCACCACCACGAACAACGCCGACCAATACCAGATCGGCACCGCCGGGAACCAGCGCGTCATCAACATACCAGCCGCCGTGAACTCAAGGCCTACGGTGGTGGCCCAGCTCATCCAGTACACCCAGCCGATCATGAAGCCGGTGGCCGGGCCGATGAACTTGGTCGCGTGGGTCTGGAACGAACCGGACACCGGCATCTGCACCGACAGTTCGCCCAGGCAGACCATCACCAGGTACATCAGGAAACCGGCGACCAGATAAGCCAGGATCGCCCCCACCGGCCCGCCCTGGTTGATGGTCACGCCGGAGCCCATGAACAGCCCGGTGCCGATCACGCCGCCCAGGGACAACATGAAAATGTGCCGACTCTTCAGGGCCCGAGTCAGCTGGATGCCTTTACGATCGGTGTTTTCGCTCATGCCCGGCACCCCGACTCGCTGAGGCGGGCAGCGCATGACCGGAAGTCAGGCAGGGAGGAAGCAGCTTTACGGCAATTCATTATTATTATCTCCAATAAGCTTCGAAGACCGCGCTGCGGCGGTTGCGTCGATTATTGGAAAGCCATGTAAGGCCCTGTTGTACGTAAAGATCGAAGTTGTAGAAAGTCGTAACAAATTTGTACGTCAGCTCTGCAACAGGCCTTTGAGCGTGTGCAGCGACCCTTGCAGTTGCGCTTCGACCAAGGGCACCAACGATCGAATCGCGGGTTGGTCATTGCCCAGCGCCGCGATTTCCAGACTCCGTAATGCCTCGGCCAAGGCACGAAACCCCAGGGAATCGCCGCTGCCGGCCAGGCGGTGCGCCAGTTGTGCGACTTCGGTGCAATCATCGGCCTCAATGGCTTCGCCCAGTGCCTCACGGTGTTGCACGATTGAGTCGCGCAATACGGTCAGCAGGCCCTGTACTTTCTGTTCGCCAAGCAAACTGCGATGGGTGCGCAGTAACGGCCAGTCCATCGCTGCGTCGTCAACCTCGGACAGGCCGGTAGTTGCCCGCCCCGCCAGCACCTGTCGCAGGTTGTCCAGCTTCAGGGGTTTGGCCAGGATGCCATCCATGCCTGCATCCAGATAACCGCGCACCAACGCCGGTTGCACGCTGGCGGTCAAGGCAAAGATGCGGGTTTCACGGTTCAGTCCGTCGTTGTCACGGATCTGTTTGCACAACTGGACGCCGCTCATGCCCGGCAGGTGCACATCCAGCAAGATCAGATCGAAGCTGCGCGCCGAGCATTGCGCCCATGCCTGTTCAGCGTCGTTGGCCAGCCACACTTGATGCCCGTCCCGTTGCAACAGGCCCTCGGCCACTTCGCGGTTGAGCGCTACGTCCTCGACCACCAGGATGTCCAGCGCCGGACCCGCCGCATAGGTGGGCGTCGAGGCAATGGCCTCGATGGCCGGCTGCAACGTCAACTCGAACCAGAAGCAACTGCCGCGCTCGACTTCGCTGCTGACGCCGATGCAGCCCCCCATCTTTTCCACCAGATGCTTACAGATAGCCAGCCCCAGTCCCGTGCCGCCATAACGCTGTGCGACCTCTTCACTGGCCTGGGTGAATCGCTCGAAAATCTTCGCCTGCATTGCCGGGGCGATACCGATGCCGTTGTCGGTCACACTTACCCGCAGACGCTGTCCGCCCTGATCTGGCGGCAATGCGAGCAATGCCACTTCGACACAGACGTCACCGCTTGCTGTGAACTTGATCGCGTTGGCCAACAGGTTACTCAACACCTGGCGCAGGTATTGCTCGGCGCCGTGGTGAAGCTCGGCCACCGCTTGATCGACCCGGCAATGCAGGATCGTGTCGTTGTCCAGCGCCTTGGGTTCCAGTAGCGTGAGGACTTCATCGAGCAGTTGGCGCATCGAGAAATTTACCGGTTCCGGGGGGCTGGTACCCTCCTCCAGCTTGGCGAAATACAGCACTTCATTAAGGATCGTCAGCAGCCCCTCGCCCGCTTTGTGCAACGCATCCAGGCGCCTGCTGTCCTGCGGGTCGAGACGGGCACCGCTCAGCAGCTCGGCCATGCCTAGGATGCCATTGAGTGGCGTGCGCAGTTCGTGGCTCATGGTGGCCAAAAACCGTGACTTGGCGAGGTTGGCCGCTTCGGCGTCGTCCTTGGCGCGCATCAGGCTGGCCGTGCGCCGCTCGACCCTGCGCAGTAATTCGTCGCGGTTGTCCTGCAGGGCCAGGCGGTCGGTTTCCCGGCGGTCGATGTCGCTGAGGATCGCCCTGCGCATGTCATCGAGGGCATGGGCCACGGTGTCGATTTCGTCGTTTTGCGCGCCAGGACGCTTGTCCAGGCGCAGCGGCTCGTGCCATTGCCCTGCGGCAATGCGCCGGGCAAATTCAGCCATGACTTTCAGATGCCGGGTCACCAGGCGATAAAACAGCCCCGACAGCGCCACCGCCAGTCCGCAGAAAAACACCGCCATCCACAGCAGGTTGGTCAAGCCGGTGGCATACAGGCGTTGATACACCGCCCCCAGGTCGGTGCTGACTTCCAGCTCGCCGAGATGGCGCAAGGGACCTGCAGGTGGTTGGTAATCCAGGGCAAAGCGCTCGATGCGCAACGGCCCTGCCGGCGCGGGATTGCCTTGCACCAGGTCGAAATCGGGACCGGTCAAATGCACCCTGGCGACGTCGGAGAAATCCACCAGGCCGCGCAGCTGCACATTCAACTGCTCTTGGTTCAGATCCCAGAGACTGCGCTCCAGGCTGGCCAGGTAACCGGCGCGGATCAGCTCCATGCGCGAGTCGATCTCGCGCATTTCCCGGCGATACTCGATATACAACTGCACGCTGCTGGCCAGCACGGTAAAACACAGGCTGAACAGCAGGATGAACCACAGCAGGCGCCGCAGCAGTCCACCGGCACGTGCGCGGATCATTGTGCGTTCGCCGGCAGGTTGATCATGTCGCGATAGATGACCTCGCTTTCATTGAGAAGGCGTTGGATATCACCGGCATCCACCATGCGCTGCAACTGCGCATCAATCTGCGGCATGTGGGCGGACAACGGCGAACGGCGGGAAACGGCGACCCGCAAATAGTCCACGCTCAGGGCCTTGGGCAAGGCCACGATGTCCTGGGCGCCGGGCAGGGTTTCCACGTACAGCTCACCGGTGCGGCGCTCCTGGGTGATGAAATCGATGCGCCCGCGAATCAGCTTGCCGAAATTCTGGCGGCTGCTGGCGACCCATTCGATGTTGTTGTGTTGCGCGACCATGCGATCGAACGCCACGCCGTAGCTTTCACCGAACAGCAAGCCGCCACGGTAGTGGGCCAGGTCCTGCAATTGTTCGAACTTCACCGGGTGCTGGCGATTGATGAACAACGCCACTTCTTCGCGCAGCACCGCAACGGTGGAGAACAGCATGCTCTGTTCCCGTTGCGCGGTACTGTAGGCCAGCACCACATCGACCCGGCCTTCGGCGACGTCCAGCAGACAGCGTTTCCAGTTACCCAGTACCACAATTTCGACCTCATAGCCGAGTTGGCCGAACAACTGCCGGACCACACTGGGCGCCAGGCCACGCACCTGTTTGCCATCGCTCCAGGAAATCGGCGGATACACCGGGTAATCGCAATAGCGGATCTTGTCCGCCGCCTGCACGTTGCTCGCCAACAACATCAGTAGCGCCCAGAGCAACCGTCCCACCGTCGTCACGCCGCCAGGCTGGCAGTGAACAGGTAGCCGGCGCCATGGATGGTAATGATCAGTTGCGGTTCGGCGGGATCGTCATGCAGTTTGCGGCGCAAGCGCCCGACCAGCACGTCAATCGAACGGTCGTTGGGCACCCATTCGCGGTTGCGGATCTGGTCCATCAATTGATCGCGGCTAAGGGTGTGGCCGCTGTTGCGCAAAAATACACTGAGCAGCTGGTACTCGCCGTGGGTCAGCAAGGTCTCGCTGCCGTCCGGATCGATCAAGCGCCGGCGGTCGGTGTCCAGCGCCCAGTCGGCGAACTGCTTGACCGGTTTGGCGACAGCGGCAACCGGCTGTGGCGCCTGTGCATGGCGTACCCGGCGTATCAGGTTTTTTGCCCGCGACACCAGTTCCCGTGGATTGAGGGGTTTGATCACGTAGTCATCGGCGCCGCATTCGAGGCCGACGATTCGGTCGATTTCGTCATTGCGCCCGGTGATCAGGATGATCCCGACTTCCGAGCGCACCCGCAGTTCGCGGGTCAGGGTCAGGCCGTCCTTGCCCGGCAGGCGGATATCGAGCATGACCAGGTCGACGGCCTGGCTGGCCAGGAAGGTTTCCGCCAGTTCCGCCGTGGCGGCGCAGTGCACGTCGTAGCCTTCCTGTGACAGGTAGGCATGCAACAGTTCGCGAATCAGCGGATCGTCATCGACGATCAGTACCCGAGGAGTCATTGCTGGGTGTCCTGCTTGTTTCTTATTAGAGGGCTTGCATCAGCGGAAGAGAGTAGCCACTGCTGAACGGGTGATCAACAGCTACTCGTCTGCACGCAAAACCGCTGCCGGCCGCCGGCCTGCAAACCGTCGACCCAGGCTTCGCAAATCTGGATGCCCTGCTCGGGGGTAAAGGTCCCGGGATTGAGCCCGGACTCCAGCCACAGGCCATCGAGCAACGCACTGAGGCTGATCGCGGCCAGGTCGGCGTCGAAGTGCTCCCAGCCCTCCTCTTGCGCCAACTCCCTGAGCACCTTGCCCAGGATCGCGCGGTACTCGCCATAGGAATGCTCGTGGGCCTGGTTGATCGCCTCGGCGGTTTTCACCGCGCCCCAGAAGGCGAGCCAGGCGTCGATCAGTTGCGGGTCGAGCAATTCGGCGCAGAAGGAGGCGCGAAAGAACGCCGACAAACGCTCCCGAGCCGTGGGTGCCGCTTGCTCCATGGCGTCGCGCAACAGCGTCATGACGCGCCCGGTGATCGCCATGTAGGCCTCGGCCACCAGTTCGTCCTTGCCCGAATAGTGATGGCTGATCAGCCCGACCGATACGCCCGCCTCAGCGGAAATCTTGCGGATCGACGCCCCCTGGAAACCATGGCGCTTGAGGCACACCAGCGTCGCCTCGATCAGATTGGCCTTGCGCAACTCCGGTTCCATGCGGGAAAAACGGGCTTCCTGATTCATGGGCGACTGCTCCTGGTTTGTCGATCGTTGAGGCTCGCGTTATGGCTTGCGAGTTGAACGAATGTACAGCAAGAGTATGCCCGCCTGAAAGATCGCCTTCGCGAGCAAGCCCGCTCCCACATTAGATTTGCGTCGAACACAGAGTTTGTGGCAACCCGTATCAACTGTGGGAGCGGGCTTGCTCGCGAAGAGGCCAGCCCAGGCGATCGAGGACCTGGATCACTCCCGATAATCTGGCGCAACCCTTTCCAGCAATCTCAGCAACGCCGCCCAGGCCAGTTGCATGGCATCTGGATCATTGAGCTCACCCTCTTCCAGCGCCCGTCCCGGCTCATTGAACTGCCGCTCGGTATGCGCGCAAACCTCGGGCGACGGCAACACCAGCTCCCCGGCAGCCATGGCTGCCAACTGAATGTCGCAGGCCTTTTCCAGGTAATACATGCGCATGAACGCCTGCCCTACCGTCTCGCCCACCGTCAGCAAACCGTGGTTGCGCAGCATCAGCACCGGCTTGTCGCCCATGTCGGCCACCAGTCGCTGTTGCTCGCTCAGGTCCAGGGCCACGCCTTCGTAGTCGTGGTAGGCCACCCGGCCGTAGAACTCCATGGAAATCTGGTTCACCGGCAACAACCCGCACTTCAACGCCGCCACTGCACAACCGGATTTCGTGTGGGTATGCAGCACGCATTGCGCATCTTCGCGGGCACCGTGGATGGCGCTGTGGATCACGAAACCGGCCGGATTCACCGGGTACGGCGACGGTTCCACCGCGTTGCCATCGAGGTCGATCTTCACCAGGTTGGACGCGGTGATCTCATCGAACATCAGCCCGTAGGGGTTGATCAGGAAGTGATGCTCCGGCCCTGGAATACGCACCGAGATGTGGGTGAAGATCAGGTCGGTCATGCGATAGTGTGCAATCAGGCGATAACAGGCCGCCAGCTCTTCTCGCAGGCGCTGTTCGGTCGCGCTGCGTTCAGGGGCGGTCAGGGCGGTTGCGATGTTATTCATCGTTCGGGGTCTCCAGGGGGGTCGGTTGGGCAGACAGTACGGCTGGACGCTTCGACAGGTCCAGCCATCCCCTGTACTTATTTGCTGGCCCAGGCGTTGAAACGTTCTTCCAGTTCTTCGCCATGGTCGACCCAGAAGCCGACATTCATCGACAACGCGCCCTTGAGGTTCTGCGGCGCCGTGGGCACCCATTGCGCCAGTTTGTCATCGAGGCGCGCGGCGGCCTGGATATTGGTCGGACCGTAGGGGATTTGCTCGACGTATTTCACCTGTGCATCCGGCTGGTTGGCAAAGGCAATGAAGCGCTTGGCCTGGTCGACGTGCCTGGAGCCCTTGATGATTGCCCAGTAGTCCATGCCATACAGGCTGCCGGGCCAGACCAGGCCCAGGTGGCTGCCTTTCTGCGCGGCGTCGGCGATGCGCCCACTGTAGGTCGAGGTCATCACCACGTCGCCAGCGGTCAGCCATTGCGGCGGTTGCGCCCCGGCTTCCCACCACTGGATGTAAGGCTTTAGCTCAGTGAGCTTGGCGAATGCCCGGTCCACGCCTTGCGGGGTACCGAGCACCTTGTAGACGTCTTCGGTTTTCACGCCGTCCGCCAGCAGGGCGAACTCCAGGTTGTACACCGCACGCTTGCGCAGCCCGCGCTTGCCGGGGATTTTCTGTACGTCCCAGAAATCTGCCCATGACGTCGGGGCCTGGGCCAGTTTGTCGCGATCGTAGGCAATCGCCACGCTCCACACCAACGCGGCGGACCCGCACTCTTGCGCCGCCTCGGGGATCAACTCTTCGCTGCGACCCAGGCGAGTCCAGTCCAGTCGCTCATACATGCCCTCTTCGCAGCCACGCATCAGGTCCGGACCTTCGATCTGCACCACGTCCCAGTCGACGTTGCCGGTGTCGACCATCACTTTGATCCTGGCCATTTCACCGTTGTATTCGCTCTGGATCACCTTGCTTTGATCCACGGCGGCAAAAGGCTGGAAGAACGCCACGTCCTGGGCTTTTTGACCGGCGCCGCCATAACCGACCACCACCATCTCCGATGCTGCCTGTGCGCTGCCAAGGCCCATCGCCAGGGTCAGCGCCAAGGGATAAAAACCGTGCTTGAGCGTATTCGATTTCATCAGTGGTTCCTCGTGCAGGTGCCAGGCGCCCAAGGTCGGCATGGCCCTTTTTTATTGTTGGTGAGGTTCGCCCCAGGAGCGGGCTCGACACGAAGCTAATCAAGGCCAAGTAAAAAAACAAGTTGATTTTTTACTGCAGGTAAATTTTTATAGACCAACAAAAACAACGAGAATCTGCTGCCTCTGTAGGAGCGAGCATGCTCGCTCCTACAGGTCAGCCCGCCCGGAGTATGCGCACCATGTCGAGCCCGACCCCAGCTTTTGCTCACCTGTTCGAACCCTTGCAGATCCGTGGCAAGCGCCTGAAAAATCGCATCATGTCCAGCGGTCACGACACCTCCATGCCCACTGACAACCTGGTCAACGAGCAGCTGATTGCCTATCACCGGGCACGTGCCGAAGGCGGCGTCGGGCTGATCGTGCTGCAGGTGGCCGGGGTGCATGACAGTGCGCGGTACACCTCCCACGTTCTGATGGCCACCGACGATGAATGCATCGAGGGCTACCGCAAGCTGGCGCAAACCTGCCACGCCCACGGCACGGTGGTGTTGTCGCAGGTGTTCCACCCGGGACGGGAAATCATGGAATCCAGCGACGGCCTGCTGACCGTGGCTTACTCGGCATCGGCGGTGCCGAACGAGCGTTTCCGGGTCATGCCACGGGCGCTGGACCAGGCAATGATCGACGAGATTGTCGACGGTTACGCGGCGGCGGCCCGACGCCTGCACCAGGCCGGCATCGACGGCGTGGAAGTGGTCGCCAGTCACGGTTACCTGCCGGCGCAGTTCATCAATCCGCGCGTCAACCGGCGCACCGACGGCTACAACGGCGAGCTGGAGCAGCGCCTGCGTTTCCTGCGTGAAGTCATCGCTGCGATTCGGGCTGCGACCGATGAGCACTTCATCATCGGCCTGCGCATCTCTGCCGATGAACGCGACCCCGAGGGGCTGACCGAAGACGAGTCCCTGGCTGCCGTGCAATCGCTGCAACCTCAGCTGGACTACGTTCACATTGTCGCCGGCACCTCGGCATCGCTCGGGGGGGCCGTGCACATCGTGCCGCCGATGGCGATCGAAGCGGCCTACCTGGCCAAGGAGGCTGGGACCTTCAAGGCTGGCTTGAGCATTCCTTTGTTCGTCACCGGACGCATCAACCAGCCCCAGGAAGCCGAGCTGATTCTGGCGCGCGGCCAGGCCGACGTGTGCGGCATGACCCGGGCGTTGATCTGCGATCCGCAAATGCCCAACAAGACCGTCGACGGCCGCGTGGAAGATGTGCGCGCGTGCATTGCCTGCAATCAGGCGTGCATCGGGCACTTCCACAAGGGCTTGCCGATTTCCTGCATCCAGCACCCGGAAACCGGTCGTGAATTGATATTTGGCCAGCGTCAAGCGACTGTAAAACGCAAACGCATCATGGTCGTCGGCGGTGGGCCGGCCGGGATGAAAGCCGCTGCAGTGGCTGCCCAGCGCGGGCATGAGGTGACCCTGTACGAAGCCAGCGCGCAACTGGGCGGCCAGGTGTTGCTCGCGCAACTTCTGCCAAGGCGTAGTGAATTCGGGGGTGCCAGCACCAACCTGCAGCGGGAAATGCAATTGGCCGGGGTGCGTGTGGTGCGCAATACCCAGGTCGACCGCGCTCTGGTGGAGCAGGAAAAGCCGGACATGGTGATCGTCGCCACGGGTGCCGAACCCTATTGGCCGCCCTTCGAGCGCGGTGGCGAACTGCAGGTGGTGGATGCCTGGCAAGTGCTGCGTGAGGAGGTAAAAATCGGCCGTTCGGTGGTGGTGGTCGATTGGCGCTGCGACTGGATCGGCCCCGGTATCGCCGAGCGCCTGACCCGTGCCGGACATCAAGTGCAACTGGCGGTCAACGGCACCCATTGCGGGGAAAACCTGCCGCTGTACGTGCGCGATCAATTGGCTGGCGAGCTGCACAAGCTCGCCATTCCCGTCATCCCTTACGCCCGGTTGTACGGTTGTGACGACAACACGGTCTACCTGCAACACACCGCCAGCGGCGAACCGATGCTGATGGAGAACGTCGATACGCTGGTGCTTTGCCAGGGCCATCAGCCGGTGGATACCTTGGGCGCGCAACTGCAAGGCCTGGTGGAATTTCGGCGTATCGGCGACTGCCTGGCGCCGCGTACCGCCGAAGAAGCGATTTATGAGGGACTTAAAGTCGCGTGGGAGCTTTAAGCCTGTTTATACTCCGGGGCTTTAGCGCCAACCTTTGTAGGAGCTGCCGTAGGCTGCGATCTTTTGACCTGCTTTCAAAATACAAGATCAAAAGATCGCAGCCTGCGGCAGCTCCTACAGTGGGCCGTAGCTTACCGGTTTGGAACTCAGTATGAGCAATGACAGCAAGACCCAGGCCGAACCGCATTTTCTCGGCACGCGGATTCGCGGCCTGCGTAAACGCCGGGGCATGACCCTGGCGGAACTGGCGCAACAGAGCGAGCTGACCGCTGGCTACATCAGCCAACTGGAACGCAATCTCGCCTATCCCTCGATCCCGGCGCTGTTCAACATTGCCCGCAGTCTCGGCGTGACCATCCAATGGTTTTTCGCCAGCGAGGCGGTCACCGATCCTGAAGACGACGGCATTGTCGTGCGCAAGCACAGCCGCCTGAATGTCCATTACGAAGACGGCATCGTCGACCAGTTGCTGACCCCGCAAGCCAACCGTCAGCTGGAAATGCTCCACTCGCGTTTCCCGCCCGGCACCTACAGCCAGCAAAGCTACAGCCACGACGGCGAAGAAGCCGGCTATCTGCTGTCAGGCAGCTTTGAGTTGTGGGTCGGCGAGCGCCACTTTCAACTCAATGAAGGTGACAGCTTCAGTTTCTCCAGCCAGGAACCGCATCGTTATGGCAATCCCGGCGTCGTGGATGCCGTGGTGATCTGGGTGATTACCCCGCCGACTTTCTAGCGCCGGCCACGCCCGACGGCCTGGACCACGCTTGCACGCTTGAGGGTGTCACTCGGCAGTTCCTTGAACAACGCGCGATAGCTGCTGGAAAACCGCCCCAGGTGCCAGAACGACCAGTGCATCGCCACTTCGGCCACGGTGGTTTGTGCCGGCGTGCGGCTGAGCAGTTCGCGGCGGGCGCTGTTCAGACGGCGCAGGCGCAGCCATTGGGTCGGCGCCATGCCGGTGAAGGTCTTGAAGGCGTGCTGCAACTGGCGCAGCGAAACCCCCGCGACCTTGGACAAAGCCAGCAGGTCGAGGTGTTCCTCGGGGCTATCCGCCGCCCATTCCCCTACCCGCTTCATGATCGCCCGCTCCCCTGCCCGGCGCTGCAATGCACCCGGATCGAGGCAGGTACAGGCGTTGTCGAGTATGAACAGGCAATCCTCCAGCAGCTGCTGGGTCAAGGCTTCTCGGCTTGGCGGGTCGTAGGTCTGCGACAGCTGGGTCAGGGTTGCGCTGAGCCAACGACTGAACAATGCATTTTGCTGCGAATTGAGCGGCGCCATGAACAACCCCTCCAGCCGCGCGACATCCAGGGCGTGACGCTGGACAAACTCGGGCCCGAACACCACGGCGATTTCCTGGTAGTTCTCCGGGGTGATCCAGATGTTGCGGCTTTCGCCGTTCAACACGTACAGCGCGTTGTCGCTACGGTCGAAACAAAACGCCAGCGCGCCTTGTGGCGCGCTGAAATTCTGCTCGACCCGGGTGTTCATGTGCTCTTCGTAAATCTCTACGCCCTGTAGATCCAGATAGCGCACCCTGCCGGCAAAATGCCCCGGCGACATCTGTTGGTAATGCTGGACCCAGCCCGGTGTGGCTCGGATTTGCTCGGCGATATCACAGGTATTGAACGCTTGAACGTGTAGTGAATTGCAGACTGTCATTGGGCGACCTTACGCACTCTTTTGGTGCGCTTTGACCTGCTTAAAGTGGATAGATGGAACCGCAAGGCTCGCCCAAGATAGACGTCAACGCGCTACAGGGGAAGTGTCCGGCGGATGAAACCGGCCTCTCCTGGCGTTAATAAAACCAATAACGAGGTCTTTATGAATGTCCCTTTCGATCAGCTGTTCACTTGGCTGAAAGATCACAAGATTACCGAAGTCGAGTGCGTCGTCAGCGACCTGACCGGCATTGCACGCGGCAAAATCGCACCCACCAACAAGTTCCTGCATGAGCGAGGCATGCGCCTGCCGGAAAGTGTGCTGTTGCAAACGGTAACCGGGGACTTTGTCGACGACGACATCTACTACGACCTGCTTGACCCGGCGGATATCGACATGGTCTGCAAACCGGTATCCGATGCAGTGTATGTCGTGCCTTGGGCGATCGAGCCGACCGCCATCGTGATTCACGACACCTTCGACAAGTTCGGCAACCCGATCGAACTGTCGCCGCGCAACGTGCTCAAGAAAGTCCTGCAGCTGTACACCGATAAAGGCTGGCGGCCGATTGTCGCGCCGGAGATGGAGTTCTACCTGACCCAGCGTTGCGAAGATCCGGACTTGCCACTCAAGGCCCCGATGGGCCGCTCCGGGCGCGCCGAAAGCGGTCGCCAGTCGTTCTCCATCGACGCCGCCAACGAATTCGACCCACTGTTCGAAGACGTCTACGACTGGTGCGAACTCCAGGGCCTGGACCTCGACACACTGATCCACGAAGACGGCCCGGCGCAGATGGAAATCAACTTCCGCCACGGCGACGCCCTGGACCTGGCCGACCAGATCACGGTGTTCAAGCGCACCATGCGCGAGGCGGCACTCAAGCACAATGTCGCGGCGACGTTCATGGCCAAGCCGGTCGGCGATGAGCCGGGCAGCGCCATGCATATCCACCAGAGCGTGGTGGACATTGCCACCGGCCAGCCAATCTTCGCCGACGCCGACGGCAACATGAGCGAGTTGTTCCTGCACCACATCGGTGGCTTGCAGAAGTACATCCCCAAAGTCCTGCCGATGTTCGCGCCGAACGTCAACTCGTTCCGCCGCTTCCTGCCGGACACTTCGGCACCGGTGAACGTCGAATGGGGCGAAGAAAACCGCACCGTCGGCCTGCGCGTACCGACCTCGAGCCCCGACGCCATGCGTGTGGAAAACCGCTTGCCCGGGGCCGATGCCAACCCTTACCTGGCCATCGCCGCCAGCCTGCTGTGCGGTTTCCTGGGCATGGTCGAGCGCATTGAACCGAGCGCCGCGGTGCAGGGCCGGGCCTATGAGCGGCGCAACCTGCGCCTGCCGATCACCATCGAAGACGCGCTGACGCAGATGGAAGAATGCGCCACCGTCAGCCGTTACCTGGGCGACAAGTTCGTGCGTGGCTACGTCGCGGTCAAGCGCGCCGAGCATGAGAACTTCAAGCGCGTGATCAGCTCTTGGGAGCGCGAGTTCCTGTTGCTGAGCGTCTAACCCTCCCCTGAATGATCGTTCCCATGCTCCGCGTGGGAATGCAGCCTGGGACGCTCTGCGTCCCATTGGAACGCAGAGCGTCCCTTGAGGCATTCCCACGCAGAGCGTGGGAACGATCATCACCTGAAAAAACCAATAATTCCAAGAGGTGTCGATATGCGTCTATTGAAATCCATGGTTCCGCTCGCGCTGACTGTCCTGTTCAGCGCCGTCGCCCAGGCTCAGCCTCAGGTCAGTGTCTATAACTGGACCGACTACATCGGCGAGACCACCCTCGCCGACTTCCAGGCAAAAACCTCGATCAAAGTGATCTACGACGTTTTCGACTCCAATGAAACCCTGGAAGGCAAGTTGCTCGCCGGGCGTACCGGGTACGACGTGGTCGTGCCCTCCAACCACTTCCTCGCCCGTCAGGTAAAGGCCGGCGCGTTCCTCAAGCTGGACCGCGAGCAACTGCCGAACTTCAAGAACCTGGACCCGAAGCTGCTGGCCTTGCTGGAGAAAAACGATCCGGGCAACGCGCACTCGATGCCGTACCTGTGGGGCACCAACGGCATCGGCTACAACGTTGACAAGGTCAAGCAGGTGCTGGGCATCGACCACATCGATTCCTGGGCCGTGCTGTTCGAGCCGGAAAACATCAAGAAGCTCAGCCAGTGCGGCGTATCGATGATGGACTCGGCCGATGAAGTGTTCCCCGCAGTCCTCAACTACATGGGCATGGACCCGCGCAGCGAGAACCCCGAAGACTTCAAGAAAGCCGAAGCCAAACTGCTGGGCATCCGTCCGTACATCACCTATTTCCATTCCTCCAAGTACGTCTCGGACCTGGCCAATGGCGACATCTGCGTGGCATTCGGTTACTCCGGCGATGTGTTCCAGGCCGCCAACCGGGCCAAGGAAGCCAATAACGGCGTGAACATCGCCTACGCCATTCCCAAGGAAGGCAGCAACCTGTGGTTCGACCTGCTGGCCATTCCCGCCGACGCCAGCAACCCTAAAGAGGCACACGCGTTCATCAATAACCTGCTCGATCCGCAAGTGATCGCCAAGGTCAGTGCCTCGGTCGGCTATGCCAACCCCAATCCGGCGGCAAAGCAGTACATGGACCCTGAATTGGTGAACAACCCCGAGGTTTACCCGCCGCAGGAAGTGCTCGACAAGCTCTATATCTCCACCACCCCGCCGCAGTCGATCATGCGCCTGATGACCCGTTCGTGGAGCAAAGTGAAGTCCAACCAATGAACCAGTACACACAGGAACATGCTCGCTCGTATTACGCCGCGTCGGCCCATGGCATGGCGCAATTTCCCGGGTTGACAGCGGACCTTGAGGCCGATGTCTGCGTGATTGGCGGTGGTTTCACCGGCATCAACACGGCCATCGAACTGGCCCAGCGCGGGCTCTCGGTGATCCTGCTGGAAGGCCGGCGGATCGGCTGGGGTGCCAGCGGGCGCAACGGCGGACAACTGATACGCGGCATTGGTCATGACGTCAGTGGTTTCGCCAGGCATATCGGGGCCGAAGGCGTGCGCTATCTGGAGCGCGCCGGTATCGAATCGGTCGAGCTGGTGGGCCGGCGAATCCGCGAACACGGCATCGATTGTGACCTGCGCTGGGGCTTTTGCGAATTGGCTAACACCCCGGCGCAGTTTGCCGGACTTACATCTGAATACGCAGCGCTCAAGGAATCGGGGTACGCCCACGAAACTCGCCTGGTCGAGCCCGGACAGATTCGCACGCACGTGGTCAATTCAGGCGTATATGCCGGTGGTCTGGTCGACATGGGGTCCGGTCACCTGCACCCCTTGAACCTGGTCCTGGGCGAAGCGCGGCTTGCGTCATCCCTTGGCGTGCAGATCTTCGAGCAGAGTCCGGTGCTGGAGTTGATCCACGGTGACACCGTAAAGGTTCGTTGTGCGGGCGGCACGGTTCGCGCGGGAAGCCTGGTGCTCGCCTGTAACGCCCACCTGGAAGAACTCGAACCGAAACTCAGCGGCAAGGTGCTCCCGGCCGGCAGCTACATCATTGCCACCGAACCCTTGTCGGCCGAGGTTGCCGCGCAGCTGATCCCGCATAACCTGGCGCTGTGCGACCAGAAAGTCGGCCTGGACTATTACCGGCTCTCGGCAGACCGGCGCCTGTTGTTCGGCGGTGCCTGCCATTATTCCGGGCGCGATCCACGGGACATCACGGCCTACATGCGCCCACAAATGCTCAAGGTCTTCCCGCAGTTGGCGAATGTGCGCATAGACTATCAATGGGGCGGAAAGATCGGCATCACGGCCAATCGATTCCCCCAGGTCGGGCGCCTGCGCCAGCACCCGAACGTGTTCTACGCCCAGGGTTACTCAGGCCATGGCCTCAACGTGACCCACTGGTGCGCAAAACTGCTGGGCGAAGCGATCCAGGCCGGACACAGCAAAGGCTTCGATGTGTTCAGCGCCGTTCCGCACATGACCTTCCCGGGCGGCCGCGCCCTGCGCTCGCCGCTGCTGGCGCTCGGCATGCTGTGGTACCGGATGCGCGAAGTGCTCGGTTAACCCCTGTGCCCCTTGCGGCACCCGGCGGTCTCTGTAGGAGCGAGCATGCTCGCGAAAAACCTGAGAGCACCGCGGGGTGCCAGGCTCCCCTCGTCATCGTTGACGACCATCGCCAGCATGCTCGCTCCTACAGTAAATCGGGTGCATCTGGTCGACTGCCAGGCCCATGCGCCAACCCCATAACCTTTATTTCGATTTGCTCAATCGCGAGTCACTTCTATATTGAGGGGGTGCTCTGAACTTCGTGCCTCCTGTTGAGCCTGGCCCATGGCAACTACTGATCAACTGATCATCTGCGAGCACTGCGACTGCGTGTATCAAAAAGTCACACTCGCCAAACATCAGAAAACCCTGTGTACGCGCTGCGGCGGTGTACTTCAGCGCTATAACGGCCTGACCGTGGAGCAGCGCCTGGCATTGACCTTCACGGCATTGGTGCTGTGGATTTTCGCCAACTTCTATCCGGTCATGAGCATCAGCCTCAAAGGCTTGAAAAACAGCGCGACCCTTTGGGATTCGGTACTGGCGCTGAGCCTTGGGCCGATCACGTTCATTGCGTTGGTGGCGGCAATCGCCATGATCATCGCGCCGATTTTCCAGTTGCTGCTGCTGATCTGGGTGCTGAGCTACGCCCTCACCTCGCGGCGCGCCCCCGGCTTCAGGTTTTGCATGCGCTGGCTGGAAACCCTCAGGCCGTGGAGCATGCTGGAAGTCTGCCTGCTGGGAGCAATGGTCGCCGTGATCAAGCTCGCCGGGTTACTGGATGTGCTGCCCGGCATCGGTCTGTTCGCCTTGGCTATCCTCAGCCTGATGATGATCCGCATTGCCGGCCGCGATATCCGTGAACTGTGGGACATCGTATGACAACACCTCCTGTCGCCAGCGATCTCAACCTGTGCCTTTGCCACAGCTGCGGCCTGGCCTGTGACATGACGTTCGAACCCCATGAATGCGAGCGCTGTGGCGCCCCCCTGCATCGACGTAAAACCAACTCGTTGACCCGGACCTGGGCGTATATGTTCACCGCCCTGGTGTTTTACATCCCGGCCAATCTGTTGCCGGTGATGAACACCAAGATGGTCGGCAATGGCGCCGACAGCACGATCATGAGCGGCGTGATCGAGTTCTGGCAGCACGGCGCCTGGGACATTGCCCTGATCATCTTCATCGCCAGCATCGCGGTGCCAGGCGTCAAGTTCGTCGCACTGACGCTGCTGCTGGTGACCGTTCAGCGCGATAGCCAGTGGGCACTGCGCGAGCGCTCGCAGATGTACCGTTTTGTCGAGCTCATCGGTTATTGGTCGATGCTTGACGTCATCGTGGTGGCCCTGGTGGCCTCCCTGGTCAAGTTCCAGGCCCTGGCCGATATCGAACCGCGGCCGGGGATTTTGTTCTTTGGCCTGGTGGTGGTGTTCACCATGCTCTCCGCGATGAGTTTCGATCCGCGACTGATCTGGGATAAAGAGCGGCAAAAACCATTAAATGAGGAGGTCACGGATGAAGTCACAAGCCACTGACGGGCCGCTGGTCCCGGGGCAAGCTCCGATCAAGACCCGCCGCTTCAGCTTTTCGCTCGTGTGGATCGTACCGATCGTTGCGGTGCTGGTAGGGATATCGCTGGTGGTTCACAGCATCTTGCAGGAGGGGCCGACCATCACGGTCAAGTTCAAGACCGGTGACGGCCTGACCGCCAACAAGACCGAAGTCAAATACCGCAACGTGGTGATCGGCCATGTCTCGGACGTGGAACTGGCCAACGACCAGAAGAGCGTGAATGCCACCATCAAACTGGCCAAACAGGCCGAAAGCTTTACCCGCAAAGACTCGCAGTTTTGGGTGGTCAGGCCGCGGATCGGCGCTGGCGGGGTGTCGGGTATCGATACGCTGTTGTCCGGGGACTACATCGGCGCCGATATCGGCCAGGACAATGCACGCGCCAAGAACTTCAAAGGTCTGGAAAACCCGCCAGCCATCACCTATGGCGAGCCGGGCAAGCGTTTCACCCTGCACACCCAGGACCTGGGGTCACTGGATATTGGCTCGCCGGTCTACTACCGCAAGATTCCGGTCGGCCAGGTCGTGGCCTACGCCCTGGATCCCGATGGCAAAGGGGTGAACATCGAACTATTCATCCACGCCCCCAATGATCAGTACGTCACTGAGAACACCCGATTCTGGAACGCCAGCGGTGTGGACGTGAGCGTCGGTGCCAACGGTTTTGCGGTCAAGACCGAGTCCCTGTCTTCCTTGCTGGTGGGTGGGATTGCGTTCCGTGCGCCGGAATACAGCCCCGACGACAAACCGGCCCCGGAAGAATATGCCTACGAACTGTTCGAGGACCAGCAAACAGCCCTCGCCCCGCCCTACGGCAAGGCGCAATACCTGAGTTTACGTTTCGATCAGGCGCTGCGCGGGCTCAAGGTCGATGCACCGGTGGAATTCCTGGGTGTCGAATTCGGGCGAGTTGTCTCGATCAATCTGGATTTCGACGCGAAGAAACGCACGTTCCCGGTCAATGTCGGCATCGTGATTTATCCGCAGCGACTCGGCCAGGCCCACGCAAAAATGCTCAAGGCCTTGAATCATGACCCCAATGACGAAGCCGCGGGCGTCCGCCTGATGGGCTCTTTCGTCGAAAACGGCCTGCGTGCGCAGGCCCGTAGCGGCAATCTATTGACCGGCCAGCTATACATTGCACTCGATTTTTACCCCAAGGCGGAGAAAGTCGTTTTCGATCCCACCGCCCGCCCCGTTTCCATTCCAACGATTCCGGGCAGCCTCGAACAATTGCAGGAAAAGCTCGAGGCCATGGTCACCAAGATCAATCAACTGCCCATCGAACGGATCGCCGGCAATCTGGACAGCAACCTCATCGAATTGCGCAAGGGTTTGTCGCAATTCAATGCCAAGACTTTGCCTAGCGTACAAAGCACGCTGGGGGACGTGAGCAAGACCCTGCAATCGGCCAGCACCACCTTGCAATCGGCCAATTCGACGCTTGCCGATGACTCGCCGCAACGGGAAAAACTCGGCCAGACCCTGGACGAACTCGGACGCACCTCGCGCGCCTTGCGTGATCTGGCCGATTATCTGGGCCGGCATCCGGAATCGTTGATACGCGGCCGTCCAAACAATGCCGCGCCGATCGATATGCAAGGGCCGCCGAGCAAATGACCACAGGAGCAACATTCATGGCTTTTTCGCTGAAAATCACCTTGTTCGCCGCGTTGTCGTTGCTCGCCGCCTGCCGCAGCGATCCAATCCAGTTTCACACCCTGACCCCAGCCCAACTGACGAGTACTTCACGCAATGGCGCGCAAATCGAGATTGAATTGCTTAGCGTCCCGCCGCAGGTCGATCGCCCGCAGATTGTCGTACGCCAGGGCAATACCGGCATGGCGATCCTGGAAACCGACTGGTGGGGTGCCAGCCTGGTGGATGAGTTGCGCAGTGCCTTGCTCGACCAGATGATCAACAATAATCCGCAACGCAAGCTGTCGGTGCGCCTGGAGGTACAGCGCTTCGATTCGATTCCTGGCCAGTATGGATTGCTCGACGTGAGATGGCGCCTGCGCAGCAGCAATGGCCATGAGGACGTCATCGGCAATTGCCGCAGCACCCTGCAGACGCCATCAGGCCCCTCGATCGAGGAGCTGGTAGCCGCGCAGCAGAACAACGTCAGGCGCCTGGCCGCGCTGATCAGCCAGGCAGCGGCTGGCACGCAAAAAGGTTGTCCCTCCACAAATGCCAACCAATGATGCAATCCCCTCGCCACAAAGGTTCGCCCACAGGATTTGACGATTTTTTCTCATTTGGGGCTTTACATTAGCGCGCCTTGAATCTGCAAATGATTCGTATTGATCTAGAATAATTGACGTCGTTCTTTTTCTCGATTGAATCAGTTTGCACGACCCAAAAAAAAACAGGAGCCGGCGCCGCATGAAGTCCCCTATCCCTTCGTTCCTCAAAAAGGCCCTGCTGGCCACCGCTTTGCTGAGCGTTGGTCACGCGTACGCCGCCGATACCGCTGGTATCGTGGTCTACAACGCACAGCATGAAAGCCTGACCAAATCCTGGGTCGAAGGTTTTACGCAGCAAACCGGTATTCCGGTGACCTTGCGCAACGGCGATGATACCGAAATGGGCAACCAGATCGTGCAGGAAGGCGCCGACTCGCCGGCCGATGTATTCCTCACCGAGAACTCCCCGGCGATGGTGCTGGTCGACAACGCCGGTTTGTTCGCGCCCGTGGACAAAACCACCCTGGAGCAGGTCGATTCAGCCTACCGCCCGGCCCACGGCAAATGGCTGGGCATCGCTGCACGTTCCACGGTGTTCGTCTACAACCCGAGCAAATTGCCGCAAGACCAGTTGCCCAAATCGATCATGGACCTTGCCGCGCCGAACTGGAAAGGCCGCTGGGGCGCATCCCCGGGTGGCGCCGACTTCCAGGCGATCGTTGCCGCCATGCTCGAACAAAAAGGCGAAGCCGCCACCCTGGAGTGGCTCAAGGCGATGAAAACCAACTTCAGCGCGTACCGGGGCAACAGTTCGGTGCTCAAGGCGGTGAATGCCGGGCAGATCGACAGCGGCGTGATCTACCACTATTACAGCTTCGTCGATCAGGCCAAGACCGGCGAGAACAGCAAGAACACTGCCTTGCACTACTTCAAACACAAGGACCCGGGCGCGTTTGTCAGCATTTCCGGAGGTGGCGTCCTGGCCTCCAGCAAACACAAGGAACAAGCCCAGGCGTTCCTCAAGTGGATCACTGGCAAGGATGGCCAGGCCATCCTCAAGGACGGCAAGTCGTTTGAATATGCCGTGGGCAAGAACGCCGAATCCAACCCTAAACTGGTGCCTTTGCAGCAGCTCGACGCGCCGTCCGTGGACGCCTCGAAACTCGACAGTAAAAAAGCCGTGGAGCTGATGACTCAGGCAGGACTGCTCTAATTGATGCCTGAAATCCTGCCGGTGGGTACCGCCCAAGCGCTACCCGCCAATTTACGTAGACGGTCACGCGGCGTGTTCGCGAGCCGCGGTGGCGCGTGGGTGGTCGGGTTGTCGGTGCTGGTGTCGTTACTGGCACTGCTGCCGATTGCCTACGTCATCGGCGTGTCCCTGCAAACCGGCTGGTCCACGGTGGTGACCTTGGTGTTCCGCCCGCGGGTGGGCGAGTTGCTGACCAACACCGTGTTGCTGGTGGTGCTGACCATTCCCCTCTGCGTGGCGCTGGGTGTGGCACTGGCCTGGCTGACCGAACGCACGGATCTGCCGGGGCGGCGCTGGTGGTCGTTACTGGCCACGGCGCCCCTGGCGGTGCCAGCCTTTGTCCACAGCTATGCCTGGGTCAGCCTGGTGCCGCCGATCCACGGCTTGTTGGCCGGGGTGCTGGTGTCGGTCATTGCCTACTTCCCGTTTCTCTACCTGCCGATTGCGGCAACGCTGCGGCGCCTCGACCCGGCCATTGAAGATGTCGCCGAATCCCTTGGACTCAAGCCGTGGGCTGTATTTTTTCGCGTCGTGCTCCCGCAGTTGCGCCTGGCCATTTGCGGTGGCGCATTGCTGGTCGGCCTGCATCTGCTGGCCGAGTATGGCCTGTACGCGATGATCCGCTTCGACACGTTCACCACCGCGATCTTCGATCAGTTCAAGTCCACCTTCAACGGGCCTGCCGCCCACATGCTGGCCAGCGTGCTTGCCTTGTGTTGCCTGGTGATGCTGACCGTGGAATCCGCCGCTCGGGGCCATGCGCGCTACGCCCGCGTGGGCTCCGGTAGCGCCCGTGAGCAACGGGTGGTGCGCCTGAAAACCCCGGCCAGGGTGCTCGCATTGACCTTGCAGGGCGTCACATGTGCCCTGGCGCTGGGTGTGCCCCTGATCACCCTTGGCGGATGGTTGATCGCCGGCGGCGTGCAAGCCTGGGACCTGGATGAGCTCCTGCCGGCCCTGCAACAGACCCTGCTGCTGGGTGTCGCGGGCGCGGCCCTGACCACCTGCGCGGCCATTCCCATCGCCTGGCTGTCAATCCGCTATCCCGGACGGCTGCAACGGATACTGGAAAGCTGCAACTACATCACCAGCTCATTGCCGGGCATCGTCGTGGCGCTGGCCCTGGTGACCGTGACCATTCACTTTGCCCGGCCGATCTACCAGACCACCATCACCGTGCTCCTGGCTTATCTGCTGATGTTCTTGCCCCGGGCCCTGGTGAGCTTGCGCGCCGGCATCGCCCAGGCCCCCGTGGAACTGGAAAACATCGCCCGCAGCCTGGGCCGCTCCCCTGCCCGCGCGTTGTGGCTGATCACCCTGCGCCTGGCCGCTCCGGGGGCGGCCGCCGGCGCGGCGCTGGTGTTCCTGGCGATCACCAATGAACTGACCGCCACCCTGTTGCTCGCGCCGAACGGCACGCGGACCCTCGCTACCGGGTTCTGGGCCATGACCAGCGAAATCGACTATGTCGCGGCAGCGCCCTATGCCCTGCTGATGATCCTGTTGTCGCTGCCGCTGACCGGGCTCCTTTATCACCAATCGAAAAAAACGGCTGGCCGATGAACACTCTTGAACTGCATTCACTGAACAAGTCCTACGGCGCCCATAAAGCCCTGGATAACGTCAGCCTGTCGGTACCCAGCGGCAGCCGTACGGTCATTGTCGGCCCCTCGGGCTCGGGCAAGACCACCTTGCTGCGCATGATTGCCGGCTTCGAATTCCCTGACTCCGGCCGCTTGTCGCTCGATGGTCAAACCCTGGTCGACAGCACCCATGAAGTACCGGCACACCAGCGCCTGATTGGCTATGTCCCGCAGGACGGCGCTTTGTTTCCGCACATGACCGTGGCCGCCAACATCGGCTTCGGCTTGTCGATCAAAGGCCACCAAAAGCACGAGCGTGTCGCCCAGTTGATGGACAGCGTAGCCCTCGATTCTTCCATGGCCGCGCGCTGGCCCCACGAGTTGTCCGGCGGCCAGCAGCAGCGTGTTGCGCTGGCACGGGCACTGGCGCAGCGGCCGCGCCTGATGTTGCTGGACGAGCCGTTTTCGGCACTCGATACCGGTTTACGCGCGGTCATGCGCAAGATGGTCGCCCGCCTGCTTGAAGACGCAGGGATCACCACCATCCTGGTCACCCACGACCAGAGCGAAGCCTTGTCCTTCGCCGATCAACTGGCCGTGATGCGCCATGGCCGGCTGGTGCAGTCAGGCCATCCGCTGGACCTCTACCGCTACCCCGAAGACGAACAGACCGCGCTGTTCCTTGGCGACGCCGTGGTCATGCCGGCCCGGATCGAGGCGGGCTGGGCGCATTGCGACCTGGGCCGGATTCCGGTCAACAATCATCGCAACAACCACTCGGCGCAGATCATGCTCCGCCCCGAACAATTGCAACTGGCCAGCATCTTGCCCGACGACACCAGTGTCGCTGGCTGCCGGGCAAAGGTCATCGACCGCGACTTCAGCGGCAACACCTGCACCTTGACCGTGGAGTTGCAGCCTCGCGCCCCCGACCAGCCTATCGGCCGATCCTTGCTGGTGCGCAGCTCCGGCATGTATGCGCCGCCGGCGGGCAGCGCCGTCCAGGTCTCGACGATCGGCCACGCGCACGTGCTGAGCGAACCTTGAGCCAAGGCCGTCAAAGGTCGAAGCGATCTACCGCCCGACGCCGCTCGTTGTCGTCGCGCACATCGTAGTTGGCCGTGGTCTGGATATTGCTGTGATGCGCCAGCTTTTGCGCGATGGACAGATCGTGTTCTTCAATTACCCGGGTGATGAACGACCGGCGAAAATCATGCGGCATGATTTTCACCCCCACCTGCGTACCCCGCTGGCGCGCAATGTAGTAGATCGCGTGCTTGGTAATGCGCTCACGGGTGATGTGACTGCCACGCCGGATACGGTTGAACAGGAACGTATCGTCCTCTTCGCCTTCCTTTAGCATCGAGCGGCGCAGTTCCAGCCAGGCATCGAGCTTGGCGAAAGCCCACGCCGGGGCGTACTTGATCAACTGTTTGTTGCCCTTGGCCGTGACGCGCAGGCTGCGTTCATTGAAGTCGACCTGATTGAGGTCGAGGTTCACCGACTCCGATTTGCGCATGCCAGAACCGTACAGGATCGCAATGATGGCGGCGTCGCGCAGGCCTTGTGGCCGAGGATCGGCGGCGCAGACCTCCATCAATTCCTGGATCAATGAGCGCCGCAGGTTGCGCCCCTGGGACAGGCGCGTGCCGGCGATACCCTTGACCGAGCGCATTTTCAACAAGTGTTCCTGGCTGATCAGGCTCATGCGCCACGCTTCGTTCATCACTCCGCGCACCGCATTGACGTACAGCGACGACGTGTTGGGCGCATAACCGTCGGTGCGCAAGGTCGCGACCAGGGCGATGACGTCTTCAGGTTGCAGGTCGTGCCAGGCAATCTCCTCGACATTCATGTCTTCGAAGCCCAGGCGGTCGGCGGCGTCCTGCAAGACGTATCGCATGGTCAATTGGCTGGAGGGGGCCAGTCGGGCCAGATACAAGGTCAGGGGATTGGGTTTGGCGGCTTTTGGATCAGCAGCAGGTAAGTCAGTCAAACGAAACGGCCTTGAATAAAGAGGAAGCAGAAAAACGCTGTAAGACAGGGATGGCCGCTACGCTGCCGGTCGTGGCCTTGAAAGTCAAATACTCTGCCGGCAACCACCGTTCTGGCCGACGAACCGATAGACGAACTGAAACATGGCAGTGCTAAACCTTGGTCGGACTCGATCGGGGCAGGAGCAGGCCATGAGAATCAGTGTTTTGGGTAGCGGCTACGTTGGCCTGGTGCAAGCGGCCGTCCTGGCTGAAGTGGGCCATGACGTGGTCTGCATGGACGTCGACGAGAAAAAAGTCGAGTTGTTGCAACAGGGCCACGTGAGCATTTTCGAACCGGGGCTGGCCAGCCTGGTGCGCGAAGGCCTGGACGCCCGTCGTTTGCAATTCACAAGCGATGAAAAACTCGCGGTGCAACATGGCCAGGTGCTGTTTATTGCTGTCGGTACGCCGTCGCGTGACGATGGTTCGGCAGACCTGAGTCAGGTGATGGCAGTCGGCGAGGCAGTGGCGCGGCACCGGGAACAACCGCTGATCCTCGTGGAAAAGTCCACTGTGCCGGTGGGAACTGGCGATGCGTTGCGGGCGCATATCGACAAGTGCCTGATCAAGGTCGGGCGCCTGTTGCAGTTCGATATCGTGTCCAATCCCGAATTTCTCAAGGAAGGCTCGGCCGTGTCCGATTGCCGGCGCCCGGATCGTATCGTCATTGGCTGCGAACGCGAAGACGTGCGCGAGGTGATGCGTGACCTGTACGCACCCTTCAACCGCAACCATGAACGCATCATGTTCATGGACCTGCGCAGTGCCGAACTGACCAAGTACGCCGCCAACTGCATGCTGGCGACCAAGATCAGCTTCATCAACCAGATCGCCGAACTGGCCGAACACCTGGGTGCCGATATCGAATCGGTGCGCCTGGGCATCGGCGCCGATTCGCGCATCGGCTACCACTTCATCTACCCCGGTTGCGGTTATGGTGGCTCGTGCTTCCCCAAGGACATGCGTGCCCTGATCCACAGCGCCGAAGAGGCCAATTGCACAAGCGACCTGCTGCAAGCGGTGGAAGCCATCAACCAGCGCCAGAAACACAAGCTGTTCGAGCGCCTCAAGGCCTTCTACAAAGGCGATCTGCGCGGTAAGACCTTCGCCGTCTGGGGCCTGGCATTCAAACCCAACACCGACGACATGCGCGATGCGCCGAGCCGGCCATTGCTGGAGTCGCTGTGGGCCGCTGGCGCCAATGTCCGCGCATTCGACCCCGAAGCCATGCAGCAAACCCAGCAACTGTACCCCGATGAAAGCAGGCTGATGCTGATGGGCACCCCGGAATCGGTACTCAACGGTGCGGACGCGCTGATCATCTGCACCGAATGGCAACAATTCAAGGCACCGGATTTTGATCTGATCCGCCAGCGCCTCAATGCACCGGTGATCTTCGACGGCCGCAACCTGTACGATGCCGAGCGCCTGGCGCGCAATGGTTTCCTGTACTTCCCGATGGGCCGCGGCGAGTCGCGCAAGTTGCCCATTCCCTACCAGCAATGGCCGGCGGCTCAAGTGGTCGCATAACACCCGTCGCGATGGTCGCCAACGATGACTTGGGCAGCCTGATACCCCGCGGCGCCGGGAAATCCATCGCGAGCATGCTCGCTCCTACAGAAAACGTGCGAAGAAACAGCCATTAGCCAGACACAAGCAGAGCCCCATGGCGGTGCTGGCCATGGCGCTGGACATCCAATGGAAATGCGATTCCCGATACATCAGAAATTATGAACTGAAGCTTCATTAATATGAATTTGTCAGCATCGGAAAGGCGCGGCACACTGTCGCCGTTCCTCCCCCAACAGTTGGAACACCTTCAAGGGCTTTCCGGGTTTCCCAGGCAAGCCCTTTTTTTTCCTCGGTTTTTAACGGAACGATGTTCATCATGCTTGCTCGCTGGTTGCCCGCCGCTATCAACACCCGCCCTTCGGAATGGAGTCGCGCTGCCATCGGCATGGCGCTGGGAACAATGTTCAGCGTCTGGCTGTGCGCTCAGGTATTCGGCATGCAAGTGGCGCAGCACCTGGTCGGTCCGCTGGGTGCCTCGGCGGTGTTGCTGTTTGCCGTGTCGTCCGGCGCGCTCGCGCAACCCTGGTCGATTCTCGGCGGCTACTTGAGTGCCGCGGTGGTAGCGCTGCTGGTGGCCCACGTGCTGGGGCGGACCCTGGGCAGCGCGTGCCTGGCGGCGGGCATGGCGCTGATCCTGATGTGCTGGCTGCGTTGCCTGCACCCGCCGGCCGGGGCACTGGCATTGCTGTTGGTGCTGGCCGACCCCGCGACCATTGCCATGGACTGGAAAGCCCTGGGCCCGGTGATGCTCGCCGCATCGACCATGCTGTTCAGCGCCTTGGCCTACAACAACTTGACGCGCATCCGTTACCCGAAACGCGCCAGCGAACCGGTGGTCGTCGTTCCCGCCGACCACCCTCCCGTCGACAGCCAGGCGATCACGGCCCAGGACCTGAAACTGGCCCTTGCGCAAATGGAAGCCTTCATTGACGTCACCCCCGAAGACCTTGAACAGCTGATCCACGCCACCGAGTTGCAGGCCAGGCGGCGCAGTATTGGCGAGGTGTTGTCCCGTACGACGTCCGACTAGTGGTCGTATTTCACCTTGCCCTGAACTGTTCAGCGGCTAAAGTACAACCCGTACCGCACAGAGTTGTCTGCCTTTCACTACGAAGTCTGGCTCGCCGTAAAAGTCCAGTAGCGATGACACAGGAAGTCTGGCTATGGAGAAAAACTCAACGTTGTTGGGTGGCGATGCTGGCTTTGCGCTTTGACAGAACCGCGCCGCCTTGTGAAACACCGCGAATTCCTCGCGCACGCAGCCATGGGCAAGAAAAATAGCCACTGCTGCTACAGCTGGCGATTGCGCGTGCTTCAAGTTCCGCCAGCTCTCTGACTCTGGTGGTTTCGAAACTGTTTTTTCGAAATCTACGAGAGGAACATCCGATGAGCATTTCACTCCGGGAACGGCTGGTCACCCCGCTGTTCGACCCCAAAAAACGCCACCAGCTGCCGCTGCGCGACTACATGGACCTGACGATCGAACGCATGCGCACGATTGTGCGCGATGGCCTGATCACCAATGACATGTGGTTGGGACAGGCCCGCCAGTCAGATTTTCGCCAGATGTACGAACGCACGGGGCTGATTGGCGCCTACGACTACGCGCTGTTCTCCTCGGTCGTCGACCACATGATCGCCGGCAACGCCCTGTTCGCCCAGGCAAGCGCGTTGCAAGTGGCGCGCTACCGCCAGGAAGTGATCGAAATGGGCGCGGTTTATGCCTTTGGCTGCACCGAGATCAACAGCGGCTCGGATGTGCGCAACCTGCAAACTCGCGTCACCTTTGAACCGCAGAGCCAGTGCCTGATCCTGCATACGCCTTCCCCGGCGGCTTGCAAGTACTGGATCGGCAATGCCTTGCACGCCGCTCAAGTGGTCATGGTGCTGGCGCGCTTGATCGTCGACGGCGAGGACGAAGGGCCGCACTGGTTTCGGGTACAAATCCGCCAACAGGAAAATGGCCCGTTGTTGCCTGGCGTCAAGGTCGTGGCCTGCGATCCCAAGGGTGGAATCCACGCCAACCAGGTGGCCGGCATTTGCTTCGACCAGATGAAACTGGCGCCGGATGCATTGATGCAACGGCACGCACACTTCACCAGGGACGGCACGTTCAGCAGCGATGTCCCCCGTAGCGAACGCCTGACCTGCGCCATGGAAACGTTCATTCAAGAGCGTTTGTTGCTCCTGGCCGCAGCAAGCAGTGGAGCCAGCCTGTGCACCCACCTGGCTTACCGTTTCACCGGCCATCGCCAGCTACGAACCGGCAACACCTGCGAGCCCCTGTTGGTCAAACCGGTGATCCGCCAACGGCTATACACCGAACAACTGAAGGCGCTCGCCCTGAAGCTGTTGGAACAGGCGATCGTGGCGAAATTCGAAGCGCACTGGGACCTACCGCACAAGCGCAAGGAACTGCACATCCTCGCCGCCGTCGCCAAAAGCGTCGGCACCTGGATCGCGCTGGATGTCATGGGCATGTGCCGGGAAATCTGTGGCTCCCAGGGATTCCACCATTACAACCAGATCGTCACCTTGCGCATGGACTGCGAGATCAGCGTGACGTTTGCAGGGGACAACAGCGTCATGGCCTACCAGGTAGCCAGGGACGCAATCACCCGGCCCCGTTTTGCCTCACGTCCTACCGCCAACGTTGCGCAGCGAACTGAAAAGACCCTGGTCGAACGCTGTCGAAATCCGGGCGAAGTCTCCCACCGCCAGGCCGTGGCCCTGACCTACGCGCGCGCCCTTGACCTGATTATCGAGGAAGTCGAGAACAACCATCTGGTGTCGTCGCAAACACTGCAAGACCTGATCGAAGTGTTTGCTGCGCCGTTGAGCGAAGGCGGATTGGTCGCCAACGGCAGCGAACTGGACAGCCATGCCAGCGAACACCAACTGGCCACGCTGGCGGCGTTGCTAGCGCCGCCGAGCGAACTGGTCAGTGCGCCTATCGATAAACCGGACTACATCCACCAGTTCACCGCGGCACTGTATGGGGAGTCATGACCATGGACGTTCAAGCGCTGCTCGACTTCACCGATCGCGACACGGTTCGCACACCCTACCCGGCTTACCGCTACCTGCGCGAGCATCATCCGGCCTATTGGTGCCCCCACTTCAAGGCGTGGTTCCTGACCCGCTACAGCGATGTCTTCGCCGCCCAGGGCGATACCAGGCGCTATTCCTCGAACCGCATGCAACAACTGGTCGATGCGCAGGTGCCCGAGGAAAAACGGGCGCAACTGGCAGGGTTCGTCAAACTCGCCTCGGACTGGATGTACTCCCAGGACGGTGCAGCACACAAGGCCAGCCGCCAACTGTTGAGCAGGGCCTTTACACCCCGCGCCATCGAGACCTTGCGGCAAACCATCGAGGTCATTACCGACGAGGAACTGTCCTGCCTCGAACCCCAAACCGACTTGATGGCCAACCTCTTCAACCGCATACCGGCGCTGATCCTCGCCAAACTCTACGGCATTGCCCGCGAGGACGCACTGAAGCTGCGGCGCTGGACCGATGACATCCTGATTTTTCTGGTCGGCAGTCTCGACCCCGACTATGGACCGGCCCAAGCGCTCAAGGGTGTGGAGGAAATGTACGCCTACTTTACCGACATCATTGAACAGCGCCGAAAACAGCCTGAGGACGACCTGGTCAGCCGGGTGCTGGAGGCCGCCAAAGACAGCGCATCAAGCATGGCAGAGGTGCTGGCACAGATCGTTTTTATCCTCGTGGCGGGCTACACCACCAGCGCCGATCAGCTGTGCATTGGTTTACTGCACTTGCTTGAACATCCGCATCAGCACCAGGCCTTGAAGGCCGACCTGACACTGGTCAAACCGGCCATCGAGGAAATGCTGCGCTTCGATTCCGCCGGGTCCTTCAGTCATCGCGTACTCAACGAAGATGTGCAAATCCACGGCGTCACGATGAAACAAGGCGACTTGGTCTACTTGATGCGCGCCGCTGCCAATCGTGATCCGGCAAAGTTCGAAAACCCTGACTGCTTCGACATCCTGCGCAAGCCCAACGATCACCTGGCATTTGGCCGGGGTGAGCACTTCTGCATGGGCACCGCGTTGTTCCGACTGGAAGCGGAAGTGGTGTTCACCTCGTTGTTCAAGCGGTTTCCAGAGCTTTCACTGATCGCGCAAAAGCCCGCGGTGTGGCGGACCAATAACCTGCAGTTTCGTGGATTGAAATCACTGCCCATCGACCTGGGCAAAGGAGCGACACAATGAAGATCCAACGGGTTTTTTCGCAAGCTCCATGGGAAAAAATCGCCGGATACTGCCGGGCAATTCGGGTCGGTGAGCGGATTTTGATGGGCGGCACCGTGGCGTTCGATAAAAAAGGCAAACCCTTCAAGCCGGGTAATGCGTACAAGCAGACCCTGCGTTGCCTGGAGATTATCGAAGACTCCATCCATCAGCTTGGCGTCGACCGACGAAGCATCATCGGTATCCGCATCTACACCACCAGCATGAAGTTCTGGCCGGACATCGCCAAGGCGCACAAGAAATTTTTCAAGGGGCATCCACCGACATTGATGTGCCTGGCGGTCAGCGATTTGATCAGTAAGGAATATGTGGTCGAACTCACCACCGAGGCCACGGCCTGCGAGATCGAGCTATGACAGCCCCACAGCGAGACTCAAGACCGGACGTTGAAACCGTCAGGGCTGCACTGCGCGAGTCGATGGTCGTCAGGGTTCGCGACCTGATCATCGACAATCAGGGACGAACACTGCCGCTGCGGCTCTATACACCCGCTGGCTCAGGCCCCTTCCCCGTACTGATGTTTTTCCATGGGGGTGGATGGGTTACCGGCGATCTCGATACCCACGATGGCTTTTGCCGGCACATGTGTGAGTGGGCAGGTTGCGCCGTTGTGGCCGTGGACTATGCCCGTCCTCCGGAACATCTGTTCCCTGCGGCGGTGGACGATTGCTGTGCCGCAACACAATGGGTGATTGCAGAAGGCGCAGGTCTGGGCCTGGCTCCATCGCGCATGGCCGTGGCAGGCGGCGGTTCCGGGGGCGGGTTGGCGGCGGCCGTCAGTCAGTGGGCCCTCGCACGGGGTTCGCCACGGATGGCGTTTCAACTGCTGCTCTATCCCTTGCTCGATTGCCTGGCGAACAACCCCTCACATGACGAGTTCGCCAAAGGACCTGGGCTGACCGGTGAAATGCTCGAGTGGTACATCGAGCATTACATACCGCAAAGCGTGTCCCGTGCAGACCCCAGGCTCTCGCCGGTTTACGCTGAAAACCTGCGAGGCCTGCCACCGGCGTTGATCATCACCTGCGGTCTTGATGTATTGCGGGACGAGGGACGGCAGTACGCGCGTCGGCTCAAGAGGGCAGATGTCCGGGTCCAACACAAGGAGTACATCGACATGCCTCACGGGTTCATCAACTATCCGGCTCGCTACGATGTGGCAAAAAAAGCCCTGCTCTTGTGCGCACAAGTCCTGCAAGAGCACTTGCATCGTTGACGGGTCAATAAAGCCGGGACAGCGCGCCCCGGCTTTTCCTACCATGCATAAATGCAGAGACGACCTGCATCATTTCGCCTTGTACATGGCAAATTTGCACTGTTACGATCCTGCATCGCTCGCGCGCGAGCTTGTCTATAAAGAACAATAAAAGCAGGGAGTTAGTGATGACTGCTGAGGTTTTATCGAAGGGGACTTCGTCCATGGTTGCCACGCAAAATGAAGTGCTGGCCGAGGTCCGCAACCACATCGGTCACCTGACCCTCAACCGCCCCGCCGGTCTTAACGCCATTACCCTGGAAATGGTGCGCGAGCTGCAGCGTCAGCTCGACGCCTGGGCACAGGATGAACAGGTGCATGCGGTGGTGCTGCGCGGCGCCGGCGAAAAAGCCTTCTGTGCCGGTGGCGACATTCGTTCGCTCTACGACAGTTTCAAGAGCGGCGACACCCTGCACCAAGACTTCTTCGTCGAGGAATACGCCCTCGACCTCGCGATTCACCATTACCGCAAACCGGTGCTGGCCTTGATGGACGGCTTCGTGCTGGGCGGCGGCATGGGCCTGGTGCAAGGCGCCGACCTGCGGGTGGTCACCGAGAAAAGTCGACTGGCGATGCCTGAAGTCGGCATCGGTTACTTCCCGGACGTCGGCGGCAGTTACTTCCTGCCGCGCATCCCCGGGGAACTGGGGATTTACCTGGGCGTCAGCGGCGTGCAGATCCGCGCTGCCGATGCGCTGTACTGCGGTCTGGCCGATTGGTATCTGGACAGCAGCAAGCTGGCCACGCTGGATGACAGACTCGATCAACTGCAATGGCACGACACGCCATTGAAGGACCTTCAGGGCCTGCTGGCGAAGCTCGGGGTGCAACAGTTGCCCGATGCGCCGCTGGCCGCCTTGCGCCCGGCTATCGACCACTTCTTCGCCTTGCCCGATGTGCCGAGTATTGTGGAGCAAATGCGTGAGGTAACGGTCGCCGACAGCCATGAGTGGGCGACGACCACCGCCGACCTGCTGCAGACCCGCTCGCCCCTGGCGATGGGCGTGACCCTGGAAATGCTCCGGCGCGGCCGGCACCTGAGCCTTGAACAGTGCTTCGCCCTTGAGCTGCACCTGGACCGCCAGTGGTTCGAGCGCGGCGACCTGATCGAAGGCGTGCGCGCCCTGCTGATCGACAAAGACAAGAATCCGCGCTGGAACCCACCGACCCTGCAGGCGCTGGACGCCGAACACGTAGCGAGTTTCTTCAACGGTTTCGATGAGAGCGGGAGCTGAATCATGCACGACCTCGAATTGACTGAAGAACAAGTCATGATCCGCGACATGGCCCGGGACTTTGCCCGGGGCGAAATCGCGCCCCACGCCCAGGCCTGGGAAAAAGCCGGCTGGATCGACGATGCCCTGGTGGCGAAAATGGGTGAGTTGGGCCTATTGGGCATGGTGGTGCCCGAGGAATGGGGCGGCACCTATGTCGACTATGTTGCCTACGCCTTGGCGGTGGAAGAAATCTCTGCTGGCGATGGCGCCACCGGCGCGTTCATGAGCATCCACAACTCGGTGGGCTGCGGGCCGGTGCTCAACTATGGCAGCGAAGAGCAGAAACAGACCTGGCTGGCCGATCTTGCCAGCGGCCAGGTCATTGGATGCTTCTGCCTGACCGAACCACAGGCCGGTTCCGAGGCGCACAACCTGCGCACCCGCGCCGAATTGCGCGATGGCCAATGGGTGCTCAATGGCGCCAAGCAGTTTGTCAGCAACGGCAAACGGGCCAAGTTGGCCATCGTGTTTGCCGTGACCGACCCGGAGCTTGGCAAGCGCGGCATTTCGGCATTCCTGGTACCTACCGATACCCCTGGCTTTATCGTCGACCGCACCGAACACAAAATGGGCATCCGCGCCTCCGATACCTGTGCGGTCACACTGAACAACTGCACCATTGCCGAGGCCAATCTGCTGGGTGAACGCGGCAAGGGCCTGGCCATTGCCCTGTCCAACCTCGAAGGCGGTCGCATCGGCATCGCCGCCCAGGCGCTGGGCATTGCCCGTGCGGCATTCGAAGCGGCGCTGACCTATTCCCGCGAGCGAGTGCAGTTCGGCAAAACGATCAATGAACACCAGAGTATCGCCAACCTGCTGGCCGACATGCACATGCAACTGAACGCGGCGCGGCTGATGATCCTGCACGCGGCACGCCTGCGCACGGCCGGCAAGCCATGCCTGTCAGAGGCCTCGCAGGCCAAGCTGTTTGCTTCGGAAATGGCCGAGAAAGTCTGCTCGTCAGCGATTCAGATTCATGGCGGGTATGGGTATCTGGAAGATTACCCGGTCGAGAAGTATTACCGGGATGCGCGGATCACGCAGATCTATGAGGGGTCGAGCGAGATTCAGCGGATGGTGATTGCCCGCGAACTGAAGAACTATCTGGTGTAAAACCTTAAAATGCTTCGCTGGCAAGCCAGCTCCTACAGGGATTGCGTAAACCCTGTAGGAGCTGGCTTGCCAGCGAAGGCCTCAGCGGGAGCGCCGCATTACTTTCCGGTGAACTCAGCCTCACGCTTGGCAATAAACGCCGCCATCCCTTCCTTCTGATCCTGCGTGGCAAACGCCGCATGGAACACCCGACGTTCAAAGCGCACGCCTTCGGACAGGCTCACTTCAAAGGCACGGTTCACGCTTTCCTTGACCATCATCGCAATCGGCAGCGACTTCTTGGCAATCAACGCCGCGACTTTCAGCGCTTCATCCAGCAATTCATCGCTCGGCACGATGCGCGCCACGATGCCGCAACGCTCCGCTTCCACGGCATCGATCAAGCGCCCGCTCAGGCACATTTCCATGGCCTTGGCCTTGCCCACGGCGCGGGTCAGGCGCTGGGTGCCGCCCATGCCCGGCAATACGCCGAGGTTGATTTCCGGCTGGCCGAATTTGGCGTTGTCGCCGGCCAAAATGAAATCGCACATCAGGGCCAGCTCACAGCCACCACCCAGGGCGAAGCCGTTGACCGCGGCGATGATCGGCTTGCGGCGGTTGGCCACTCGGTCGCTGTCGCTGAACAAGTCGTCGATATAGATCTGCGGATAGGTCAGCTCGGCCATTTCCTTAATGTCGGCACCGGCGGCAAAGGCCTTTTTCGAACCGGTCAGGACGATGCAACCGATGTTCGAGTCGGCCTCGAAGCCGTCGAGGGCCTGGTTCAGTTCGCTGACGATCTGCGCGTTCAACGCGTTCAGCGCCTGCGGGCGGTTGAGGGTAATCAGGCCGACCCGGCCATGGGTTTCCAGCAAAATCGTTTCGTAGTTCATTCATTGACTCCTGCTAAGCACTCGGTCCCTGTAGGAGCGAGCATGCTCGCGATGAACCAGAGAACGCTGTGGGGTATCAGGCACCCAGCGTCATCGTTGACGACCATCGCGAGCATGCTCGCTCCTACAGGGGTTCCTTTTCAAAGATTGCGTGAAATGACCATGCGTTGAATATCGCTGGTGCCTTCGTAGATCTGGCAGACCCGCACGTCGCGGTAGATCCGCTCCAGCGGGAAGTCGTTCAAGTAGCCGTAGCCACCTAATGTTTGCAGCGCCGACGAGCATACCTTCTCGGCCATTTCGGATGCGAACAGCTTGGCCATCGAGGCTTCCACCAACGCTGGCTTGCCGCTGTCGCGCAGCGCCGCCGCGTAATGCACCATCTGCCGCGCCACGGCGATCTGGGTCGCCATGTCCGCCAGGCGGAAGGCCACGGCCTGGTGCTCGATGATTGGCTTGCCGAAGCTCTCGCGCTCACGGGCATAGTCGCGGGCCGCTTCGAACGCGGCGCGGGCCATGCCCACCGATTGCGAGGCAATGCCGACACGCCCGCCTTCGAGGTTGGCCAGGGCGATCCGGTAGCCTTCGCCCTCTTCACCCAGGCGATTGGCGACCGGCACTTTTACCTCCTCGAACAGAATCTGGCAGGTGTCCGAGGCATGCTGGCCGAGCTTGTCCTCGACCCGGGCAACTGTGTAGCCCGGCGAATCGGTGGGCACGATGAATGCCGTGATGCCGCGTTTGCCGGCCGACGGGTCGGTCACGGCGAACACGATGACCACCCCGGCGTTCTGCCCGGAGGTGATGAACTGTTTGCAGCCGTTGAGCACGTAGTGATCGCCTTCCAGGCGCGCGCGGGTTTTCAGGCCGCTGGCGTCGGAGCCGGCCTGGGGTTCGGTCAGGGCAAAAGCCCCGAGCATCGCGCCGCTGGCCAGGGGTTTGAGGAAGCGCTCTTTCTGATCGTCGTTGCCGTAGTTGAGGATCGGCACGCACCCTACCGAGTTGTGCACGCTCATGATGGTCGAGCAGGCACCGTCGCCCGCGGCGATTTCCTCCAGGGCCATGGCGTAGGCCAGGTAACCGGTATCGCAACCGCCCCACTGCTCCGGCACCAGCATGCCGAAGAAGCCCAGCTCGCCCATCTCGGTGATGGCTTCCTTGGGAAAGCGGTGTTCACGGTCCCACTCGGCGGCGAACGGTTTCAGCCGTTCCTGTGCAAAGTCCCGGGCCGCGTCGCGTATTTGCTGTTGTTCGTCATTAGGGATCATGACCATTCCTTGAAAATGTAATCGCCCCCTGTGTAGGAGCTGACGAGTGAAACGAGGCTGCGATCTTTTGATGTTGCTTTTAAAGATCAAGATCAAAAGATCGCAGCCTGCGGCAGCTCCTACAGGGATCGTGTTAGTAGAGGCATTCCACGGCCATGGCCGTCGCTTCGCCGCCACCGATGCAAATCGCTGCAACGCCGCGCTTCAGGCCTTTCTGGCGCAGGGCCGAGAGCAAGGTCACCAGGATCCGTGCGCCAGAGGCGCCGATCGGGTGGCCGAGGGCACAGGCGCCGCCATGCACGTTGAGTTTTTCGTGAGGGATTTCCAGCTTGGTCATGGTCACCAGGCTGACCACGGCGAAGGCTTCGTTGACTTCCACCAGGTCCACGTCGCTCAGCGACCAGCCGGTTTTCTTCATCAATTTCTCGATCGCGCCCACCGGTGCCACCGGGAACAGGCTCGGCGTATCGGCGAATGCCGCATGACCGTGGATCACCGCCAGTGGCTTGAGGCCACGCTTGTCGGCCTCGGACCGGCGCATCATCACCAGTGCCGCCGCACCGTCGGAGATGGAGCTGGAGTTGGCCGCCGTTACGGTACCGCCATCGCGAAACGCCGGTTTCAGCGAGGCAATCTTGTCCAGTCGGGCTTTCGGTGGCTGCTCGTCGTTGCTGATCGTCACCTGTTCCTTGCCGACGGTGACGGTCAACGGCACGATCTCGTCCTTGAAGCTGCCGTCCTTGATGGCCTGCTGGGCGCGGGTGGTCGAGGCCACCGCAAACGCATCCTGGGCTTCGCGGCTGAAACCATTGGTTTCGGCGCAGTCTTCGGCGAAGGTACCCATCAGGCGTCCCTTGTCGTAGGCGTCTTCCAGGCCGTCGAGGAACATTGAATCCAGCACCCGCCCATGCCCCATGCGATAGCCACTGCGTGCACGGTCCAACAGGTACGGCGCGTTGGACATGCTTTCCATGCCACCGGCGACTACCACCTCGGCGCTGCCGGCCACCAGCATGTCATGGGCCAGAATGGCCGCTTCCATGCCCGAGCCGCACATCTTGTTGAGGGTGGTGCAACGGGTCGATTTATCCAGGCCGGCGCCCAGTGCCGCCTGACGCGCAGGCGCCTGGCCCTGGCCGGCAGGCAATACGCAGCCGAACAGCACTTCGTCGACGGCATCGCTGGCAACGCCGGCACGTTCCACCGCGGCCTTGATGGCGGCGGCACCGAGTTGCGGCGCCGTGAGGCTTTTCAGTTCGCCCTGGAAGCCGCCCATCGGGGTGCGCACGGCGCTGACGATAACAATTGGATCGTTGGCAATAGTCATGACAAATCCTCCTTATTTGGCCGCCATGCGCAAGGCACCGTCGAGACGGATCACCTCGCCATTGAGCATGCTGTTTTCAATGATATGCCGGACCAGCGAAGCATACTCGGCGGGTTTGCCCAGGCGCGGTGGAAACGGCACGCCGGCGGCCAGGGAGTCGCGCACTTCCTGGGTCATGCCGGCCATCATTGGTGTTTCGAAAATGCCTGGGGCGATGGTCATTACGCGGATACCGAAGCGCGCCAGTTCACGGGCGGCCGGCAAGGTCAGGCTGACGATCGCCCCCTTGGACGCCGAGTACGCCGCCTGGCCGATCTGGCCGTCGTAAGCCGCCGCAGAGGCGGTGTTGATGATCACGCCGCGCTCGCCATCGGCGTCCGCTTCGGTTTCGGCAATCGCCGCCGAGGCCAGGCGCAACATGTTGAAGCTGCCGATCAGGTTGACGTTGATCACCTGGCTGAAGCTTGCCAGCGCATGCGGACCGTTCTTGCCCAGGATCTTTTCGCCACGCACGATGCCGGCACAATTGACCAGGCCATTGAGGCCACCGAAGGCCTTGACCGTTACCTGCACCGCGGCCTCGGCCGCTGCTTCGTTGCTGATGTCCGCCAACACGCTTTGCGCGCCCAGGCGCTGGGCCTGCGCCGCGACAGCCTCGGCATTCATGTCCACCAGCATCACCTTGGCGCCAGCCGCGACCAGCATTTCAGCGGTGGCCGCACCAAGGCCGGAAGCACCGCCGGTGACGAGAAAAACCTTGTTTTCGATCTGCATGATTGTTTCCTTGGATTCAAGCTGGAACGTTCTTCGCGGCGGCCTCTTGAGCCTTGGCGACTTCCTGGTTGCGCAAGATAAAGCGCTGCAATTTGCCGCTTGGGGTTTTCGGCAACTCGCTGACAAATTCGATTTCGCGGGGATACGAGTGCGCCGCCAGGCGCTTGCGCACGTATTGGCGCAACTCTTCGGCCAGCTCCGGGGTGGCGCGGTATTGCGAGCAGATCACGACGAAGGCCTTGACCAGCTCGGTGCGCTCCGGATCGGGCTTGCCGACCACTGCGGCTTCCACCACCGCCGGGTGCTCGATCAATGCGCTTTCCACATCGAACGGGCCGACGCGGTAGCCGGAGGTGGTGATCACGTCGTCGCTACGGCCAACGAAGCTGATGCTGCCGTCCGGGTTCCACTCGACCGTGTCGCCGCTCAAGTAGTAATTGCCGACGAAGGCCTTGGTCGGCGCGCCTTCGTAGCCAGCGAACCAGCACATCGGCGACTGGGTACGGTCGATGGCCAGAATCCCCGGCTGGCCGACGCCCAGTTCCCGGTAGTCGTCGTCCAGCACCACGATGCGGTGGCCGGGCGAGGCAAAACCGGCGGCGCCCATATGGATCGGGTGCTCCAGGCCATGGTGGTTACACAGCACCATGCCCAGTTCGGTCTGGCCGTAATGGTCATGGATGACCACGTCCAGGTTATCGGCGAACCAGCGGATCACTTCCGGGTTCAGCGGCTCGCCGGCGCTGCTGACAATGCGCAGCTTGCCTTTGATCGACCTGGCGAATTCCTCGCCACCGGCGATCAACAGGCGATAAGCCGTCGGTGAGCCGGTGAGGTTGGTGATCCCGTACTTGTTGATCACCCGGCAGGTGCTTTCCAGGGTAAACGGGCCATCATAGAACGTAATCGGATGCCCCATGGACAGCGGACCTGTCACGCCGAAATAGATGCCGTAGGCCCAGCCTGGGTCGGCCAGGTTCCAGAAGGCGTCTTCGGGGCGCAGATCCACCGCGTCACGGGTGTAGCCCTTGAAGGCGGCGATGGCCTTGAGCGGCACCGACAGCGCTTTCGAAGGGCCGGTGGTGCCCGAGGTGAACATCAGCAGGAACGGGTCTTCGCCGGTCAGCAGCACCGGTTCGCAATCATTGCCGTAGTTGGCCAGTTCGGCCCAGAAGCTGTAGTCACCTCGGACAATGCCCTGCCCTTTGGCACCTGCGACGGTGACGATGGTCGGGCAGTCGGCGACTTCCGCGAGTTTCGAGCGATTGACCGCGTCGGTCACCACTACTTTGGCTCCGGAACTGCCCAGGCGATGCTCGATCGCCTTGGGGCCGAAAGCGGTGAACAACGGTTGGTAGACCGCGCCGATGCGCCAGGTGGCAAACACCGTGATCAGCAATTCGATATTGCGTGGCAGGAGCCCGGCGACTTTGTCGCCTTTTTTCACGCCTTGGGCCAGCAGGAAGTTGGCGAAACGCGCGGCTTTGTCCTGCAGGTCGGTGAACGTGTAGGTCGCGCTGGTGCCGTCACGTCCCTCCCAGAACAACGCGATACGCCCAGGGAGCGCATGCCGGTCGCAACATTCGATACAGGCGTTGAGAGCGGTCAGATTGCCTGCGAGTGCGGCATCGACGGTGTGCTGGTAGTTGAACTGTGAAACAGCAGACAAGTAATCGCGCATTGCCAGAGTCCCTGTATTTTTTGTTAGGTGGGGGAGCCGTAACCAACAGGGAAATACTCGCTCCAGGCGGGGTGTGGGGCAATGGTCAAAGTTATCAAGTTGCTTGACTGGTTTGGCCAAAAACCAACCTGGGAACGCGATCCCTGTAGGAGCTGCCCCAGGCTGCGATCTTTTGATCTGTTTTTCAGCGGCCCCGAAAAGATCAGGATCAAAAGATCGCAGCCTGCGGCAGCTCCTACAGGGGGGTTAGAGAGATTCGTTGAGAATCAAACTGCGATAATGCCCGGGGTTGGACCCCGACCATTTGCGAAATGCCTTGTAGAACGAACTCGTATCGGCAAACCCCAGCCGGGCGGCGATGTCGGCGAAGCTGATGGCCGGTTCCGCCAGCCAGGCGATGGCCAGTTCCTTGCGCACGCTGTCCTTGAGCCCCTGATACGTCTGGCCTTCCTCGGCCAGGCGACGGCGCAGGGTCGAGGCCGACATGTACAGGCGTTGCGCCAGGGCTTCGGTCTCCGGCCACTGCTCGGCGGGCAGTTGCCGCAGGTCCTGCTTGATCCGGCTGGCCAGGCTTTGCGGGTCGCGGTACTTGACCAGGATGTTGGCCGGCGCATGGGCCAGGAAGCGCCTCAGCTCCTCAAGGCTGCGCTTGATCGGCAGGCCCAGGCAGTCAGCGGAAAAGATCATCCGTGTACGTGGTCGGTCGAAACGCAGGTTTTCGGAGAACATCACCTGATAGTCATGGCAGAAATCCGGCTGAGCACAGCGCAGCTCGATCGCCAGGATGGGAATTCGACGTCCTGCCAACCAGCAGGCTACGCCGTGCACGATCATCCAGTAGGTAAAATAAGTGAAAGCCCGGCGCGGCTCATGGCCGTCTTCGAGCAACACGATTTCCGCCAGGCTTTGCTGATGAACCAGCTCGGCAGGCATGCGCTCGAGCATCAACGACAGGAAGCTCAAACCCGTGGTGAGCCCGGCCGCCAGGCTTGGCTGGACCATGGCGCAGCGACAGAGAAACTCCAGGCTGCCGGACTTGAGCTTGCGCGTGTCCATGCCGAAAAACTCGTCATCCCCTCGCCGAGCCAACAAGCGCCACAGGCGCGCATAAGCGCTGGCCGCAACACGGGCGTCGCTGCTGGCGAGCAACGCCGGATCAATGCCAACCTTGTGCAATACCTCATCGGTGGCTGCGCCCGGTTCGCAACTTTGCAGCAGCGCTTCACGCACCAACTGAATGGAAATGGTGTCTTTTTCCGACATCACGCGAGGCGAGCCCTGTTCTGGTTCGAGGAGGTGGGCATATTAACGCAGCCGCCAGCCCGGCGCAGATCCCTGTAGCAGGTAGCTTGTCGGTGTAGTCGGCCTGGTAGCCTATCTTTTGTTGACTGCTTACATATCCATTCCTGCAGTAACGGCCGCCTATCTTTTGTTGAATGTGTACATATCCATTCCTGCGGTAATGGCGGCTTATGGTTTCGCTTTTACAGCGACTCCCTTTTTCAAACGCCAAAAAGGAAGCAAAAGGCTTTGCCCCACCACTCGGTGCCGAGCCTTAGCGAGGCACCGAACGCCAGGGGCAAGAGCCCTTGGTTACTTGGGGCTCTTCCAAGTGACTCGCTGTAAAAGCGAAACCCTAAGTGGCCGTTACCGCAGCAATGGATATGTACTCAGTCCCCCCATTGGCCCCAGGACGCCCTCGCCGGCAAGCCTGGCTCCTACAGTAAAAGCGAAACCCTAAGTACCCGTTACCGCAGCAATGGATATGTACTCAGTCCCCCCCCATTGGCCGCCAGGACGCCTTCGCCGGCAAGCCTGGCTCCTACAGTAAAAGCGAAACCCTAAGCGGCCGTTACCGCAGCAACGGATAGTTACTCTACCAACAAACAACGATTCCAATGGTTCTTCATCCAACCGAACTCCACCCAAAAGGCCAAGGTCAACCCTTTGACCGCCCAACCTTTAACCCGGAGATCAATGATGAACGACTACCCAAAACCACCCTTCCCCAAACAACACCAACCCGTCCCCGGCTCCCAGCGCAAAATGGACCCGTACCCCGACTGCGGCGAGCAGAGCTATAAGGGTTCGGGCCGATTGAACGGCAAGATCGCCCTGATTACCGGGGGCGATAGCGGTATAGGTCGCGCGGTGGCCATTGCCTTCGCCCGTGAAGGTGCCGACGTGGCCGTGGCGTATCTTGATGAGCAGGAAGATGCGCAGGAAACCGCGCGCTGGGTTGAACAGGCCGGCCGCCAATGCCTGCTGCTGCCCGGCGACCTGGCGCACAAGGTGCATTGCCGGGCGTTGGTGGAGAAAACGGTTGAGCGTTTCGGCCGCATCGACATCCTGGTCAACAACGCGGCGTTCCAGATGACCCACGAAAACCTCGAGGACATCCCTGACGAAGAATGGGTGATGACCTTCGACGTCAACATCACCGCCATTTTCAGGATCTGCCAGGCGGCCCTCAAGCACATGCAACCCGGCAGTTCGATCATCAACACCAGCTCGGTCAACTCCGACATGCCCAACCCCACCCTGCTGGCGTATGCCACGACCAAGGGCGCGATCGCCAACTTCACCGCCGGCCTGGCGCAAATGCTCGGACCGAAGAATATCCGGGTCAACAGCGTGGCGCCGGGACCGATCTGGACGCCGCTGATCGTCTCGACGATGCCAGAGGAAACGGTACAGAACTTCGGCGCCAACACCCCGCTTGGCCGTCCGGGCCAGCCGGTGGAAGTGGCGCCGATCTATGTGCTACTGGCCTCGGACGAAGGCAGCTACATCACCGGTCAGCGTTTTGGGGTGACCGGGGGCAAGCCGATCCTGTGATAACGCGATGCCCCTGAAAAATGGAACCGAGCCACTGTTTCAATGCTCAACACTGCATAGGCCCCCTCTGGCGGGCCTTTCGATTCCTGGAGATCGTCATGTCCGCACCTATCGTCAAACTGTTTACTCAGCCAAACTTTGCGTGGACGGATATTCGCAGGGAAGAAGAAGCGCATCCACGCCACTACCTCGCCCATTTGCTCCTCCTGGCCTTGATCCCCGCCGTTTGCCTGTTCATTGGCACCACCTATGTCGGCTGGAGCCTGGCGGAAAACGAAACGGTCCGCCTCAGCCTCCGCAGCGCGTTGCAACTGTGCGTCCTGCTGTATCTGTGCACACTTGCCGGCGTCGCCATCATGGGCGGTTTCATCCGCTGGATGTCACGTACCTTCGACGCACGCCCTACGCTCAACCAGTGCATTGGTTTTGCCGCCTACACCGCCACCCCGTTTTTCCTGGCGGGCATTGCCGGCCTTTATCCCAGTCGCTGGCTGGCGATCCTGGTACTGGCTAGTGCCTCGGCCTATTCGACGTTCTTGCTGTTCGTCGGGTTGCCGACCTTCATGCACGAGCGCAAGGAGCAAGGCCTGCTCAATGCCACCTGTGTCTGGGGCGTCGGTTTGCTGGTGCTGGTCACCCTTCTGGTGAGCATGATTCTGCTGTGGTTCAACGTGCTGACGCCGGAGTACTTGCGCGCGACCGTCAGTCAATGATCCCCGGGCCATGAGCTTCATTGCCTGGGTCGCGGTGCTGGGTGCCGTGCTGCTGACGCTGGCACTGACCTCGTCCTATCTGCGCTGGATGCCGGTGACCACCTCGGCCGTGTGCCTGGCGTTGGGGGTGGTCATCGGGCCGGCGGGGCTCGGTTGGCTGAGGCTGGACATCAAGGACGCGGCGTTCTGGATGGAGCACCTGACGGAAGTCGCGGTGCTATTTTCGTTGTTCGTCTGTGGCCTCAAGCTGCGCCTGCCCCTGAGGGACCGAAGATGGCGTGTAGCTTTCGGGCTGGCCGGGCCAGTCATGGTCCTGACCATTATCGGTGTTTGCCTATTGCTGCATTATGCCTTCGCCTTGCCATGGGGACCGTCGCTGCTGATCGGTGCGATCCTGGCGCCCACCGATCCGGTACTGGCCTCGCTGGTGCAAGTCAACGATGCCAAGGACGTCGACGCGGTTCGCTTCGGCCTGTCCGGTGAGGCCGGGCTCAATGATGGCGTTGCGTTTCCCTTCGTGATCCTGGGCTTGCTGTTTATCGAGCAAGGCAGCGGCGCATCCACTGCCTGGCTCGATGACTGGGCGCTCAAACGCCTGCTGTGGGCGGTGCCTGCCGGCTTGCTGGTCGGCTATGGCATGGGACGCGTGATCGGGCGCCTCACATTGTCCATGCGCATCAGAAATGCCGACAGCACCCTGTCGCCCAACGACTACCTGACCTTTGCCCTTATCGCCTTGGCGTATGTCGCGGCAGAGTCGGTCCATGGCTACGGTTTCCTATCGGTGTTCGCGGCGGGCCTGGGGTTGCGTCGAGCCGAGGTCAAGTCGATGGGGCACTCCCAGACGCCCGCCGAGCATCTGGTGCAGCCGGTGGTCGGTCATCAGAACGTCGAGCCCGATGCCGCCGTGCATGGCGATGTGGCGAACCTGGAGGAAGCGCAGGTGGCGGCCGGGATCATGATCGGCGACATGCTGTCCTTTGGCAGCCTGGTCGAACGGGCCATGGAAGTGTTCCTGGTGACGTTGCTCGGGGTCGTGCTGGTGGGTCACTGGGACTGGCGCGCGCTGGCGGTTGCGTTGGTATTGTTCTGCGTGATCCGGCCGCTGATTGTCGCGCTGGCGCCTTGGGGAACGTTGCTTGACGGCAAGCAACGGCTGTTGATCGGCTGGTTCGGGATTCGCGGCATCGGTAGTTTCTACTACCTGTTCTACGCCTTGAATCACAACCTCGCACCGACGATGGCCACCTTGTGCACCGACCTCACGCTCTCGGTGGTCGCACTGAGCATTCTGATTCACGGCATCAGCACCCAGCCGCTTCTCGCCCACTATGAACGGCAAAAGCCCCCATCCGCTTGATCGCTGACGACTGTGGCGAAGTGCATGAACCAAATCCCGACTTCATGCAGCCTGCACGACCCCTAATGGCCATTAGCGTTTGTAACCCATTGAATTTCAGGCGCTTACCCGAGACAGCAAAGCGGCACGACAAATGCTCCACAACGATGAGTGTCCTGCGGAATCAACCGTGCGAGCTGCCCTCAATCTGGAGAAACTCGACCATGAATGCCATAGACCTGTTGAAAGCCGACCATGAACGCGTGAAAGGCATCCTCAGCCAACTGAGTGAGTCCACCGAGCGCGGTCTGAAAAAGCGCGCCGATCTCCTTGCAAAGCTGGAGATGGAAATTTCGATTCATACCCGCCTTGAAGAAGACATCCTGTACCCGGCCTACAAGGAAGCCGGTGGCAAGGAGCAGGACATCATGTATTACGAAGCCAAGGAAGAACACCGTACGGTGGATTCCCTGGTGCTACCGGACCTGAAAGTCACCGACCCGTCCACGCCCGAGTTCGCCGGTCGCGTCAAGGTGGTCAAGGAACTGCTCGAACACCACATTGAAGAGGAAGAGACCACGATGTTTCCCCAGGCCAAGAAGCTGCTGGGTAAAGCGGCGCTGGATGAACTGGGGGCAAAAATGGAGACCCTCAAGGCCCGCCTGAAAAAGGAACTCGACGCCTCGCATATGGCGGCCTGAGAGCCAGGTGCAACATAACGACCCGGGTTAAAAACCTGTAGGAGCGAGCATGCTCGCGATGAACTTGAGAGCTCCGAGGGGTGTCAGGTGACCAACGTCATCGTTGACGACCATCGCGACGGTGCGACGATTCGACATGCTCGCTCCTACATGGCGGAAGCGATAATTTCCACCAGGTTCAACTGGGTAAACGGCTTGGACAACCGCGGTAACCTGGCTGCAAACCCTTCCAGGCGATCGGCATATCCAGTGGCCAGGATAATCGGCATGTCGGGGTTGCGCTCGCGGATGGCTTGCGCCAATTGCGCGCCACTCATCTGGGGCATCGCCATGTCGGTAATGACGAGATCAATGGTCGTATTGTTTTCGAATACCTCCAGTCCCTGAGCACCCGACGTCGCGGCGATCACCTGGTGACCGAGGTCTTCCAGCAACAGGCAAGTGCTGGTCAACACCAGGCTGTCGTCGTCCACCACCAGGATGCACAAGCGAGGGACTTGCGGCGTTGCCGGGAGCTCTTCAAGGGGGGCCGCGATCGAGCCTTCCGAGGCCACAGGCAACCACAGTTCTGCAGTCGTGCCCTGGTTTTTCTGGCTCTTGAGAATGAATCGTCCGCCCAGTTGTTCGATGAAGCCATGGACCATCGACAACCCCAGACCAGTCCCCTTGCCCAGCCCTTTGGTGGTGAAGAACGGATCCATTGCCGAGGCCAGCGTTGCTTCATCCATCCCGTCACCTGTGTCGGTGATGCTCAGGCACACGTAACGCCCCGCTCGTAACGGATCAGAGACAGTTTCAACGCGGGCACTGATGACGATCTTTCCGCCATCGGGCATGGCATCGCGGGCGTTGGTGGCCAGGTTCAGCATTGCCAATTCGAGCTGGTTGATATCGGCCAGGACCGGCTCGATTCGCTCCGGAAAACGGGTTTCCAGTGCCACCGAAGGTCCCAGCGAACTGCGCAGCAGTCCGCTGATGCCCTGCACCAGGGCGGGAAGCTCCACAGGTTCGGATTTGAGCTCTTGCTTCCTGGCAAAAGCCAGCATGCGCTGGGTCAAGGACACGCCGCGCAATGCACCCTGGGTGGCATTGTCGAGCAACCGGACGATTTTCGGGTCGTCCGCGAGGCGTTTGCGCACGATTTCCAGATTGCCAAGAATGACTGTGAGCAGATTATTGAAGTCGTGGGCAATCCCCCCACTGAGCTGGCCGATGGCTTGCATCTTTTGCGCCTGGAACAGCGCTTCGCGGGTTTGTTCAAGCGCCTGCTGCGCCTGGGTCGCTTCGGTGATGTCGCGGGTGATCTTGGCAAAACCGAGCAACGTACCGGTTTCCCCCCAGATCGGATCGACGACGACGTGAGCCAGGAACCTCGTGCCGTCCTTGCGCACCCGCCATCCCTTGTTCTCGAAGCGCCCCTCACGCGTGGCAATCTCCAGTGCCCGGCCTGGCAAGCCGGTCGCCTTGTCTTCAGGGGTGTAGAACATCGAAAAATGCTGGCCAATGACTTCTTCGGGCAAATAGCCCTTGATCCGTTGGGCCCCCAGGTTCCAGTTGGTCACGCGACCATCCGGGGCGAGCATGTAGATGGCGTAGTCTGTGACGCTTTGCACCAGTAAGCGAAACTGTTGCTCGCTTTGCTTGAGGGTCTCTTCGGCCATCTTGCGGTCGGTCAGGTCACGGGTAATCTTGGCAAATCCCAGCAGCGTGCCCGACGGGTCGTAAATCGGATCGATCACCACGTGGGACCAGAAATGCGTGCCGTCCTTGCGCACACGCCAGCCTTCACCTTCGAATCGACCCTCGCGAATGGCCGTGTCCAGCGCCCGCTGAGGCAAGCCGGCACGACGATCTTCATCGGTGTAGAAGCGCGAAAAATGCTGGCCGAGAATCTCGGCTTCCTCATAGCCCTTGAACCGCCGGGCCCCTGCGTTCCAGCTGGTAATGATGCCATCGGGGTCAATCATGTAGATCGCGTAGTCAACCACCGCATCGATCAGCAGGCGCAAGCGCCTGTCCTCAATGACCCTGGCCTGGATTCGATCTTCGCTCATTGATCCCTCACATCGGGTGCTGTAACTCAGCAGTATGCGATAAACCATCCATTTGAACAGCCGCCGAAGCAATTGACCACCAGCGCGGCAGCAATTGCCTGACCTTGTTGTCGCCAAACCGGTCATCGATCAACATCACCACGCCTTGGTCCTGCTGTGTACGAATCACTCTGCCAGCGGCCTGCACCACTTTTTGTACGCCGGGATACAGGTAGGTGTAGTCGTAGCCCGCACCGAACATGGCCGCCATGCGCTGCTTGAGTTGCTCGTTGACCGGGTTGAGCTGCGCCAACCCCAAGGTGGCGATGAACGCGCCAATCAAGCGTGCACCCGGCAAATCGATGCCTTCGCCAAACGCCCCGCCCAACACCGCAAAGCCAACGCCTTGGCCTTCGGCGGTGAACCGGTCGAGGAACGCCTGGCGTTGCGCCTCCGCCATGCCCCGTGACTGTGACCATAGATTGATCCCGGGATAGCGCTCGGCGAGCAACTGCGCCACTTGCTGCAGGTAATCGAAACTGCTGAAGAACGCCAGGTAATTGCCGGGGCGCCGCATGAACTGCCGGGCGATCAGTTCGACGATCGGCGCCAGGGATGCCTGGCGATGAACGAAACGCGTGGAGATCTGGTTGATGATCTGAACATGTAGTTGATCGGCATGAAACGGCGACTCGACGTCGATGCACACGGTATTGGCCGGTGTACCCAGCAAGTCGGCGTAATAGTGGCGAGGACTGAGGGTCGCCGAGAACAGTACGGTGCTGCGGGCAGCGCTCAGGCGCGGCCCGATGAAGCCTGCGGGCACCACGTTGCGCAGACACAGTTGCGAGAGGTTGCGCTTGCGGTCGAGGTCGCGTTTGCTGATGTCGAACAGGTACTGCTGGTCGAAGAGTTCGGCCACCCGACAGAACTGCAGTACCTCGAAGTAAAAGCTTTGCAATGCGCTGTCCAGTCCCTGCGGATGATCGTTGAGGTAATCGCCGATGCTGGCGCTGCACGACGACAAGGCCTGGAGCAGTTTTTCCGGTGGCTTGTCATAGGCCTGATAAGCAGCAGACTGCTGGTTATGCAAGGCGTTCCATTCGCGGTTGACTCGCTGCAGCGGTTTTCTCAACGCCTCGGGGGCGTTTTTTCGTACGCCATCGAGGGTCGACTGATCAAGGATGGCGCTGTACATCTGCCGACCACGTTCCACCAGGTTGTGGGCCTCGTCGACCAATACCGCGACTTTCCAGGTGTTGGCCTGGGCCAGGCCGAACAGCAGCGCACTGAAATCGAAGTAATAGTTGTAATCGGCAACCACCACGTCGGCCCAGCGGGCCATTTCCTGGCTCAGGTAATACGGGCATACCCCATGCTCCAGGGCGACCTGGCGCAATGCAGCCTGGTTCAGCAGGCTCAGCTCGCTGGCGGCCTGGCGTGCCGCCGGCAATCGATCGTAAAAGCCCTGGGCCAAAGGACAGGATTCACCGTGGCAGGCCTTGTCCGGATGTTCGCAGGCCTTGTCCCTGGCGATCATCTCCAGCACCCGCAAAGGCGGCGCATCGGCGCGTTCGAGGATCACTTGCGCGGCGTCCAGGGCCAGCTTGCGTCCCGGGGTTTTCGCCGTGAGGAAATACACCTTGTCCAGGTGCTGGGGTGCCAGGGCCTTGAGCAGCGGGAACAGGGTACCGATGGTCTTGCCAATCCCCGTGGGTGCCTGGGCCATCAGGCAACGCCCGGTACTGACAGCCTTGAACACCGATTCGGCGAGGTGACGCTGCCCGGGGCGAAACTCGGCATGGGGAAACGCCAGCTGTCGCGCCGCAAGGTCACGCCTTTGGCGATGGGCCGTTTCCTGTTCGGCCCAGTGCAGGAACAGGCCGCAATGGTGTTCAAAGAACTGCCTGAGCTCGGTGGCGCTGAACGCTTCGAGCAGACAGGTTTCCCTTTCGCTGACGATATCGAAATACACCAGCGCCAGGTTGATCTGCGCCAGGTTGAGTTTGCGGCACATCAGCCAGCCATAGACTTTGGCCTGTGCCCAATGCAGTTGCCGGTGGTTGGCCGGTTGCTTGCTCAAGTCACCACGGTAGGTCTTGACCTCTTCGAGGCAATTTTGCGAGGGATCATAGCCGTCCGCCCTGCCCTTGACCGTCAGGTCCTGATACGCACCTTCGAGGGCGATTTCACTCTGGTAGTCGTCACTGCGCCGTGACGCCACCGTACGGTGCCCGACGATGCCTTCCAGGGCGGTCGGCGAGGGAGTGAAGCGCAAGTCGAGGTCCCCGACCTTGGCGGTAAACTCACATAACGCCCGCACCGCGATGCTGTAGCTCAAGCGCCCTGCTCCGCCCATTGCACATAACACACGGCAATCGGCATCCGGTGCTCATGACAGAACTCCAGCCAGCGCAGCTGGTTATCCTGCAGGCGATCGCCCGGCCCCTTGACTTCGATCATGCGGTAGGTTTTTTCCTGTGGCCAGAACTGGATCAGGTCCGGCATGCCCGCCCGATTGGCCTTGATGTCCAGCAATAACCGATTGAACCAGTGCTTGAGGTGTTCGGCAGGTAAGCAGTCCAGCGCCTGCTCCAGCAACGGCTCGCTGAGTGCGCCCCAGAACACGAATGGCGACTGCACGCCCCACTTTTGGGCATAGCGCAGGCGGATGGTCTCAAGGTATCGACCGTCGTCGAGTTCATCGAAGCAGGCCTGGAACAATTCGGCCCGGCGGCTGTGGAAGTCTTCGCTCAACAGGTCCACTGGACCGCGTTGGAACGGATGGAAAAACGCCCCCGGCAGCGGGGCAAAAATCGCCGGCCAGCACAGCAACCCGAACAGCGAGTTGACCAGGCTGTTTTCGACGTAATGAACCGGCGCCGAGTCTTCGCCCAGGTGCGCCTGCACGTAGTCCTCCACTGACAACATCGGGTCGGTCCTGCTCAGTTGCAGCTCCAGGCGTTCCATCTGTCGTGGGGCTGGACGCTTGACCGCCGGTCCGCCCAGCTTGCGACGCAACCTGGGCAGGATACGCAGCAGGTGTTGCTGTTCCGCGGCGTTTTGCGGTGCTTGTTCGGCCTGGCACGCCAGGTCAAGGGCCAGTCGGTACTCACCGCAGCGTTCCAACACTCGGATCATGCGCAAGCGCGCGCCGGGATACACGCAATCCCGGTACAGGGTCAACGCGGCACAGAAATCACCGGCGCGCTCGCACGCCTGGCCCATCTGGAATAACTGCTTGTCACGACGTCTCTGCAGCCAGGGATTGCCCAGTATCAGGCCGTTGATCTGGGCGACAATCGCGACCACCGACTCGCCGGCCTCGAAAAGCTGCTGGCACTGGTAAAGGAACAGGCAGGCATCGACATCCTCGCGGCTTTGCAAGCCTCGGGAATCGGCGCAAAAATCGACCTTTTCATAGGTGAAGACCCCAAGGTCCGCCAGGACGAATTCAGACCAATCCTGGTAAAGATTGCCAAAAAACATCAAGCGCAGGCGATCGCACAGGCCCATGATGGTCAGGCTGAACAAGCGATCACCGAGCGCCGGACACCAATCCTTGAAGGATTGCTCGTGAGGAAACTGCTCGCACAGTGCCGGCAGCCAGTCGGTCTTTTTACCCTTGGGTTGAGTGATGGCGCTGCCCAGGCATTGAAGAATTTCCGCCTTGAGCAACACTTCAAATAACGCCTCGACCGACAACGGCTGGTGCTCGTCGAGCCAGCCCAACGCGAGCAACGGCCGGGCTGCGCTGGCGATATCGCCGATCTCGACGTAATGCAATTTGCTGGCGCGAAAATGCATGCCTTTGCGCATGACCAGCCTGACCAGCAGCGCCCGGGCCTCGCGGGGCAAGCCATTGAAGTCGTGAATAAAGCGGTGCTCCTCGACGCTCAACACGTCGGCATAACGTTGCTCAAGCCAATCAAGCACTTGCATGAAGTTGTTGAGGTAGTAGAACGGGTCGTCGAGAGGATTTGCAGTCACGGGAAAAGGAGCCACGATTAACAAGCACTGGTTATGCATACAGATACCAGCAACGCCCTGCCCCATGCAAATGGAAAAGGATAAGCGGCGGCGCTGTAAGGGATTTTTGCCTTGGGAATAGAACTTTCTGCTGTTGCATGGCACCAACCGCCAAGGAACGGCATTCGCTTGCGACAGCCACACTGGTTTTTTTTAACAATGAGAGGTGATTATGAACATCAAGACTCTGGCGTTTCCCATTGCGGTAGCGGCCTTCATCGCACTGGCCGGCTGCTCGACGCCCACGGTGGTCACCCTGCAGAACGGCACCCAGTACCTGACCAAGGACATGCCAAAAACCAAGACCAAGGATGGTTTCTTCGAGTTCGAGGATATTTCCGGAGCCAAGGTCAAAGTCAAGGCCGATGATGTTGCCACGATTCGCCAGGAAGACTGAGCCCGCGAATCGTGTTGCCTGCGCCCCTGTGTGGCAGGTTTCGAGCACTGCCTTACACTGCGATAGACCCAGTGCGACCTAATGATGGTGTCGAAATGAAAATGGTCACGCCACTTTTGACTCCTCTCCTCGCGGTCGCCGCTTGGGTTTCAATGAGTCTTTGTGCAAATGCCGCGACACCTGCTCGATCCTTCAATACCAGCTTCGACTGCGCCACGGCTCGGGGGGCCGTTGAAAAGCTTATCTGTCGCGACGCTCGACTGGCGCAGATGGATATCGAGCTGACGCGCCTGTATCGCCTGGCGCTCACCGATGAGCATTCGGTGCCGCGACCCGACAAAGTCGAGATCGACCAGCGCTTCTGGCTGCTCGCCCGCGATCAATGCGCGACCGAAGCCGATCCCAAGGCATGCACGGTGAGCCAGTATGCCGAGCGTGCGCACCAACTTCGCCAAGGCTCGGCCATTGCCAGGACCAAGGACCCCAGCAGGCTCACCGAAGGCCCGCAGGCCTTTCGCTGCGCCGGGCTTGGCGCGTTGGTGGCCGCCACGTTCTTCACTGTCGAACCGGCAGTGGTTTACCTGAAATGGGCCAATACCTCGACCACGCTGGAACAGGTGCCGAGTTCCTCCGGAGCCCTGTACCGGGGCAAGGACTACAGGGGCAGCCAAAGCTTCTGGCAAAACGGCAACGATGCCCTGTTGCAGATGCCGGGCGCAGGTGAAATGAGGTGCACGGTTGAACCTGTGAGTTGATCACGGATCATCGAAGGCAACACTGTTCAGTGCATCAAGCCTTCCATGAACCCTGCGACCCCGCTGGCGAGCATGCGCCGCCATGGCGCACTGGTCGGGTTGGCCAGGGTCTGGTCTTCATGGACGAAGCTGCGGATGATCGCGTTGTAGCCGAGCCAGCGCCAAGGTTCGGGCTCCCAGGCCTTGAGCGCGTGCAGTCCGCCCTGGGCAATTACCCAGGGTTGGCTGACTCGTTCGGTGTCGCGCTGCAGGATCAGGTCGGCAAGGGTCCTGCCACCCAGGTTGCTGGCACCCACACCCTCCCCGCCATAACCGCCGGACAAGGCGATGCCGCTGGCCTGGTCGCAGAGCATGTGCGGCTTGAAGTGCCGCGACATGCCCAGGTTACCGCCCCAGCCGTGGGTGATCTGTACATTGCGAAGCTGTGGAAACAGTTCGCCGAACAGATAGCGCCGCAACTCGATTTCGCTGCGCGTCAGGTCAAAGTCATGGCGCAGCTTGCCGGCAAACTGATAGCCCCCGCGAGCGCCGAAGATCAATCGGTTATCTGCCGTTCGTTGGCCATAGGTCACTTGGCGACTGTTTTCGCTGAAGGCCTGGCCATGACTCAAGCCGATCTCGTCCCAGGTGGCGGCTGACAGCGGTTCGGTGGCCACGATCAGGCTTTGCACCGGCAACTGATAACGTCCCAAGGGTGGCAAGGTCACCGAATAGCCTTCGACAGCCGGTACCACCCAGCGGCTGCGCACCGTCGCCTGGGCAGTGCGAAGGCTGCCGGACTGCCAATGATTCACCGGGCTGTTCTCGTAAATCCGCACGCCCATGCGCTCGACCGCGCGCGCCAGTCCTCGGACCAGCTTGGCCGGATGGAGGGTCGCGACATGTGGCGCATAAATAGCGCCATAAGGCTTGGCCAGGCGAATCTGCTGCGCCATCTGTTGCGGGTTCAGCCAGCGGTAGTCGTTTTCGTTGAGTCCCTGGCTGTACAGCTTGTCCAGGTACTGGCGCAATGTCGCCTCCTGCTCGGGGTAGCGCGCGGCACAATAGAGGGCGCCGCCTTTACGATAATCGCAATCGATGCCTTCACGTTCGATGACGCTTTTCACTTCATCAGGGATGTCGTGGAGCAAATCGTAAGAGGCACGACGTTGCTCGGGTGACAACGAAGCGAGTAGACGGTCTTCGCCCAGCAGATTGCCCATCAACCACCCGCCGTTACGCCCCGAGGCACCGAAACCGGCTGTTTGCGCTTCTATGATGACAATATTCAGGCCAGGCGCCTGTCGCTTCAGGTAGTAGGCCGTCCAGAGCCCGGTGTACCCCGCGCCGATGATGGCAACATCGACATCCAGATCCTGTTCCAGCGACGCACGCGCCAGCAATGGCTCGTCGAGCTGGTCCATCCACAAGCTGATAGTGCGCCACGCCGGCATTCAAGACTCCGCCACTCAGATTTCGATGGCGTTGATCCTAGTGCACGGGCTCAGGCGCTGTCTTGCGCGCGTGCACGCAAGGACATTTGCTTGACGTAGGCCTTGGGCGACAGGCCGGTGTGCTGGCGGAAACAGCTATAGAACGCCGACAGTGAATTGAACCCGGCGGCAAACGCCAACGCGTCGATACGTACCGCGGGCATGGCACTGTCCAGCGCGTTGAGAAGGTGCTGCAGGCGGGCCTGGTTGACGTAGCGATAGAAGCTCTGCCCCAGCACCTGGTTGAGAAGATAGGAAATCTGGTTGCGACTGTAGCCACACGCCTGTGCCACCCGTTGCAGGTCGAGCTGCGGGTCGAGATAAGGCTGCTGGCGTTGAAAGTACTGCTGCAGGTCGTCGGCCATGAAGCTCAACTGCCGCGGCGACAGCCCCAGTCGACTGACCGCCGGGCGCTGGCTGCCGGTGTTTTCGCCGCAGGGTTGTTCGTGGACCAGCGAAGCATATTCGTTGACCCGCCAGATCAGCCCGTCCTTCACGGTGATTGCTTCACTGGCGCGAAACGACACAAGCCCCTCACCGCCACGCAAAGTGATGCGGTACTGGATGAAAGCAGTGTTGCCGTCCAAGCGGATGCGGTCCGAGTGCTCCAGCGCTTCATCCGGGTCACGGGGCATGCTGCTTTGCACGTAGTCGCGCAACTGGGCCAGCCCCATCACCCGGTTCTGGAAAAAATCACTGTATTGGACATCGGGGTGATACAACGCCATGACCCCGTCCAGATCGCGGTGTTTCCAGCGCAAGTGGTAAAGCATGACCGTCTCGCCCGTGGCCTGGGTTTGCAGCGGGCCATCATCCTCGGCGTACATGAAAGGTCTCGTCAAAAAGTGCCGAGCTTGCCCAAATTGGCCCGCGCCTTCAATTGCAAATGCGGGCGGGCCATTGCGCAAACGATCACGTACGTGACCTGCATCAAAAAAATCGCAGCAATTGCCAAACGACCTGAAAAATACACATTTTTTTCACATGCAGCTGCTACTTTTAAAGTCTGTCAATGGTTGAGCCAATGAAGGCTCCTCCCACCTAACCTGAGCTAACGGAAGCGCTCGATGAAGAAGGCGGGCAACACATGAATAAAGGGTTCAGCAAGGTCACTTTCCCAAACGCCTGCCAGCTGATGCGCTGGCATTTCCATCCCATGGGTTTCGAGGCAAGCATGGACGCCCCGGGCAGCATGATCGCCCGTTTGTTTGATCGAGCCAGTGGCGAGACCATGATCGCCATCGCTGGTATCCCCTGTTCGACGGTGATGAACGCCGCCGACGTCGAACGAATAATCGAAGCCGTGGAGGATGAGCTCGAAGCGTTCATTCCTCCGGTGGCCCTCAGGAGTTATGCCTGACGGCAGGTCTTCCATCAAAAGCCCACGATAATGTGGGCTTTGTGTTTTTTACGGGATCAAGGATGTAGAGGGGTACATGTACACCTTGTAAGAGCCGCACCGCAGGCTACTACATGGGTCATGCCGGCGTTTTGGCCCGCCGATGATCGGCGAAAAACGCCTTGCCCTTGCCGATCCGGTCCGACGCCTTGGGCATGTTTACCGCCTGGGTGTCCTGCGCATCGACATACCAATAGCAATGGCTCACGGCCCGGGTAATGCCCACGTAGGCCAGGCGCAGAATCTCGTCTTTCTGGGCATTGTCATAAGGCTCACTGTCGCCAGCCTTGCCCAGGCCCGCCATACGGTACACCTGGTTCTTGTAGGGAGAACGGGTCAGGTGCTGGCAATCGCCAAGCAGGAATACCGCGTCAGCCTGAAGCCCCTTGGCGCTGTGATACGTCAGTTGCTTGAGGCGTCGCGCTTCAAACGGCAAGCTAGAATCAACATTAAGTACAGGATGAATATATCGCTCTATCAATGACTTATCGCTACTTTTTCGATAAAGCATCAAGATTGAGTCGCCTTTGCGATAGTGCTCCATCAAGCGCTCGGCCATCCCCTGATCGTCTCGATCCAGCACATTGACCGGCAGCAAGGCCTTTGGCTCGCCACTGGCCTTGGCCTTCTTGCCCGCAATCGCAGGCGCGGCCCGCACGATGTATTCAGCGGCGTCGATGATGTGCTGGTGACTGCGATAATTGTCGCTGAGCATGACCTTGGTGGTACTCGGCGACGAGAACGTTTTGTTGAACTCCATGAAATAGGTCGGCGAACTGCCACGCCAGCCGTAAATCGACTGCCAGTCATCGCCTACGCACAGCAATGAGGAGTGCTGGGCGCCGCGCCCGACGTGCATCGCCGGCCCGCGACTGCGGATTTCGGCCAGGCTGGCACGGATCCACGAGACAATTTGCGGCGAAACATCCTGGAACTCGTCGATCATCAAGTGCGACAGCGGCCGCAAGAGCTCGTCACTGAGCAGCTTGAGGTTTTCCGGGGAGTGTTCGCTAAACAGCGCGAACATGCGGTTGTAGGTCATGACGGGCGGTTTCTGGTCGAGCAAATGGTCTTCCAGGGCGCGCCAGTACAGACTCAAGGCTTCGAAGAAGAACCGGTCCGGGTCATCCTTGGCAAAGCTCATCTGGCCCACGGCAGTCGGCACATCCAGGCCGAGGTTTTCGATGAACCCGGCGGCAGCGACAAAACAGTCCAGCAATGGCGCGGACGCCAGCTCTCCCTTGACCTTGTAATCGAAGCCAGGCCCGGCGCTGGCATCGCCCCCAAGGGACGCCAGCACACGCTTTGAGGATTCGTAATTATCTATCCATATCAATGGTTTACGACAGAAAGCTTGAAACAATGTGCGCTTTACCGCGGTTTCCGCACGCAACGTAAGCTTGGCATTTGGCCGGGTCAGTTGCGGATTTTCGCCAGGGTCGAATCCCAGCACCACCCAAGCGTCCAGCGAGGCAATGTAACCGTGGCAGTGAAAGGTACTGCCGTTGATATCGAAAGCCTGGCGCTTGGGCTCTATGCCTTTGATCGGCCAGGCGCCGGCGCGAAACCACAAGTCTTCCACCAGGTCGCAGAGCTCTTCATCGCGTTTGGCCGCCAACTCGGTGACGGCCATGCGCTTCTGTACATCAGGGTGGTCGCGCTCCAGCTCCTTGAGTTGCAAAGCGTGACGAGACAATGGCTTGATCAGCTCGCGAAAACGCTCATCGCGACCGTGCAACGCGTGATAACAGGCATTGAGTTGCTGACGCTGAGCGTCATTGATGCGCAGATCGAAGGGGTTGCTGTCCACTTCGTCATCCGCGCCTTGCGCTCGGTGACTGAGGTTTTCGAAGGCTTGCAGCCGTTCGAAGCCCGGCAGGCTGCGAACCATCGGCAATATGCGCGAATGGAAGGTGCGCACCAGGTCACGCGCCTCGCGCACACCCAGTGCATGCCCCCAGAGCGCAAACAGCTCAATCAGTTTATTGATGAAGTCCTTGCGCGACTCACGGGTGAACGTCACCACGGTCATCGAGCTCAGTTCGAACCCCAGGTAGTGACTGAGCAACAGGATACGCAGGACCAGCGTCGTCGACTTGCCGGCGCCCGCACCGGCAATCACCGACGTTGATGGTGTGTCACTGAAGATCATTTTCCACTGCGCAGCGCTGGGCTGGGCATGTGCCGGCAGCAACCGGGCGACGTCGGCTTTCATGCGTTTTTTCAGTTCGGCGGTCAATGGCAGGCGCCAATCGTCGAAAAGATGGTCATCGATGTTGGGTGGCCGGTGCTCGGTGCAGCGTGAGTCGCGAATCAGCAAGACTTGCCGGCCCTCTTCCAGGCCCTCGAGCTTGCCTTCTTTGTACCCATAGTCCACCCCGGCACTATGACCGCTACGAAAACCGTCTGCCTGACCGTGCAACCAAGAGGCGCGGTGTTGTGCGCGCAGGCGCGTCAGGCCATGACCAAAAAAGCGCGCGGCCAGGCGCTTGAGCAATGGCATCTCGGCCAGCGGGCGAAGTTCAGGCGGAAGATCGGGGGTGTGTTGCGGCACGCGGACGGACTCCAGGGTGTGAGGCTGTTGAGGGCTATGGTGTCTGTATTTGCTTTTGAGTTCTAGTGAAATGCTTATGACTCATCGACTTATGGGCGGTATTGAAGGTTGGATGAGACGCTTGCGAGCGTAATTCCTATCAAATTGATCGATGATTATGAGGCATTTTTTACGCTTTTTATCGATTGTTGCCTGATGGATGATGCCCGTCATCAACAACCGGTCTCGATTCGTGGCCAGGCCGTGCGCCCCATGACGAACCTTTCAGGAGACGATCATGCTTGAACTCAGACCTTTCAACTCGCTTGGCGGCGCTCACCATGGCTGGTTGGATGCCCATCACCACTTTTCGTTCGCCGAATACCATGACCCCAAGCGCATGAACTGGGGCAACTTGCGGGTATGGAACGATGACGTGATTGCCCCGGGCACCGGTTTCCCGCAACACCCGCACCGGGACATGGAAATCATCACCTATGTCCGTGAAGGCGCAATTACCCACCAGGACAACCTGGGCAACAAGGGTCGCACTGAAGCGGGTGACGTTCAGGTAATGAGCGCCGGCACCGGCATTGCCCACAGCGAATACAACCTGGAAGCGACGCCGACCAAGATCTTTCAGATCTGGATCATTCCCAATGAATCCGGCCTGGCACCTTCCTGGGGGGCCAAGCCATTTCCCAAAGGCCAGCGCGAAGGTTTCGTGACCCTGGCCAGCGGTAAGCCCGGGGACGATCAAAGCCTGCGGATCCGCGCCGATGCGCGCCTGGTGGCGGCAAACCTGAAGGCCGGCGAAACCGCTGAGTATCGCCTGGACAACGGTCGTCGTGCTTACCTGGTGCCGGCCACAGGTGTCATTGAAGTCAATGGCTTGCGTGCACAAGCTCGAGACGGTGTTGCGGTCGCCCAAGAGCAGGTGTTGCGGGTGACGGCTATCGAGGACAGTGAGATCGTGTTGGTGGATCTGGCTTGATTCAGTAAATCGAACAAAAAAGGGCGACCGTGGAAGGTCGCCCTTTTTTATTTGGCTGGAGTACATCGGTGTTCATGCTGCCTTCTTCGCGGGCAAGTCGGATCGCCGCCCGCTCGCTCCTACAGACACGTGACGCCCGCGAAGACGGCCATCAATCATTTCGCACTAATAGCGCCATCTACAAGGGTCTGGGCCTCAGCCACCAACTGCTTGAGGTGGTCGTCGCTGATGAAGCTTTCCGCGTAGATCTTGTAGATATCCTCGGTCCCCGACGGGCGCGCCGCGAACCAGCCATTTTCGGTCATGACCTTAAGGCCGCCAATGGCCTGGTCGTTACCCGGCGCATGGCTGAGAATGCTCTGGATCGGTTCACCCGCCAGTGCAGTCGAGGTGACCTGATCCGGTGAGAGCTTGCTCAACAGGGCCTTTTGTTCCGGGTTGGCCTTGGCATCCACCCGTACCGAGAACGGCTCGCCCAGTTCATCGGTCAGGGCCCGGTAGGCCTGGCTTGGGTCGCGACCGGTACGTGCGGTCATTTCAGCCGCCAGCAAGGCCGGGATCAGTCCGTCCTTGTCCGTGCACCAGACGGTGCCGTCCTTGCGCAGGAACGAAGCCCCCGCGCTTTCTTCGCCACCAAAGCCCAGGGAACCGTCGAACAGGCCATCGGCAAACCACTTGAAGCCCACAGGCACTTCGTACAGGCGGCGTCCCAGGCGCTTGGCCACGCGGTCGATCAAGCCGCTGCTGACCACGGTTTTACCCACCGCGGCATCGGCTCGCCAGTGCGGACGGTTCTGGAACAGATAATCGATCGACACGGCCAGGTAGCTGTTCGGCGCCAGCAGGCCGCCAGAGGGAGTCACGATGCCATGGCGGTCGTGATCCGGGTCGCAGGCGAAGGCCACGTCGAAGCGCTCTTTGAGGCCAATCAGCCCCTGCATCGCGTGGCTGGACGATGGGTCCATGCGAATCTGGCCGTCCCAATCGACGGTCATGAAGCGGAAAGTCGAGTCGACCTGCCGGTTCACCACGTCCAGGTCCAGGCGATAATGCTCGGCAATCGCCGACCAGTAGCGCACGCCTGCACCACCCAGCGGGTCAACGCCCAGGCGTAGCTTGGCATCACGAATGGCGTCGAAATCGATCACATTGACAAGGTCGGCGACATAGGTGTTGAGGTAGTCGTGGCGATGGGTGGTGCTGGCCTTCAGCGCCTGCTCGTAGCTGATGCGCTTGACCCCGGCGAGCTTGTTCGCCAACAGTTCGTTGGCCTTGGCTTCGATCCACTTGGTGATGTGGGTATCGGCCGGGCCGCCATTGGTCGGGTTGTATTTGTAGCCCCCGCTTTGCGGCGGATTGTGGGATGGGGTGATGACGATGCCATCCGCCAGGCCAGAGGTACGGCCGCGGTTGTAGCACAGGATTGCATGGGAAACCGCTGGGGTCGGCGTGTATTCGTCACCCTCGGCGATCATCACCGTCACGCCATTGGCCGCCAGCACTTCCAGGGCACTGGCACCCGCCGGCGTGGACAATGCGTGGGTGTCGATGCCGACGAACAAAGGGCCATTGATACCCTGGGCCTCGCGATACAGGCAAATGGCCTGGCTGATCGCCAGGACGTGCCATTCGTTGAAACTCAAGTCGAACGAGCTGCCTCGGTGCCCGGACGTACCGAAGGCCACCCGCTGGGTCGAAATGGCGGCGTCGGGTTGGCCGGTGTAATAGGCCGTGACCAGTCGCGGGATGTCTACCAACAATTCTGCCGGTGCCGGTTTGCCCGCAAAAGGACTGAGTGTCATGCAATACCTCTGGAATAGAGTTCAGGTGTAGAAGCGGAGTTTACTGGCAGTTTGACCTTAGCGCGATGCAGTTTGTCCAGTGCTCGATGGAATCGTTCCATTGGCATCATTTTGCAACGGCTCAATCAACGGCTTCGAGGCGCAAGGCATCCCCCAACAAACCCAGCACGGCGGCCAGTTCCTGGTCGTTGCCAAAGCCATGGCTCAAGCGCAAGTGTTGCCCATGCAGGCCTTGCAGACTGAACAACTCGCCGGGCGCAACGACCACCTGTTGCCTGAGCAACCGCTGGAACACCCGGCTCATATCGACCTGGCGCAACGAACGCAGCCAGATCGTCGCCCCGCCCTGGGGCTCGACGAACTGCAGCGCGTCGCCCAGGCGCTCCTGGAGCATCCGGGCCATTTGCTCCTTGCCGTCCTTGAGGCGTCGGCGCAGCACCTGCAGGTGTTGATCGATGCGACCGTTGCTGTACAAGCGGGCGATGGCTTTCTGGCGAATCGGCGACAAGCGAAAGGCGCGCAACAGGAATTGCCGTTGCAGCTCGCTGCTCATGTGGCGCGAGAGCAGGTAACCATAAGGGGCTTCCGGGCCGATGATCTTTTCGAACGTGGAAAACACCATCAAGCGCTCCGGGGCCAACAGATCGCGAAATCGCCGCTGATCGGGCTCAAACCCGAGTTCGCCATAACAATCGTTTTCCAGTACCCAACTGCCATGCCGCTCCAGCAAGTTCGCGATCACTTGCCGGTTCTCATCGGGTGCCCTGCTGCCTCGGGGCATGTTCAGCCCTGACGACACCACCACCAGGCGTACCGGCTCGGCTTCCAGCAGGTCCCGAAGGCACTTGTCGTCCAGGCTACCGTCGCCCAGCAACGGCCATTCGATCACCTTCACACCGGCTGCCTGGAACAAGCGCAGTATCGCCCAGTCACAGGGCGACTCGACGACCACCGCGGCATCCTTGAGCGCCAGCACGACGATGAGGATTTCCAGCACGCCGCGAAGGTCGGCGCCAATGTAGACATCATCGGCATGCCAGCAGCGCACCGCAGAGGTGGTATAGCGCGCCGCCAATGCGGTACGCAGCTCCAGTTCACCACAGGGCTGCGCACACGGCTGTGGCTGGCGCGGGTATTGTCGCAGCAGTTCCCTTTCCAGCAGCAACAATGGGCTGTCGAGCGGTTGCAGCAAGGCCGGCTCATCCGCACTCAGGACCAGCATGGCGGGCAAACGGGCGTTGACATACACACTCTCGAGCAAGTCGCTGCCATCGTAGAGCGTGCTGGCGGGGGCAACCGGCAACGCGTAGTAACCGGACTTGGCCACCGAATACACCCGCCCCTCCTTTTCCAGTAGCGCATAGGCATACTGGATGGTCGAGATCGAAACGCTCAGGCGCTCGGACAGTTCACGCAAGGATGGCAGACGTACCCGGCTATCGCTCACGAGCTCGCTGATCAGGCAGGTCAAGTATCGGTAGACCGACTGATAGGCGAAATCGGTTTCTCGTTGTCCTTTCATGGCAGGGGATCGCTTGCGTGGTGGTAGCGGTCACGCTCACTCGAAGAGTTCGGCAACATGCGCACGCTCAACGCCCTGTCGACCGTTCACCGGTCACCGACGCCTCGTCGCTTGCCTGCTCGGGTTCCGATACATGGCTGTCGGGCGGGCTCATCGACTTGGCCTGCTGCACCAACGGTTGCATGCGATACAAATTGCCGACCAGGCTGACAGGCAGGCCGCTGACATCGACTATCCACTGCAGGATCTGCTCCGCGACCGGATGCCCCTGCATGGCACGATGTAATTCAGGCATGGCCACGAGCATGCCTGGGTGACACTGGCGCAGAAATCGCTCCAGTGACGCACCCTGCCCGATAAAAGGCGCAAACAGCAGGCACACCCATTGCGCCTCGCTCAGGCCAAAGCTCTGATAAGCCTCGTCGGCGATCAGTGCGCGCTGGCCAGCCAGCTTGCAGGGGTTGCCATACGCGCTGTCCGCCCGTTCACATAAGCGCTCCGATAGCTGGTTACGCCGCATCATCACCAAGGCGCGCTGCAGGTAGTGTGTAACACCTGCCAAATACGTGCTGCCCTGGACGAAGCAGGATTGCAAACCCCGCAAGTGCGCCGAGACCGCCACGCTGACATATTGATTTTCGCCAAGTTGAGCTGCCAGTTCATCGGGCTGATACCCGAGAAACTCAGTCAGTAGCGGCCAACGCTCTTCAAGCTGGCTGACCAGCACGTCGTGGATATCGATGTAGGTCGTGCGACGGCAGGCCTCAAACTGTTCTGCCGGACGCCAGGCTTCCTGGCCGTAGCCCTCATAAAAAGCCTGGTAACAGTCGGTGCCAAACTCATCAAGCAACATGAACAACCCGCCGTAATCCGCCTCGTGACGGTTCGACGTCGCCAGGCCAGCCTTGGCGGCCGCGCGCTTGAGCCCTTCGATGAACCGCTTCTGCTGGCGCGGTGGATCGCCACTGACCAAGGCATCGACGCCATTGTTCCAGCGGGCGATCTGACCATGGAACTCGCCAGTGGCCAAATAACTGTCGTCCCACAGCTCAAGCGGTCCGTCCACGACGCCACGATGGCCGATCAGCAACAGGTTCATGCGGTTGGATTCACGTGCGGCGCGCGAGACCGGCGCGCGGTGATCGAACGCCAGCACTTCCCTGTTATCAACCATCAGCACATCGACCCGGGGATCGTCGTAGACGAACAAGGCGTTGTAGCTGCGATGGATGTTATCCAGCGCCAGCTGGCTCATGCCATTGAGCCGCAGGGTCGCCAACCGCAGCTTGAATGTCGTGGGCGCCCGGGTGGCGATTGTCAACTGTGCGGCACGCAGCAATGCCAGGGTGTAGCAACTGTCGCGCGATCCGCACTGGACCGCCAATACCTTGTAGTCACCAATCCGATCCATTCCTCCGGCAGCCACAGCCAGGCGCTGGATCAACAACTGCAACGCCGTGCGCTCGGCGCGTGAAAAAAAACTCAACAAGCGTTGCAGCACTTGTTGATAGACATTATTCATCGCCTGATCATGGATATGGCTCATTTCTATTTACCTGATATTCAAAAGTTCGACACAACGCAAACAACTTCACGCATAGCGCAAGGAATGCCCGAAGGGAGATTAATTACTGAACTTTATTACCAAATGCTAACAATAAAGTTTTTTGTCATCATTTGAAATAATTGATCGCTACAGGCCGGGCGGGCCTGCAAGGACTGGCGCACAGTAGTTTGGCGGGGGTTTGTTGCGATTGCCTTCGGGATCCTAGGAAATTTCCGACAGCGTCCCACAGACATTTAATACAAAAAATGAGGAAAGTAGCTTCTCGTAATAATGTGCCGACCACGCAGAAAATCACTAGTTGTCGAACATGCGTCAACGACGCGCACTGAAAAGTGTCGGCAAGATACCTGGCCATGACTCATTCCTTGAGATGAAAGTAATCATGCAATTATCAGTACTTGGATGTTGATTAGAAGCTACAGATCGAGAGCAAAAACCGGTTCAGTTGCTGAACCGATCCACCTACAGGCCGGTGGAACGTCTCATGTGGGGAGGCAAAGCGCTAAAAACGCAAGAGTCCGTGCAGGCACGGACTCTATTGCAGGGGTCAAGCAGGTTCGACTTGTAGCGCAACCCTTTCGCGGCATGGGCATTCGTCCATGTAGCGGTGCGCTTCGACAAACTCGGCGAATGGGAAAACCCGGGTCTTGAGCGGCAGCAGCACGCGATCGGCGGTCAGTTGGTTGATGTCACGCAAGGCACGTTGCAGCGCGACCTGGTCCTGAATGATGCCCAGTTCCGGCTTGCCGGTGAAATTGCCGATGCAGTGCACGAAGAACTGAATGTTCTTCTGGAACGCCGCACACGCCGGGAACGGTGTCTGGTTACCGCCCTGCAGGCCGTACAGCACCAGGCTGCCGCGGGGCGCCAGGACATCGCCGAGCAACGACATCTGCGGGCCACCCAAACCATCGAACACCACGTCCACACCGCGGCTGTCGGTGATCTTGTTGATCCGCATCAACAGGTCTTCTTCCTCGGTGACGATGACTTTCTCGGCACCCAGCGACAGCAGGTATTCACGCTCCTCCGCAGTTTTGGTCGCGGCGATCACTCGTACGCCCAAGGCTTTGCCCAGTTGCACGAACGAAGGGCCGGCGCAGTGGCTGGCGTCCGTGACCAGGGCGAATTGCCCGGGCTTGACCCGCGCCAGGTCGACATAGCCAAAATAGGCAATCAACAGCGGCGTGTAATGCACGCTGGCTTCGATCGGGCTGAGCACGTCCGGGTAACGCGTTACCGACGAACGCGGCAGAACGATCAGTTCGCCGTAGACCGGATAATCGTTGGGGCTTTGGGCCGGGAAACTGGCAACCTTGTCACCGACCTCCAGGTCATCGACACCCTCACCGACGGCTGTAACGACACCGGCCATTTCCTGGCCGATACCGGCAGGCAGGCGAGCGTGGGATGACGCCAGGTTCTGGCGCCAGAGGGTGTCATACCAGCTGATGCCAATGGCTTCGACGCGCACCTGCACTTCGCCCGGAGCAGGCAGAGTCGCCGCATGCTCTTCGCATTTGAGCACCTCGGCTGGACCAAACTTGTGAAAACGGATCGTGCGGGACATCGCAAACCTCGCCAATTGAACCTCTAATGCCTTGAACTCTAGCTGGGCTTTTAACCCAACACTATCAGTGGCTATTAATAGTCGACATGCCTGTCATTGATTCCGCAGCTGCAGCAACCTCGACAAATGTCGTAGGAAACCAGAGCAGCCGGTGTGGGAAAATTGAATTACTCGGTGCAGAGTACCAGCCTTTCCCCGTAATATTCCTGCTGGCCATTGTTCCCATATGGCCGCTCACGTCAAGTTTGCTGACTCTGCCAGGACTCAAGATGAATCGTAATGACCTGCGTCGTGTCGACCTGAACCTGTTGATCGTGTTCGAAACCCTGATGCACGAACGCAGTGTGACCCGCGCCGCGGAGAAGCTGTTCCTCGGCCAGCCCGCCATCAGTGCGGCGCTCTCGCGCTTGCGCGGGCTGTTCGACGACCCGTTGTTCGTGCGCACCGGCCGCAGCATGGAGCCGTCCGCACGCGCGGTCGAGATCTTCGCCCTGCTCTCCCCGGCCCTGGATTCGATTTCCACCGCCGTCAGCCGTGCCGCCGAATTCGACCCCGCTACCAGCACCGCAGTATTTCGCATCGGGCTGTCGGACGACGTCGAGTTCGCCCTGCTGCCCATGCTGCTCAAGCGCCTGCGCGCCGAATCGCCGGGGATCGTGCTGGTGGTGCGACGGGTCAACTACATATTGATGCCCAATTTGCTGGCCTCCGGAGAAATCTCCATTGGCGTCAGCTACACCACGGACCTGCCAGCCAATGCCAAGCGCAAAGTATTGCGCCGCAGCTCGCCAAAACTGCTGCGCGCCGACACCGTGCCCGGGCCCTTGAGCCTGGACGACTTCTGCGCGCGCCCCCATGCACTGGTGTCGTTCGCCGGTGACCTGAGCGGCTTTATCGACGAAGAACTGGAAAAGCTCGGGCGCAAACGTCATGTGGTGCTGGCAGTGCCGCAATTCAACGGGCTGGGCACACTGTTGAGCGGCACCGACATTGTGGCCACCGTGCCTGACTATACGGCCGATGCGCTGACGGCGGCTGGGGGGGTGCGAGCTGAAGATCCACCGCTGCCGGTGCGCAGCTTTGAATTGCACATGGCGTGGCGTGGTTCCCAGGACAATGATCCGGGGGAGCGTTGGTTGAGATCGCGCATTCAGATGTTTTTTGGGGATCCGGATAGTCTGGCCTGATCCGATTGATTTATCGAGGCTGATAGACTCTTCGCGAGCAGGCTCGCTCCCACGGCATTGCTTAAATAATGTGGGAGCGAGCCTGCTCGCGAATGGCCGCGACTCGATCCAAAGCAGACCATTGCCAATCTGGAAACACACAATTGCCATCAACCGGGTTGATCACCGCCTGACGCAAGGCGCAGGCTAGAGAGCTGGCCGGCTCTCTCCTATCATTCCGAATGATAGTTACCTTCGCCCCATTCGATTCGTGCGATACAACCCTGCCGAGCATCATTCGCCAAATCTTAAATACATTGGCGGATGCATCCATGGAACAGTCACTCAAACATTTGCGCTTGCCGTTGGCCGTGTTGGCCGTAGTGGTGATGAGCGCTTGCGGCAAGACGCCAGAGACTGCCGCTACCCCTTCCGCGGCCAAGGTCAGCGTGGCCAAGGTGCTTGAGCAACCGGTCAACGAATGGGATGAATTCACCGGGCGCCTTGAAGCGCCGGAAACCGTAGAGATTCGTCCACGGGTATCGGGCCAGATCGATGAAGTGACGTTCACTGAAGGCGCCTTGGTCAAGAAAGGCGACCTGCTGTTCCAGATCGATCCGCGTCCGTTCCAGGCCGAAGTCCGTCGCCTCGAGGCCTTGGTGGCCCAGGCCCGCGCCAATGCCACCCGCAGCGAAAACGAAGCCCAGCGTGGCGAACGCCTGCGCACCAGCAATGCGATTTCCGCCGAGCTGGCCGATTCGCGCACCAGTGCAGCCCAAGAGGCTCGCGCCGCGGTCGGTGCCCTGCAAGCGCAGCTTGATCTGGCCAAATTGAACCTGAGCTTCACCCGCGTCACCGCCCCTATCAGCGGTCGCGTCAGCCGTGCGCAAATCACCGCCGGCAACCTGGTGACAGCGGACACCACCCCGCTGACCAGCGTGGTATCCACCGACAAGGTCTACGCCTACTTCGATGCCGACGAGCGCGTGTTCCTCAAGTACACCCAGCTCGCCCGCCAGGGCAAACGCGGCGCCACCACCCCGGTGTACATGGGCCTGTCCAATGAAGACGGCAATCCGCACCTGGGCCAGATGAACTTCGTCGACAACCAGGTCAACCCGAAAACCGGCACCATCCGTGGTCGCGCCGTGTTCGACAACAGCGACGGCAGTTACACGCCGGGCCTTTACGCTCGCCTGAAACTGGTGGGCAGCGGCACCTACAACGCCATGTTGATCAACGATGAGGCCGTGGGCACGGACCTGGGTAAGAAGTTCGTACTGGTGATGGATGCCGACAACAACACGGCTTATCGCGCCGTGGAGCTGGGGCCGAAAATCGAAGGCTTGCGCATCGTGCGTAACGGCCTGAACACGGGCGACACCATCATCGTCAAGGGCTTGCAGCGGGTACGCCCGGGGTCGCCGGTCACTCCTGAAGTGATCCCGATGGCCAGCGAGCAAACCCTCGCGGCCCTGGCCCAACAACGACAAGCGCTGGAAGCCAGCAACCTGCCACAAGTCGCCCCTGCCAGGGTTGCGCCGGGTGCGGTTGTGAAAGTGGCTGCTGCGACCCCACGCGGTTAAGGGATAACGACTCCGATGAATTTTTCCCAATTTTTCATTTCACGGCCGATCTTCGCCGCGGTGCTGTCGCTGCTGATCCTGATCGCCGGTGCCATCTCGCTGTTCCAGCTGCCGATCAGCGAATACCCGGAAGTGGTGCCACCGACCGTTGTGGTCCGTGCCAACTTCCCGGGTGCCAACCCCAAAGTCATCGGTGAAACCGTGGCCGCTCCCCTGGAGCAAGCGATCACCGGCGTCGAGAACATGCTGTACATGTCCTCGCAGTCGACTGCCGACGGCAAGATCACCCTGACCATCACCTTCGCCCTGGGCACGGACCTGGACAACGCCCAGGTGCAGGTGCAGAACCGCGTGACCCGCACCGAGCCGAAACTTCCCGAGGAAGTGACGCGCATCGGTATTACCGTGGACAAGGCATCGCCCGACCTGACGATGGTCGTGCACTTGACCTCGCCGGACAAACGCTACGACATGCTGTACCTGTCCAACTACGCAATCCTCAATATCAAGGATGAGCTGGCGCGCCTGGGCGGTGTCGGTGATGTGCAGCTGTTCGGCATGGGCGACTATTCGCTGCGCGTGTGGCTCGATCCGAACAAGACCGCTTCGCGCAACCTGACCGCCACCGACGTGGTCACCGCCATCCGTGAGCAGAACCGCCAGGTGGCTGCCGGTGCCTTGGGTGCGCCGCCTGCACCGAATGCGCAAAGCTTCCAGTTGTCGGTCAACACACAGGGCCGCCTGGTCAGTGAGGAAGAGTTCGAGAACATCATCATTCGCTCTGGCGACGATGGTGAAATCACTCGCCTCAAAGATATCGCGCGGGTTGAACTGGGCTCCAGCCAATACGCCCTGCGCTCGCTGCTGAACAACCAGCCGGCGGTGGCGATCCCGATCTTCCAGCGCCCGGGTTCCAACGCGATCGAGATCTCCAACGAAGTTCGGGCGAAAATGGCCGAACTGAAGAAGAACTTCCCGCAAGGCATGGATTTCAGCATCGTTTATGACCCGACGATCTTCGTACGCGGCTCCATCGAGGCGGTGGTCCACACCCTGTTCGAAGCGCTGATCCTCGTGGTGCTGGTGGTGATCCTGTTCCTGCAGACCTGGCGCGCCTCGATCATTCCACTGGTGGCGGTGCCGGTATCGCTGATCGGTACCTTTGCCGTGATGCATCTGTTCGGTTTCTCGTTGAACGCGCTGTCGCTGTTTGGCCTGGTGCTGGCGATCGGTATCGTGGTGGACGATGCGATCGTGGTGGTGGAAAACGTCGAGCGTAATATCGAGCTCGGACTGACCCCGGTCGAAGCCACCAAGCGCGCCATGCGTGAAGTGACCGGCCCCATCATTGCCACGGCCCTGGTGCTGTGTGCGGTGTTTGTTCCGGCAGCGTTCATCTCCGGCTTGACCGGCCAGTTCTACAAGCAGTTCGCCCTGACCATCGCGATTTCGACGGTGATCTCGGCCTTCAACTCCCTGACCCTGTCGCCCGCCCTGGCCGCTGTGTTGCTCAAGGGCCATGACGCGCCGAAAGACCGTTTTTCCAAGGTCCTGGACAAGCTGTTCGGCGGCTGGTTGTTCCGTCCGTTCAACCGTTTCTTTGAAAAAGCCAGCCATGGTTATGTCGGCACCGTTGCCCGCGTGATTCGTTCAAGCGGCATCGCCCTGCTGCTGTACGCCGGCCTGATGGTGCTGACGTTCTTCGGTTTTTCCAGTACCCCGACCGGTTTCGTACCCGGCCAGGACAAGCAATACCTGGTGGCGTTCGCGCAATTGCCGGATGCGGCGAGCCTGGACCGCACCGAAGACGTGATCAAGCGCATGTCCGACCTGGCCCTGAAACAGCCTGGCGTGGAAAGTGCGGTGGCCTTCCCTGGCCTGTCGATCAACGGTTTCACCAACAGCCCGAACGCCGGCATCGTGTTCGTGACCCTCAAGCCGTTCGATGAGCGCAAAGATCCGAGCATGTCCGCCGGTGCGATTGCCGGTGCCTTGAACGGGCAGTTCGCCGGGATCCAGGAAGCCTACATGGCGATCTTCCCGCCGCCACCGGTACAAGGCCTGGGCACCATCGGCGGTTTCCGCCTGCAGATCGAAGACCGGGGCAACCTGGGCTACGAAGAGCTGTACAAGGAAACCATGAACATCATCGCCAAGAGCCACAACGTTCCGGAACTGGCCGGGTTGTTCACCAGCTACACGGTGAACGTGCCCCAGGTCGATGCCGCCATCGACCGGGAGAAAGCCAAGACCCACGGCGTGGCCGTCAGCGACATCTTCGACACCCTGCAGATCTACCTGGGTTCGCTGTATGCCAACGACTTCAACCGCTTTGGTCGAACCTATCAGGTCAACGTCCAGGCCGAACAACAGTTCCGCCTCGAATCCGACCAGATCGGCCAACTCAAGGTGCGCAACAACAAGGGCGAAATGATCCCGCTGGCGACCTTCATCAAGGTCAGCGACACCTCGGGCCCCGATCGCGTGATGCACTACAACGGCTTCATCACCGCTGAAATCAACGGTGCCGCAGCCCCGGGCTACAGCTCCGGCCAGGCGGAAAAAGCCATCGAAAAACTGCTCAAGGAAGAACTGCCCAACGGCATGACCTACGAATGGACCGACCTGACTTACCAGCAGATCCTGTCCGGCAACACCGCGCTGTTCGTGTTTCCGCTCTGCGTACTGCTGGCGTTCCTGGTACTGGCGGCTCAATACGAAAGCTGGAGCCTGCCACTGGCGGTGATCCTGATCGTACCGATGACCCTGCTGTCAGCCATTACCGGTGTTATTGCTTCGGGAGGCGACAACAACATCTTCACCCAGATCGGCTTGATCGTACTGGTGGGACTGGCCTGTAAGAACGCGATCCTGATCGTCGAGTTTGCCAAGGATAAACAGCTCGAAGGCATGAATCCGCTGGCGGCGGTGCTTGAAGCCTGCCGCCTGCGTCTGCGGCCAATCCTGATGACCTCCTTTGCGTTCATCATGGGTGTGGTACCCCTGGTGTTCTCCAGCGGCGCCGGTGCCGAGATGCGTCACGCCATGGGTGTGGCGGTGTTCTCCGGGATGCTCGGGGTGACCTTCTTCGGCCTGCTGCTGACCCCGGTGTTCTACGTACTGATCCGCAACTTCGTCGAACGTGGTCAAGCGCGCAAAGCGGCCAAGGTCTTGAAAGTGCAATCGCAACTGGAGTCGCATTAATGAGTCTGAAAGCCTTTCTGCCGAGCCTGCTGGTACTGGCGCTGAGCGCCTGTGCGGTCGGCCCGGACTACAAGTCCCCCGCCACCGAGCCTGCCAACATCACCGCGGCCACGCAGGGCGCAGCCGGCCAGAAGAACTTCGACCGTTCGCGGTTCGAAGGCATCTGGTGGCAGCAGTTCGAAGACCCGACCCTCAACCAGTTGGTGACCGAGTCCCTCAAGGGCAACCGTGACCTGCGTGTCGCCTTCGCTCGCTGGAAAGCGGCCCGGGCGATCCGCGATGACGTCAGCAATGACGCCATGCCGACCATCACCAGCCGGGTCAGCAGTGACTTGGGCAAAGGGCAGATTCCTGGCGAGACCACCGACCGTGTCAACAGCGAACGCTATGACCTGGGGCTGGACATGGCCTGGGAGATCGACCTGTTTGGCCGCATCCAGCGCAACCTGGAATCGGCGAATGCCGAGCAACAGGCACTCGAGGCTGATCTGTACCAGCTGCAAGTGACCATGATTGCCGAACTGGTGGACGCCTATGGCCAGCTTCGCGGTGCACAACTGCGGGAAAAAATTGCCCTGGCCAACCTGAACAACCAGCAGGAGTCGCGCAAGATCACCATCAGCCTGCGGGATGCCGGCGTCGGCGACCAGCTCGATGTGGAACGTGCCGATGCGCGCCTGGCTTCGGTCGAAGCCAGTGTGCCGCAGTTGCAGGCCGAGCAGGTGCGACAGAAAAACCGCATCGCCACCCTGCTCGGCCAGCGTCCGGACAAGTTGGCCGTGGACCTGAGCCCCAAAGACTTGCCGGCGATTGCCAAGGCCCTGCCGATTGGCGATCCCGCCGAACTGCTGCAACGCCGTCCGGACATCCTCAGTGCCGAGCGCAAACTGGCGTCGGCCACGGCGCGTATCGGCGTGGCTAAGGCTGACCTGTTTCCACGGGTGAGCCTCAGCGGCTTCCTCGGCTGGACCGCCGGACGTGGCTCGCAGATCGGCTCCTCGGCGGCCAACGCCTGGGCACTGGGCCCGAGCATCACCTGGGCGGCGTTTGACCTGGGCAGTGTAAAGGCCCGCATACGCGGCGCCGACGCCGATGCCGAAGGCGCCCTGGCGACCTACGAGCAGCAGGTGTTGCTGGCCCTGGAAGAATCGGAAAACGCCTTCAGCGACTATGGCAAGCGCCAGCAGCGACTGATTTCGCTGATTCGCCAGAGCGAATCGAGCCGTTCTGCCGCCGACCTCGCCGAGATTCGCTACCGCGAGGGCACCGCCGACTTCCTCGTGCTGCTCGATGCCCAGCGTGAACGCCTGGCGGCCGAAGACACCCAGGCCCAGGCCGAAGTCGACCTGTATCGCGGCATTGTCGCGATCTACAAGGCCCTCGGTGGCGGCTGGCAACCAGAGACGGTTGTAGGAGCGAGCATGCTCGCGAAAAACCCGAGGGCGCCGTTGGGCACCTGACTTAACGCATTGTCGTCAGAACGCCGCCCCGAGCAATACAGAGCTCCTTTGGTTGGCCGCAACCAACCAATTCTTTGCCCCGCGCCCCATTCGGTCGCGGGGCTTTTTTTACCCATCCAGCAGACAACACCCCACTGTAGAAGCTGCCGAAGGCTGCGATCTTTTGATCTTGCTTTTCAAAATCAAAAGATCGCAGCCTTCGGCAGCTCCTACAGGGGTCAGCGGTGATCTTGGGCGTTGTGGCTCTCCCGAACCGTCACGGTAGCCGTTGTACCGGCGCGCAATTTGTCTCTACGGGCATAGTCTTCGTCGATTTTGATCCGCACCGGCACCCGCTGCGCCAACTTGACCCAGGTGTAGCTGGGGTTGATGTTCGCCAGCAAGCGGCCGCCCGGCAGGTTTTCCCGGTCGGCAATGGCAAAGGCGATGCTTTGCACAGTGCCACCGAAACGTTCGCCGCTCATCAACTCGATGTCGACCCGATCACCCTCGCCGATCCGTGGCAGTTTGGTTTCTTCGAAATAGCCGCTGACGTAAAACGATTTGGTTGACCGCTCAGACCGTCTCAAAAAAGCGAGATTTTCTGATGTTGTCTAATCTCACGGATGGCTGATTCGGATGGGCAACAGAAGGCGGAGCGCCGCGGGAGGGTGTCATGCATCTGTTTTACTCTGATATCTCGAGTTTGAAAGAGACGATCGAGATTGATGGATCACCTCTATTGGTCGATGGAGCGCCGTACCGGTTATCGGACAATCTCATAGAGGGAATAGAAAAAGTAATTGGCGTATTCGACGGTCTCCCTTTCTACCTCAATGAAGCCGGACTCTTTGATCACGATTTGAGTAGTTTTTTCAGCTTCGTATCAACAGATGGGGCTAGCAGTACTGGAACATTGCGCACCTATGCCGAACAGCTGGACCTCTGGTTTCGCTGGCTATTGGCTCAGGGTAAAACGTGGCGTGAAGCAAAACATAAGGACTTGCACGCTTACTACCGAGTGAGACGTATGGTCGCTAGCGTATCTCCAAGCACTTGGAACCTGGGTATCGCTGCAATTGCTAGGTTTTACGATTGGGCCATGTTGCAAAATTTTATTTCAGAAACTCCCGTTCCCTACAAATGGAAGCGGGCGCTCTTGGATGGCGAGATCCATTTAGTCAGGGGCGGAGTTGGTATGCGTGACAGAAACTCTGAGGATAGAGTCCGTTTTCTTTCCGTCGAACAGTTTCGAATTTTTATGGGGGGAATGCGTAAGGTTGGCGGTCGTCGTTCCAGAACGTCCTCCCGAAATATCGTGTTATCGACGCTTCTAATTCAGACCGGCATGCGTATTACGGAGGCATTACTTATGCGGTACGACGAGCTTCCTAATCCGGAAGACTCACAGTTCACGCATATGAAATCGGTACCGATGAGATTGAGGCGAGAAACGACCAAAGGAAAAAAAAGCAGGTTAATTCGGATACCAAAAAAAATACTTCGTGACGTACATCGGTTTTGTGAGGACGAAAGGAGTACCTACGTAGAAAACCGTGAAAAACGTGATCCACTGTACAAAGTCCCGGCAGAGATATGGCTCAACGAAGAGGGAAACCCTTTATCGAAGAATGCAGTCGAAAAACTTTTCAAGCGCGCGACATTTATTTCCGGCGTGGATTGTACCCCACACTTTCTCCGTCACTCCTTTGCGATCTACACATTATCAAAACTGATCCAACTTATGGTGAACAAGCCGCGAGAAGAAAATACCCCTCTCGATAAACAGACATATCTACGCATCTGCGAAGACCCTCTCCGAAAAGTCCAACAATTGCTGGGGCACGCTCAGATATCGACTACTTACAAATACCTTGATTACATCAATCTTCACGATAGGTTAACGGATATTGCCATCAGTGAGTGGTCAGCTGAATTTAGCGGCATCGAAGATCTACTGCGTCAGGAGTACATCATATGAATAACAAGGACGATCCACCGCTCCCCTCCATTCGACAGAATCGGCTTACTTTCCGGGCAGTCCCCGAGGAAGAAACCTTGAACACTCAAGGCATCCAGAAACTGCGCATCGAGCGAACCTTTCCGGATCGAGGAACAGGATGGATTGACCTATCCGTACTCGGCGACCGTCCAAGTTTAGCTCAATCTTTTTTGATCGCGGTGCAAAAGACATTGGATGTGTGTAGATCCCCTTCCTCCATGCGTACCTACCAAGGCACTTTGTCTGCATTCAGCAAGGTTATGCAGGCCCGTGAAGCGTTAGGTGCACCCCCCATAAAAAAGCTCAGCGATATTACTGTCGCTGTATTGGACGAACTTTCAGAAGGCCTCAAATCTTTGGCTGGGGCAAGTACCGGGCACCAACGGTTGTGTCACATGAAACAGTTTTTCCTTGAGATCGAAAACATCAATCCTGGCACCTATCCCGAAAACGTCCTTCAGCACATCTCCTTAATGACAGGTAACAACAAGCCGAAAAAGGTTGAGCACAAACAACCGTATACCGATCAGGAAATTTATCAAATCGAGAAAGCTTGTCGCGATGACATCAGAAAAACCGTGACTCGATTAGTCACAGAAAAAGAGGAGCTTCGACAAGTCGGAAAAGATCCTCGAGAATATGGCTGGACCAGTTTGGCGAACATTGTTTGGTATTTGGAGCATGTATACGAGGGGCGGTACATCTCCTTTAAAGAATTGCGCGAGCAAAGCGGACGTTTATGGGGCACTACCAAAGAACCCTATCGCGCTATGTATCCAACACTGGAAGACGTGGTGCCATTTTATCTGTTGTTGTGCATTAAGACAGGATTGAACCCAGAGAGCGCTATGCGCCTTAAAAGAAACTGTCTTGAAGAGCAAACAACCACACCACATGAAACCCTTCTTCATTACGTTAAATTGAGATCCGCAGGAGCAATGACTCAACCTGTGCGAACTGAGGGAACGTTTAGCCCAGGCGGGCTAATCCAAACATATCTAAAGCTTTCTAGTAAATGTAATGAGCTCGTGAACGATACTTCACTCTGGTTGGTAGTAAATAAAAAGCGGGACAACTTCATTTCGGGTCCGTCTCCAGTTTCTTTCTCCAGAGCTGTCCGCGCGTTTGCCAAACGACACAATCTTAAGCACGACGATGGCACTCCTTTGCAACTACGCGCGGATAGACTCAGACCGACTTGGAAAACATTGAGCTATCGACATTCCAATGGAGATTTGCTGATCGCGGGGCACGACCATCGCCGGGACAGTACCACGGTTGAGTATATTAATAACCGTATGACCGAAGATGTTCATAATCAAGCCATCATGAATGGACAAAATCAATTTCATTCGTTTTTTTCGGGCGTTGTTGTTCCCGACGGCAATAACGCCGCCGAGGCCGCATCAATTATCAATACCGATATAGTCTCTGCCGAAGCAATCTTGAATGGTCAACAGGAAATGCTTATTGCGGACTGCAAGGACATGTTCAATGCCCCCGGAGGTGTTTCGGGGCAACTATGTAGAAAAGTTTGGGCGTGTTTTGGATGCCCAAACTCCATATGGACAAGCCGCACCCTTCCCAAAGTCCTGTGGTACATGGATTTCTTCCTTGAACAACGCCGCTTAATTTCTGAACAAGAATGGGAAAAGAAATTCGGTTACCCCTATGCTCTTATTACCCTACACATACTGCCGGCTTTTTCAAGCGAAGCGATTACATTGGCGAAAACCGCTGCAAAAGAGTTTAGCCCTTATGTGCCACCTGAAATGAGGACATTCTAATATGATTGCCAGCAATGCTGCTTCTCCTCTTCCATGGGGTCACTCCTTGTCTCGGCACGTCAAAGATGACGCACCAGTTTCTAAGATTTCACGATTTATTGATGATGTATGGAATTTTGAACAGGAGGTCCGAGCCCCCAATAGCAGAAGCCGGATCCACTGGGGCAAAATATTCAGCCAAAACGACAGCGAATTTTCTGACCTTGGCAATCTCCAATTTGATATGACTTTGAGGGAATATGCTCACGCGCGAATATTTCAAAATGGCGCCGCCCAAGGACCGAGAAAAGTAAAAGCTCAAACTGTTGTTGAGGACATTTTATGCCTTAAAATGTTGGCGCGCTGGCTGGTAGCCGAGGGAAAATTTAGTTTTTCTGCCGCAACACAACGTGACCTTGATCGGTATGTAGAGTGGTTAAAAAGCTCACCTAAAAACAAGGGCAAAGGCAAGCGATCTGAGGCGTTTGTGGTGCGCGCACTCATTCCTATTCCACTTATGTGGCTTCACAAGCAGAAAATTGATTACGGCTTAAGCTTCAACCCCTGGAATGGCCGCGCTGTGACTCGCGTCTTAAATTATCAGAACACAGGGGAAAATCGAACCGAAATAATTCCTGACGAAGTTATGCAACCTCTGTATAAACTTTCGATACAACTCATACAGGACGACGTCATTGCCCCCCTTATACGAGTACTGAGTCAAGCACCGCCCCCATTAATGAAAAAGCCGTCTCAAAACGAATTAAAAAAGCGTTGTGAACAATTTACAGAACTGAGAACAAAGCTCAAACGACACCGACTTTTCGTTAACCCGAACGTGGACGGCGAGACTTATTTTTACAACAAGTGGCGAGTTCTAGAGCGTGACGTTGGTATTGTCTACTCCGCGTTCATGGTCATCATCGCTGGGTTATCAGCCATGAGAGATAGCGAAGTACGTTCGCTCGGTCTAAACGCGGCAACCGTGGAGTACGACAAAGCAGGACAACCCAAGATATATCGAGTAAAAGGGCGAACATTCAAGAATGCCGACGAAGATATTGATGATGAAGTAGGTGGCGAAGAGCGGACTTGGGTGGTCATCAAAGAAGTTTATGATGCTATAAAATCATTGGAGAAATTGGCGTTGGCTGATCCGGCCTTCGACCAAGTCCGGTTGTTTTCCCGTTTCGGGACCAACAGCACCACAACGAACAACTTGAGGCGACTGCTGACCTTGGCTACAAACAGTTATGGGGCTGCGGTAGCGAATGCAGATGGAAGGCAATGGGAGCTAAAAACCTCACAATTTCGGCGATCCCTAGCTCGATGGATCGTCTGGCAACCGTTCGGCATCATTGCGGGGAAAAATCTGTTCGGCCACGCGCGAATCACCACCACTCAAGGCTACGCCGCCAGTGATCCCAGCTGGAACAAACTTGTAGCCCAAGAGGAGGCTGCACTTATTGATGAGGTCATGACTGACCTAGCTTATGACGTATCTGAAGGTGCCGTTGCAGGAGTTAAATCCAAAGAGATTCTTGAGCTGTTCGGTACCGCCGGAGATAGGCGATTTGATGATGTCCTTTTCTATCTAAAGCACAATAAAAAAACGTTTCATGTGGGGCCTTACAGCTACTGTTTCTACGATCCCGATCGTGCAGCATGCAAGCCGTATGCTTCGGAGGATAAGCCGCGCCAGCCGATCACCAGTTTCTGTAGCCCGGACCGATGCGCTAATGCTTGTATATCTCGCCGGCATTTACCTGCGTGGCAAGTTCTGGCGAGTGACCTAGATAAGATGCTGCGCACGAAAGGTATAAATGATGCGCAGAAGGAGGCATTGGAACGAGAACGTACGAGAGTCGAATCAATCATAACTCCGCTACTGATCGGACCGATGTCAGCAAAGTCAAATGACGCGCCTGAGGATTAAGCATGAAGAGGACAGAACAGACCAAGCAAAAGATAATCGACGCGATTGATCGAATCATCCGCGGGCGCCCGGTTCGTACCGATGCCAAACTGACACCCAGTAACGTAGCAAGGGAGGCCCATGTTGGTAGGGCTACCTTGTACCGGTTCCCAGACATATTGGCCGACATCGCAAGAGCCCAGAGCCAACTGTCTGAAAGCGATCCGATGAGTCTCTTGGACAAGGTAAAACGCCTCGAAAGAGAGCTCGGCGAGCTGCGGCGAGCAGAAAACGCTAAGGCCAAACAATACAAAGCGGTAGCTGTTCGATGTGCTCAGCACATTCAAGCACTGGCGCTAACGTTGCGCCTGAGGGATGAGGAAGTGGCACAGCGGGATAGAATAATTGCTGATTTGCGGGCAACGCTGCGGCTCGGCAAAAATATGCCTTCGGCAGTCGCCGGGTGGCCGGGAATAACATTCAGCACCACTGCCCCTGGTGCCTGCGAAGACGAAGCACAATCATCGTGACTTCCGCGCATTGTCCAAACCTTCCAGCACAGTAACCGTGGCAGTGGTGCCAGCACGTAGGTGCTCTTTTCCAGAGTATTGGGGGTCAATCTGAATCCTTACGGGGACCCGCTGTGCAAGTTTGACCCAGGTGTAGCTGGGGTTAATGTTCGCCAGCAATCGATTGCCTGGCAAGTTCTCCCGATCAGCGATGGCGAACGCAATGCTCTGCACGACGCCACTGAAGATCTCACCACTCATCAGTTCAATACGAACCGGACTGCCCACTTCGATCCTCGGCAACTTGGTTTCTTCGAAGTAACCGCCAATATAAAATGATTTACTGTCAACCAACGCCACCAGCGGACCGCCTGCCGTGGCATAGTCGCCCTGACGAGTCAGCAGGTTGGTGACATAGCCATTAACAGGCGATTCAACCCGTGTACGCTCCAGATCGTGCTCTGCCTCGGCCAGTGCGGCGATGGCCAATTGCACATTGGCCTGGGCAAAACCCAGGTTGGCCTGGTTGCGCAACAAATCGGCTTGGGCGACCGACACGTCTGTGCTGGACTTTTCCCACTCTTCTCCTGAGATCGCTGCGCGCTCCTTGAGGGTTCGCCGACGGAGTTCCTCACTTTGGCGCTGCTTGAGCAATGCTTGACTCGCGACAATGGTCGCTTCGGATTGACCCAGAGCAGCCTTGGCCACTTCCACCGAACGTTTGGCATGATCCACTGCCAGGGCATACCGTGAGGGGTCTATTTCCAGCAACAGTTGGCCTTTCTCCACATATTGATTGTCCTGCACACCGAGGTTGACGATGCGCCCCGCAACATCGGCCGATAGGGTTACAACATCGGCCCTCACCCTTGCATCCCGAGTCCAAGGCGCGCGGGTGTAGTGCTCCCAAGCGAACCAGCCGAGCAAAAACGCCAATCCTACGACTGCCAAAGTTACCAGTCGTGCTATGGATTTCCGTAGATTCATGAGACACCTATCGCTAAATTTCCCCCCGTGCACACACAAGAATAGAGTGCTCGTTCAAACGACGCTTTATGCATGGGCAATTGCGCAGACTTGACCACCCATTTGCATTCGACCTGATCAGTCATTTGCATCGGATTTGACCAGCACGATTCGTGGACATGACCGGCAGAGAACGGCCAGAAGCAGCCATTCCGTGCGCCTACAAATGCAGGGTCGATTCACAAAATTCTCGAGAGTAAATTCGAAATGGAAAAACCCTCGTGTCGCGCTATGGTCCATTGATGTTCTATTCAGTTACACATTGAGACAGAGGAATGGACTTCACTCATAGCTTCATGCAGTTTTGGGATGCTCTTCACTGGTTTATCCCGCCTTTGCTGCTAATCGGTCTACTGCAATCACGCTGGGCAAAGGGGCACATCGGCGAGCTCCTGGTACGGCTGGTTGCCAGATGTCGACTGGACAAGCGAATTTACCGTCGCATGCACAACATCACGCTGAATACGATCGATGGAACCACCCAAATTGACCATGTATTTCTGTCTCCCTACGGCATCTTCGTTGTGGAGACCAAGAATAAAAGTGGCTGGATATTCGGTAGCGAAAGGCAATCGCAGTGGACACAGAAGTTGTATAAAAAGACATTCACGTTCCAGAACCCACTGCGGCAGAACTACAAACATCTCAAGGCCCTGCAGACCACTCTCGGCGTAGAACCGGAACATCTGCACTCGGTTGTCACTTTTGTTGGCGCAAGCACCTTCAAATCTGAGATGCCCGAAAATGTCACCCAGGGTAGTGGCTTCATTCGTTACATCAAGTCATTCAAGCAGCCGGTATTCACTGAGGCTGAAGTTGAAGCACTCGTGCAAGCTCTGCAAAGCGGCCGGCGTCCGCCAAGTCTGGCCACCCACCGTGAACATGTGCAAAACCTCAAGCGCCGCAATGATCCAACAGCTGAACGCAAGTGCCCAAAATGCGGCAATGCATTACTCATTCGCACCGTGAAGTCCGGCCCGAATGCGGGGCAACAGTTCTGGGGCTGTTCGGCGTTTCCCAAGTGCCGAGTGACGCAGAGGCTCTAGTGGCTGCATGAGTATGGGTCGGTAGAGATGGCCGACTTCGGCCAATTTCAGCCATTGCTGACCGGCAGCGATGGGTCGTTCTCTGCCTATCATGGCCACGAAACGACTTGGTCCAACCCGATGCAAAAGGCTGTCAGGTCGAATGAAAACAGGTGGGCAAGCCCGTGCAATTGCCCACCATAGGCACACCAAGGACTTAAAATTCACACAGGAGCGTGGTAATTTCCGCGCTCTATTGAGTCGTGAATGGACAACCAGACTATGCGTTTAATCGGACTGCTTGCGATCTCTTCGATAATTTTGGCGGGTTGTTCAACCTCGCCCATTCCCTCAGACCAAGCCGCCCCCGTTCCTGCAAGTAGGCTTACAGCATTTCAGAGTAAGCCCACCGGCCAATACGGGACACTGATAGTCACTCGTGATAGTGGCTTCACAGGCTCAGCGTGCTACACCATCTTGTACATCGACGGGGAAAAATCGGCAGAGATAGGCTCAGGGGAAACCGCTAAATTTTACCTGCCTGTTGGTGAGAGGATCATTGGCGCCAACTCCACAACCATGTGTGGTGGCGGGCTGAAAGAGCGATCCTTGGTGATGAGTGCAGGCGACACAAAAAAGTATCGGATATCTATCGACACAAGCATGAGCATGGATCTTTCTCCCACCGCATTCTGAGTGGAGACAGGCCGTATGATCCCACTGACGCCATATCATCTATCTCGCTAAGTATTTGTCCATGCTGGCTGGGGCAGGATTGTACCGGGTCAGTAACCACCAGAAATAACCAACATGGAGTGGTTACCTTTTAGGCCTCACTTCAACCTGGTATCCGTAAAGCCGGGCTTCCGATCCGGATACTCTGGACTCTTTCCCAACGTCAGCTATGGGTCGGATAGCGACGGTCTAGCATAGACCGTCGCAGTGGATGGTCAGACTTCTATCTGCTCTGCCATTTCGAGGGCGTCATCAACCTCAATGCCCAAATACCTGACGGTGCTTTCAAGCTTCGTATGTCCCAGCAAGATTTGAACTGCTCTCAGATTCTTTGTCCTGCGATAGATCAACGAAGCCTTGGTGCGCCGTAGCGTGTGAGTACCATACATGGTTGGATCAAGACCAATGGCGGTCACCCACGCTTTGACTATTCGAGCGTACTGCCTGCTGGAGAGATGGTCTGAGTCGTGCATACCGCTGGGGTACAAGAAATCCTCGCAGCGGAGGTGATCTTGATGCATCCAGGCCTCCAGAACCGTTCGGGTTTGCTCAGTGATTTCAAATTACACTGGGTGATGGGTTTTCTGCTGCATCACGATAGCCCGAAACGACACATGTTCCCCATGGGCTATGTCTCGGACTCGCAGCTTGATTAAGTCACAGGCACGCAATTTGCTGTCGATAGCTAAGTTGAAGAGCGCCAGATCCCTTGTCCTCTCAGCAAGCTGAAGTCTTCCGCGGATAGCCCAAATATCTCTGACTCGGAGCGGCGCCTTTTGCCCGACGAGCTTTCCCTTGTTCCAAGGCTGATGGCGATATATAGAAGTTGAGTTCATGGCTTGTCCTCCAGGTTGAGGGAGGACAAGGGTGGATCAGTCACAGTGCGTCGTGGCCGTTATTTGCCCCATAACTGCCAGTCATTTTTGTCTACAGAATCAGGGCAGTTCATATCTATGACTGGCGTAACCTCATAATGGAATCTGTGATGGCTTGAGCATTTGTGTCCAGCGTTTCCATGGCCGACATTGCGTTAGCAGCGACACTTCCCACTCCATTTTCTGAGAGCCACTTGGTTACTTCTTCTATCGCTGCGCCTAAGGCATGCTGATTGTGCAGGAGCAATGTCAGAGCGTCCGCCGTGGCGATCTTGCAGTCTGAGTTATCTGACATGGCGCTCGTCCTTGAAGAATGATGTGGGAAGTCTAGTTCATCTCCGCCATAGGCTGAGCTGAGGCTGGGCGGGCAATTGAACAGATTGCTTACAAAGCAGACGGTCGCTTATGGGCGGTTCCGGCCAGAAGCAGACGGTCGTTATGGGCTGGTACACCTCGGCTTGCCAGTCAGTGTCAATCCGCGAGAACCATGGCGAAGTAGCCGAATACCGTAAGCAAGACTCCCGAGACGGCAAAGGCGACGGGAAAACCGACCCACGGCACGTTGCTGCCGATCTCTGTCGCGGCCTCCTGGCACGGGCCGGAATGACTGCGGGCGCCGGCCATGCCACCCATCAGCACCGCTGGATTGATCTTCATCATGTGATATCCAATCACCCAGACGGCGAAAGGCGGGAGCATGCAGGCGATGAATCCCACCAGGAATATCTGTACGGCGAGCGTACCCGTCAGTTGGGCCAACAGGGTGGCACCGGCATTGATCCCCACAATCGCAACGAACACCAGCAGCCCCATGTCCTCAAGGATGTTGCGCGCTGCGTTCGGCGTATTGCCGAAGAAGCGCAGGCGCGAGGACAGCGACGAGACGATGATGCCCGACACCATCAGGCCGCCAGCGCTACCCAGGCCGACAGAAGCGCCAAAAGCCGGGAACTGGACCAAGCCGATCAGCAGCCCCAGGGTCATGCCGACAAACAGCGTTAACAGATCGGTCATGCTACTTGGCCGGGCGATGACGCCAAACAAATCACCTGCGCGTTGCACGGCGCCGGACAGGCCGGTGACGAAAAGCACGTCGCGGCGTTGCAACCGGGTCTCCGGCCCCACTGGTAGCGGTACACCGCCGCGCTGGAGGCGCGTCAACTGAAGTTGCCCGGCCAGATCCAGGCCGCGAAACTCCTTTAGCGTCTTGCCGATGACGTCTTTCTCGGTGACAAGAATCTCCGCATGGTCCAGTGCTACGGCGAGCGCCTTGGCGTCATCGACTTCCGGGCCGATCAGACCGATGTTGGAGGTCAGGCCTGTACGCGTACTTCCAAGGGCAATCACATCCCCCGACTGCAGCCGGATTTCAGGATCTGCTCCAATCGATTCCTCGCTGCGATGCACATCGACGATGCGATATTCAGGGAACCGAGCGATGAATTCGCGGATGCTGAGGCCGATGGTCGCGGGATTTTCCAGGCGATAAGCACGCAATCCGAAGGCCTTGTTAGCTGAAAGGCCGTCGTACTCGACATCATGCATGCCATGCTGCTCTTCATAGCGACGGGCTGCCGCCTTTGCATCGACACCCCACCAGCGCGGCATGTATTTGCACATCAGGACGATGCCGACGGTGCCCCATATGTAGGTAATGCCATAGGACAGGGTAATCATCGCTGACACCCCCTCGACAGTGTCGCCCGGTGCAAGTTTGACGGCACCTGAGGCAACCGCCTGTTCGGCCGAGCCAATCGCAGAGGACATGGTCGTGGCCCCGGCGAGAATGCCGCCCGCCGCGCCTGTCGGCAAGTTCAGAAGACGAGCCCCCAATACCACCACGGCCAGGCTGACCAAGCTGCAGATGACCGCCAGGAGGGTGAACTTCAGCCCGTCGTCCTTGAGGCTATTGAGGAACGAAGGACCAACCCGCAACCCTACCCCGTACATGAACAAAAAGTAGAAGAGGTTCATGGTGAAGGTGTCTAGCTTGAGCGTGATGCCATAGAGGGATGCGGCAATGGCAACGCCACAACCCACCACTATGGCGCCACCTACTGTGCCCAAACCATACCCCTTGAAGGTGAAGCGGCCGATCAGCACCGCCAGGCTGATCACCAGGAACAACAACATGTAGGGGTTGGCATTGAGAAACGTGAAAATTACCTGCACGGGTTGATTCCCCTTTCGCAACGTTTGCGCCTGAATACCAGAAAGCTTCAGGCAGAAGCGTAGCGTGTGAATCCGTGCCGGTTACTGAGAACCGAAAGTTCTATAAACCACAATAGTCCGACGGCTTTCGCCATGCCCCAAAAAAATCCGTAGGGCCCGGCAAAAAAAATCTAAAAAAATATCAACCTAAAAAAATGGACTATACCCAATGAGGAAATTCGCTCCTAACCCCGGACAGTAGTGCCTCTGAAGAGACTTGCCCAGGAACTTCGACGTCATGAAATCGAGAGAGTCTGGTTATGAACGCTTTGAAAATCGCTGCCAGCGAAGCGACGCGAGATTGTTTCCGTACTGCCCGTGAAGTCGTTCCTCTCGAACAGACCGACTTTACCGACGTCGCCGTCGCAGTTCTTTCAGTGGATGATTTGGCTGCAGGGGCGTTGGATTCCATCAAGCGAACCGGCTTCGACATCCCGATTTTTCTGGTTGCATCGCAGGGCCGCGGCAATCGCTCCTTAGAAGTCTACAAGCAGCTGCAAGATGTCATTCTGCAGGTCAACGGCGTGTTTGACCTCTCCAACTACAATGCCGAGTACTACGGCAACCAACTCGAAACCGCCGCCAAGGCTTACGAAGAAAATTTGTTGCCGCCCTTCTTCGACGCCCTCAAGCACTACACCGAGGCCGCCAATGCGACCTTCGCCTGCCCCGGTCACCAGGGCGGCCAGTTTTTTCGCAAGCACCCCGCCGGCCGCCAGTTCTTCGATTTCTTTGGCGAAACCCTGTTCCGTGCCGACATGTGCAACGCCGACGTCAAGCTTGGCGACCTGCTGATCCACGAAGGCCCGGCCCTGCAGGCGCAGAAGCATGCCGCGACAGTGTTCAACGCGGACAAGACCTACTTCGTGCTCAACGGCACATCGGCGTCGAACAAGGTGGTCACCAATGCCCTGCTGACGCCTGGCGACCTGGTGCTGTTCGATCGCAACAACCATAAATCCAACCACCAGGGCGCATTGATCCAGGCCGGTGCCACGCCGGTGTACCTGGAAACCGCGCGCAACCCCTACGGCTTCATCGGCGGCATCGACGCCCATTGCTTCGAGGAAAACTACCTGCGCGAGCTGATCAAGGAAGTCGCCCCGGACAAGGCTCAGTTGCCGCGGCCGTTTCGCCTGGCGATCATTCAACTGGGCACCTATGACGGCACCGTCTACAACGCGCGCCAGGTGGTCGACCGCATCGGCAAGCTGTGCGACTACATCCTGTTCGACTCGGCGTGGGTGGGCTACGAACAGTTCATCCCGATGATGAAGGATTGCTCGCCCATGTTGCTGGACCTGGGCGAAGACGACCCGGGGATTTTCGTCACCCAATCGGTGCACAAACAGCAAGCCGGGTTCTCTCAGGCCTCGCAGATCCACAAGAAGGACCGCCACATCAAGGGCCAGGCGCGCTACTGCAATCACGCGCGGTTGAACAACGCGTTCATGGCCCAGGCCTCCACCAGCCCGTTCTACCCGCTGTTCGCCTCACTGGATGTGAATGCGCGTATCCACGCCGGCCGCAGTGGCTTGCGCCTGTGGGAAGACTGCGTGAAATTCGGCATCAACGCGCGCAAGCTGATCCTCGAGGCCTGCACCCTGGTGCGTCCGTTCGTGCCGGAAACCATCGACGGCCGCCCCTGGCAGGACCACCCCACCGACGCCATCGCCAACGACCTGCGTTTCTTCGAGTTCCACCCCAAGGATCGCTGGCATGCCTTCCCCGGTTATGCCGACAAGCAGTACTTCATCGACCCCTGCAAGCTGCTGTTTACCACTCCCGGCATTGACCCGATTGACGGCAGTTACACCGACTTCGGCATCCACGCCGGCATCCTCGCCAACTTCCTGCGCCAGAACGGCATCGTTCCGGAAAAGTGCGACCTCAACTCGATCCTGTTCCTGCTCACGCCCGCCGAAGACTGGGCGAAGATGGCCCATCTGGCCGCGCAACTGGCCCGCTTCGAACAGTTCATCAGCGATGACGCGCCCATGAGCCGGGTGCTGCCGGCCATCTATGCACGCTTTGAAGACCGCTATCGCAACTACACGATTCGCCAGCTCTGCCAGGAAATGCACGATCTCTACCGCAGCCATAATGTGCAGCAATTGCAGAAGGACATGTTCCGCAAGGAGCACTTCCCGAAAAAAGCCATGAACCCGCAACAGGCTCAAATCGAATTCATCCGTGGCAATGTCGAGTTGGTCGCGCTGGCCGATGCCGATGGCCGTGTCGCTGCCGAAGGCGCGCTGCCCTACCCGCCCGGTGTGTTGTGCGTGGTGCCGGGGGAAATCTGGGGTGGCGCGGTACTGAAGTATTTCCTCGCGCTGGAGGAAGGCATCAACGCTTTGCCCGGCTTCACGCCGGAACTGCAGGGCGTGTACCTGAAAGAAGAAGGCGGTCGAACCCGCGCCTATGGATACGTGCTTAAGGCCTGATGCTGCGTCCAAATAATTGCTCAAGGAGATATGCATGAGTTACTCGCAAACCCGATTGCCAGTTGACTTGGCGCAGCGATTCCCGGTGCTGATCGTGGCCAACACCCAGGAGCATAACGACAGCATCATTCTACGTAGCGTCGAGGCGATAGCTGCCGCTCTGCATGAACATGATTTGGAGGTAGAGCTGGCCGGGTCGCTGGAAGAGGCCGAAATCGCCGTCAGCGCCAACTCGGCCTACTGTTGCGCAATCATCGGCTGGGGCCTTTGCGAAGCCAACCAGGACTTGGCGCTACAGCTGATCCAGCTGATCCGTCGGCGCACGGCACAGCTGCCGATCATGCTCGGCATGAGCCGGGCGCATCAGAGCCAAGTGCCGCTGGCCTTCGTGGAGCACATCGACGGTTTTATCTGGCAGCCCGAAGATAGCCCGGAGTTTATCGCCGGGCGCATCGAAGCCGCATCTCGCCGCTACCTGGACAGCATCTTGCCGCCGTTTTTTGGCGCGTTGGTAAACTTCGCCGGCACCCATGAGTATTCCTGGCACACCCCGGGGCACACCGGCGGAACTGCCTTCATGAAGACTGCTGTTGGTCGTGCATTTCTCGACTTTTATGGCGAGCAGATGTTGCGCTCTGACCTGAGCGTTTCGGTCGGCGAATTGGGCTCGCTCAACGACCACTCCGGCCCGATCGATGAAGCGGAAAAATATGCCGCACGAGTATTCGGCGCCGACTTCACCTTCTTTTCCGTGGGCGGCAGCTCCGCAAGCAACGAGATCGTCCTGCACTCGGCGGTGACGGATGGCGATGCCGTGCTGGTGGACCGCAACTGCCACAAATCGTTGAACTATGCCTTGAACATGTCCGGCGCAGTACCGCTGTACTTGCGTCCACGGCGCAATGCACGCGGCCTGATCGGGCCGGTGCCACGCACAGAACTGACCCCTGCCGCCGTTGCGCAGAAACTCTCCGAAAGCCCGTTGGCGACCAACAAAACTGCCAAACCCGTGTTAGCAGTGCTGACCAACTCGACCTATGACGGCCTGTGCTACAACGTGCAAACCACCACCCGCGAGCTGAGCCAAAGCGTCGACCGTATCCACTACGATGAAGCTTGGTACGCCTATGCCCGCTTCAACCCATTGTACGAAGGCCGCTACGGCATGCACCGCGGCGAGCGGCATGCTGACGACGCCACCGTCACCGTCACCCACTCCACCCATAAACTGTTGGCTGCGCTATCCCAGGCCTCGATGATCCATATTCGTTCAGGCAAGGTGCCGGTCAAACCGGCCTTGTTCAACGAGGCTTTCATGATGCACACCTCGACTTCGCCACAGTACAGCATCATCGCCTCGACCGACGTCTCGGCGAAAATGATGAACGATGCCGGTGGCTACCTAACTGATGAGTCCATTGGCGAAGCCATCGCCTTTCGCCAGGCAATGGTGCGCCTGAACAAGGAAATACAGCAGCGCAACGCCAAGGACTGGTGGTTCGGCGTCTGGCAACCGGATGAAGTCAACGGAGTTCCCTTTGTCGATGTCGATCCCGAAATCCTCCGCCAAGGTGACGCCTGGGTGCTCAAACCTGAGGCCACCTGGCACGGATTCGGCGACCTGGGCAGCGACTACTGCATGCTCGACCCGATCAAGGTCACGGTGCTGACTCCGGGGCAAACTCTCGAAGGCCAGATGGAGAATAGCGGCATCCCAGCGCCGCTGGTGTCGTCCTTCCTCTCCAGCCGAGGCATTGTGGTTGAAAAGACCGAGCCCTACTCGATCCTGCTGTTGTTCAGTCTGGGCGTGACCAAAGGCAAATGGGGCTCGCTGGTGGCCGGTCTGATGGAGTTCAAAAAACATTACGACGGCAACTCGCCACTCGAACAGGTCATGCCTGATCTGGTCAACAGCCATGGCGATCGCTACAGCGGCATGGGCCTCAAGGATCTGGCCAATGAAATGCACCAGGACATGCTTGCCACAAAAATGCTGCAGAACATGGATGAGGCCTACACCCTGCTACCCGACCAAGTGTCCTCGCCTAGGGACACCTACGCCAAGCTGGTCAAGGGCGCAATTGAACAGATTGCCGTGCGCGACATGGTGGGTCGCACCATTGCCGTACAGATCGTCCCCTATCCACCGGGCATTCCGCTGATGATGCCTGGTGAGAAAGCCGGCGACGACAAGAAAGCCATTGTCGATTACCTGTTGGCGATGGAAGCCTTCGATGGCCGCTTCCCAGGTTTTGAACATGATAACCATGGCGTCGAGATCGAACGCGACAGTCAGGGGCGCCCAACCTACAGGGTTTATGTGGTCAAGCAGTAAGCGTTAGCCCTTGTCCGGCCGCTTGCTGTCATTGCCGGGCGCAGGTTCAAAACTTTGAACAAGGCAAGGAGTTTGCGATGGCTGATTCAAGTAAGAAAATGGGCCTGATGGGGCTCACCACCCTGGTCACGGTCAACATGATGGGGTCAGGCATCATTATGCTCCCCACCAACATGGCCCAACTCGGGGCCGTCTCGCTGTTGTCGTGGATTTTCACGGCGATCGGCTCGATGGCCATTGCCTACTGCTTCGCCCAGTGCGGGGTGTTCTGCTCGCGTTCCGGCGGCTTGTCCGCCTACACCGAGGAAGCCCATGCGAAGTCGGGGTTCTTCCTCTGCTCGTACCTATACTTCCTGTCCTTGGCGATCGCCAACGTCGCCGTCGCGATCTCGGCGGTGGGCTACATGAGCGCCTTCCTGCCCTGGCTCAGCAGTGGTGCCATCCCGCTGTTCGTCGGCACGGTCGGGCTGATCTGGATCACCATTATTGCCAACTTCGGTGGCCCCAGCATTACCGGCAAGATCGGTGCTTTCACTGTGTGGGGGGTGATCATTCCGGTGGCGGGCTTGAGCATCATCGGCTGGTTTTGGTTCGACTCCGATGTGCTGGCGGCCGCCTGGAACCCCAACAACTTGGCCATCTCCGAAGCCATCGGCAAGGCCATACCCCTGACCCTGTGGGCCTTCCTCGGCATGGAGTCGGCAGCCCAGGCCACCGACGCGGTGGAAGATCCCAAGCGCAATGTGCCGCTGGCCTGCCTGTTCGGCACCCTGGGTGCCGCCACGGTCTATGTGCTGTCGACCACCGTCATCCAGGGCATCATTCCCAACGCCGAGTTGGCCAATTCCTCGGCGCCTTTCGCGCTGGTCTACGCCAAGATTTTCAACCCGATGGTGGGCAACATCGTCATGGCGCTGGCGGTCATGGCTTGCGTCGGCTCGCTGCTGGGCTGGCAGTTCACCCTGGCCCAGACCGCCAAGATGACCGCCGACCAGAACCTGTTCCTCAAGCTGTTCAGCAAGGTCAACGCCAGCAATGCGCCCGTGATCGGCATGATCGTCTGCGGCGTGCTGCAGACGATCATGGCCATATCGACCATCTCACCCGATGCCGCGGCACAGTTCAGCAAACTGGTCAGCCTGGCGGCGGTGACCAACCTGATCCCCTACATAACGGCGCTCACCGGCTTGCTGGTGATCATGCACAAGGCCCAGGTGGGACCCGCGGTGTACTCGCGCAACCTGGTGGTGCTGCTGGTGGCGGTGGCCTACTCGTTGTATGCCCTGTATGCCTGCGGCAAGGATGCGGTATTTGGCGGCACCCTGGTGCTCGCCTTGGGTTACCTGCTCTATGGTTTCCTCGCCAAGCGTTTCGTCGACGTGCTACCCGCCGCCCAGGCCAGGACCGGCAATGTTTAGGCATCGCAACCAGGACTGCACAGACTTGTACACGGGGAAACCAGACATGAACGTATCATTTGCAAAAACCACTCGCCTGCTACTTGCCCTGGTGTTCACCGCGCTGCCACTGGTGGCGGGCGCCAACACTCTGGAGCGCATCCGCGCCAGCAACGCCTTTACCCTGGGTTACGTGCCGGACCTGTCGCCCTTCAGCGTTGCACAAGGCGACAAAGCTAGCGGTTATGCCATCGACCTGTGCCTGAAGATCGCCGACAAGCTCAAAACCGAACTCAATCTGCCCAACCTGCAGGTACGCTACCAGCCCGTCACGGTTGCCGAAGAGACCAGTGCGGTGAAACTGGGTAAGGTCGACATCCTCTGCACGCCGACTCCGCCGACCCTCGAACGGCGCAAGACCATCAGCTACTCGATACCGGTGTACACCGCCGGCCTCTCGGTACTGGTGCGCAAGGATGCCGCGCAACCGCTGCTCAACGCGCTCAACGGCAAGGAGGCCAACCCCGGCCCGACCTGGCGGGCGACGATCAACCGCGGCCTGGCTAACCAGACGTACGCCACCATTGAGGGAGGTGTGACCGAAGACTGGATTCGTGAACGGATGCGCATGCTCGGCGTGATCGCTTCGCTGGTGACCGTGGCCAATACCGAAGAAGGGGCCGGGCTGGTGGCCGCGCGCAAGGCCGATGCGTTCTTTGCCGAGCGCATGTTTTTGAAAAACCAGGTGGAAAAAGGCGGCACCAACGATGACCTGATGGTTCTGGACCGCATCTTCGAGTACGCCCCGGTGGCCATGATCGTCGAACGCGGTGACGAGGACTTCCGCCTGCTGGTCGATACGGCCCTGAGCGAGGCCTATCGTTCCGGTGCCATCGAGCAGGGGTACGACAAGTACCTGGGCGGGATCAACGATACGATGAAAAAGCTGTTCCGGGTGTATGCATTGCCCTAGCGTCATCGTTAATTGCAGACCGACTACAGCCAACCCAACTAAACCCGGCTACCTTGGCAAAGAGGCTAGGGAGAATCTACAGACTGTTCTCTTCTCCAATATGTACTACTGGAGCACAGCTACCTAACCCTTCCACCTAGCTGTATACCCCGGCAAGCCGAGGTATACAGCCTACGACAGTCAACGTCCGCAATGGGGTGTGGATTCAACCGGTCGACGCAACAGATTGGCTAAATGGTCGGCAGTTGCTCTTACTTTCAGTCACTTCTGTTTTATTGGCCGCCTGGTTTTTAGACGAGACAAGGAATGCAGACCATTCTTGCGAGACCTACGATCCCCTATAGTGGCTGCGCATCAGCGAGAGGAAGACTTAAATGCTCAATTGGATGCTTGTCTTCGTTCCCATTGCAATTGTCTTTGAATACTTCGCAGCGGACCTCCACCTGCTGATCTTCCTGATGGCAGCATTGGCCATCGTACCGCTTGCAGGCTGGCTGGGACAGGCTACAGAACATTTGGCGGAGCGCTCCGGAGAGGGCGTTGGCGGGTTGCTAAATGCGACCTTCGGCAATGCCACCGAGCTGATCATTGGCCTGAGCGCTTTGCGCGCGGGTCTCCATGATGTGGTCAAGGCATCCATCGTCGGATCTATCGTCGGCAACATCCTGCTGGTGTTGGGCCTCGCCATGTTGGCTGGCGGGCTTCGTCACCGCGAACAGCAGTACAACATTTCGGGGGCTCGCTCCCAGGCTACCCTGCTGACCCTGGCCACCATCGCCCTCATTCTGCCGGCCGCCTACAACGCCGTCATCACGCCCCGCAACCCACAAGGTCTGCAATCGCTGAGCCTGTACATCTCTCTGATTTTGCTACTGGTCTACGGTTTGTTCCTGGTGTATTCGCTGATTACTCACAAGAGCTTGTTTTCCGGTACTTTCAGCATGGAGCAGAGCCCGGATCAGCCGCCACCCTGGCCAACTGGTAAGGCTTTGTCGGTGCTTGGCGTGGCCACTGTGCTGATCGCCTGGATCAGCGAGATCCTAGTCGGTGCCATCGAGCCAAGTGCACGTCAGCTCGGCCTCAGCAACCTCTTTGTCGGTGTGTTTGTCGTGGCAATCCTTGGCAATGCGGCCGAACATGCCTCAGCCGTCTCGGCCGCCATGAAGAACCGCATGGACCTTGCACTGTCGATCGCCATCGGCTCCAGCGTCCAGGTGGCCCTGCTGGTCGCTCCACTTCTGGTACTGGCCAGTCTTTTCATTGGGCCTTTGCCCATGGGCTTGGCCTTTTCCGGCGGTTTGGTGTTGAGCGTCCTGTTAGCGGTGTTGATCACCGGCCAAGTGGCTGGCGATGGTCGCTCAGACTGGCTCAAAGGCGTGCAGTTGCTCGCCGTGTACCTGATCCTCGGCCTAGCTTTCTTCTTCACTCCTGACGCGCCCACCCTATAACGCAGCCCAGGAGGACGGCACTTTTTCGCCGCAACTAACTGCGGAACTCTGGAGTGACACGGGGGGCCGTAGTAACACCGCAATGCAAGACATCTGACAAATCTGACTATTGGTAGCGTAAAGACACTCGGAATAAATAGGTGTTTTGAGCGACCGCATTTGGCCGATCTCTGCCGATCATGATGGGCAGAGATCGGCCAAAAGCGGTCGCTCGCTGTAGGACTTCCGCACCGTTTATGGAAGGATTGTGTAAACCACAATCTCACCTAGAGATACAGCGTGATTAATGATGTAGAGAATCCTGAGGGGTGAGGAAAATCGCTCAGTCTCACCAAAGAACCCCGCGAATGCGGGGTTTTCTGTCGCTGGTTCCCCGATCAGAATTGTCCTGCACCCAGCAGGAACAACGATTCGCTACCCGCCTTCACAGACGTGCTCAACGAGTGAATGCGCGGCAATAGGCGGGCGAAATAGAAGCGTGCGGTGCCCAGTTTGCTGGCGTAGAAATCGTCCTGCGTTTCTTTGCCCAACGCGGCCTTGGCCATCAAGGCCCACATGTAGGCATAGGCCACGTAGCCAAACACTTGCAGGTACTCAACCGACGCCGCGCCAATTTCATTCGGGTTGTTTTTCGCCCGGTCCAGCAGCCATGCCGTCAGCTCGTCGAGCGTCGTCACCGCATCGTTGAGCGGCTTGGTGAACTCCGCCAGGTCAGCACTGGCCGTTGCGGTGAAGTGGCGAATCTCGTCGGCAAACAGATTGTAGAACGCCCCGCCGCTGCCGACGATCTTGCGTCCCACCAGGTCCAGCGCCTGGATACCGTTGGTGCCTTCGTAGATCTGGGTGATGCGCACGTCGCGCACCAGTTGCTCCTGGCCCCACTCACGGATATAACCGTGGCCGCCGAATACCTGCTGGCCG